>JADFAM010000019.1 GCA_015665265.1 Flavobacterium sp.
ATAGATCAAAATTTTTTTTTTTGAACGTGAAATTAAACTTCAAAAAGTCTTCCAAATCACTCCCTTCATTCTGATCAACAATGATTAATTGCTTATCTATTTTTTTTTCTAAAATTATAGATTTAATTAGTTTTTCTAGATATTCAAATTTGTCAATACCATGAACAGCACATATAAATGATATTCCCTTTTTCATAAAATGTTTTTAATTTCTTGTTCGAGAAAACTCATCCCTATCGGTGATAAATGAATATTATCGCAGGTATATTTCATCACATCGTCTTTTGAAAAATCAGTAAAGTCAATAACTTTTATTTTATCCAATAAATTTGATAGAATAGATTTACTTTTCTCATTAACAATATTTATGTTCTTTGGACGCTCTCTAGTATAATTCCCTTTCCATTCATTAATAACAGGATTACAACTAATCCAAATTAAATTTTCTAATTTATTTAGTTCTTCTGCTATTCTTGGAATATTATTTTCGTGTATTATTGAACATGTCTTTTCACCAAAATATTTTGTTTCATAATGAGGAGATGCTAATAATTTTTTGTAGAAATCAACTCCAAAAACATTTGTTATTTTCTTTTTTTTTAATTTTAGAATACTGTTTATGTCAGAAATAGGTCTTGGACTAAAATCAACAACTCCAACATGAGAAATTATATGTTTAAACTTAGATAAATCCTTTCGATTTATTTTGTCAAAGAAATCAAAAAAAGTAGTGTGTTTCTCAGGACATATAAATACCTGACTACGATAATTTTTTACAAAATAGTCTAAGTAGGAATTAAAAGGTGCTTTTCTATTAGAGATTTTAGATATTTCAAACCCCCTCGAATCTGTAAAAATTAAAACTTTAGGCTTATTAAAGTTCTTTAAATAATAGAACTGTCTGTAAATCCAAGACATAAAATTTACTGCTAAATAAAGTAATTTTTTTATATTTTTTTTCATTAATTAATTATTAAATAACCTACAATTGCAATCAAAACAACTAGAGCAAACTTTTTTTTCATTTTACTTTTACTAAATTTTAATACCTTTCTTGATTTCTTAGCTATAGAAATATTTAGAAATAAATAAGCTGTGATACCACTAAGAGGAATAATGATTAATCCATAGCTCTTAAAAAATATAATTCCAGATATTAGAATTATAGCAGAAATAATATAAGCAACAAAATGATTTATATTATTATCAAACATTATGATCTGTGAATTCATTCCTGCATACCTTTCTAGAATGATAGAGATAAATATGAACTTAACTATTTCTGATGATAAAAATTCCATCTCATTATCAAAATAAGTCAATGTTAAATTTACAAATGAATCTAAAATAATTATTCCTATCCCCAAAAAAAGCAATGATGTTAGAAGTCCTTTTTCTAATTTTTTTATATCTGTATGTGTAAACCCCTTTTTGAAAGATGAAATATATTCTGGTATGTAAGAATAAAATGGAGCATATGAAAATTCATTTATTATTTGAATTAATTTCATGCTAAATAAATAAATCCCACCCATTTCTACTCCAAAAAATCGAGGAGCCATTATATTTATGAAACTTGTGGATCCAGTAGAGGAGAGACTAATTAAGGCGGTTTTCCATGTTGGCTTCCATATTTCAAGTAATTTATTTTTATCCCAATTAAATTGAAAAAAACTTAATCCCTCAAGAATATTTTTTTTAACTAAGAAGAAGTTCTTAATTGAGTTTACAAATAGTAAGGCTTGTTGTACGATAATCAATATATAAAACTTGCAGTTTAAAAGAAGAAGTGTTATGAGAACTAGAGCATTGATAACATAAAGAACAGAATTCCAATTATTATAAAGTGCAACTTTATTATAACCCTTTAAAAAGGAATCATTTTTTTTTAAAAAAAAAATGATTGGTGTAAAAAACAGTATTGATAAATAAGCTATATTTAATTCAATTTTGTTTATTAGATTTAATTCCAAAGGAGATACACTAATAAAATATACAACAATTAGAATTAAAAAAACTAAAACAGATAATATAAAATAGATAGATGAGAATGAATTAAACAGAGATTTAATTAAAAAAACATTATCTTCTTTGACTCTTAAGTAGGAAGTAAATCTGATTATAGTTGACGAAAAGCCAAGATCCATTAGGTGCGAAAAACCAATAATAGCAGAAAATAAATACCATAATGTAATCTCCTCCTTATTAAATTTAATAAGAACTAAGGTAGTTAAGCCTAAAAGCAGTGCACTTCTAGTCAAAGTATAAATCCAGGAAGAATAAGTTGGGTTTTTAAAAAAATTAATCATTAAGCAAATTAATAAGGTTCAAAATTGATTTCAAACCTTGATTTTGAACATTTTCATAGGTTCTTGAACCTACATGAGGTGTAATTATTATATTTTCTATTCCTAACAAAATTTCATTCTCTAAAATAGGTTCGGTCTCCAATACATCACATAGATAACCTTTAATTAATTTATTTTTAATTCCTGAAATTACTGCTACTGGGTCAATAAGCTTCCCTCTAGCAGTATTAATAATGATTGGTTGTTTTTTAAGCTTTGTCGTTATAACAATATCATTTATTAATTTATCTGTTTGTTTTGTATGAGGAAGATGCAGGCTAATAACATCACATTTACTATAAATATCATCTATATCTGTAGTGAAATTTATCTCTGAATATTTATCTAAAAATTCTTGATCTTTAAATATGTCATAGGCCATAACTTTCATTCCTAGAGCACCAGCTTTTTTCCCTAGTTCCTTACCAACAGCTCCAAGCCCAATTATACCCAATGTTTTACCTTGTATCTCAGAACCAATCTCTCTTTTCCAACTACCTGCTTGTACTGAATTATATTGAAGATGTATATTTTTAGAAAATGTAAATAATAATGCGAGTACATGTTCTGATACAGATACTTGATTTATTCCAGGTACATTGGTAACTCCAATACCAAATTCTTTTGCTGCCTCAAGGTCAATTCTATCTAAACCTACTCCATATTTTGAAAGTACTTTCAATTTTCCTTCTTTACCTGCCTTTATGACTTCTCTGGTATATTCGTCATCACCACAAATAACACCATCATATTTATGAATAATTGGTAATAAAACACTTTGTTCTACTGGACCTCTTAAGTAATCAATATCCCAATTTTGAGAATTTAATAAATCATGATGTTTTCCCGGAGTATCTTGAAAGGAAGTAGTAGTCAATAAAATTTTCATTTATATAATATTTAAAATTTTTTCTAATTGATAAAAGTCTTTAAATCTAAGGCCTTTATAGTTTTTAAAGATTTCTTTATTCTCATCATTTTCTCTCAAGGCAAAATGAGTTTTTGAAAAATTAGCAGCATCCATATCGGTAGTTGCATCTCCTAAAAAAATGATCTCATCTCGGTTTAATTTGTGTTTTTCAATCAAATTTTCTGTCCAATACCTCTTATTGTTTGGTGAACCGTGTAATCCAATAAAAAAGCTAGTCAATTTTCTTTTTTCAGCAATCACCTCAATCTCTTTAGTTGGTGTTCCTGTAATAACCCAGAAATGAAACTTTGTATGATATTTTTCTATAAAATAATTTGCACCTAAAACTTCTTCAGAATTAATTACTTTATCTAAAACTATATTTGAAAATTGAATGGCCAATTCATCAACTTTCCCTTGACTAATTACTTCATTTAAAAATTCTTTATGAAAATATTTAAACTTTTCATACCTAGAAACTCCCCCGTGTAATTTATGATAATCAACAACCTTCGCAGCAATATCTTTACCATATGGAAGATACATTTCTTCAAAAGCTTCGGTTTTAGCGCTCACAGATTCTGCTATTACTCCATCAAAATCAAAAAATATATTCTTAATATTCATATTTAATTTATTCCTAAAATAAAAGTTGTGTCAACTTTTGAATTAATAATGCGAGTTATAGGATAATGATTTCCTTTACCTATTTTTATCTCTTTTAGTATTTTTTCTTTGCTTTCTCCCTTTGCCAATATTACAATCTTCGAAGTGTTTAAAATTACTGGATATGTTAACGTAATTCTCTCGGTTTTTAATTGAGGAACACTATTTTTAATTACTGCTTTTTTATTTTCATATAATCCTTTTGTATCTGGGAATAGTGAGGCCGTATGACCATCATCGCCAATACCTAAAATAATTAAATCAAAAACAGGCAAGTTATATTCTCCTAAGGGAATTTTTGAGAATAGTAATTTTTCGTAATTAATGGCACACTCTTCAATAGAATGTTTGTCTTTTATCATAGAATAACTTGAGGAATTCACATCTCTAAAAAACACTTTTTCAATATTACCATAGTTACTTGAAGAGCTTGAGATGGAAACATTCCTTTCATCTACCATAAAAAAATTAAAATATTCCCAATTAAGTTCATAACCTTTGAGAATACTTAAAATAGGTAGTGGTGTTGAACCTCCTGATAAAGCAATTGAAATATCTTTTTTATTTTCGGAAAGTGTTTTTAACGTTTTGTATAGAAATTCCGCTGCAAATGAATCAAATTCTTTCTCTTTTAAAATATTTTGCTTAAAATTATTTTTCATTTTTATAAACAGATCTTACACATTCTAATAAACCTTGTCCCATATCAATGTGAGGATTTGCTGAAAGCTTCCTGCTTACTGATGGTTCAAAAGAATAGGGTGTGAAATTGTAATGGTTATGGTAACCATCATTTTTATAATTAATCTCTACCTGATCATTTAATATTTCTTTAACCATATTAAATAAATCAGAACGTTTCATGCGTTCATTTCCTGTAAGAATAACGTGAAGATTTTTAAAATCTTCTGATTCTATAACATCTACTGAAAGTTTGGAAGCATCTGCTGCATGGATATACTCTCTCAATTCATTTCCGTCACCATTGTGATTAATTTCACCGTCTAAAACTGCAGATCTAATTAAGTTATAGATGTAATTATTATTATATGATCTTTCAGAATAAACTGAACCATACCTTAATATTGTAAAAGGCAAACTATATTTCTTCAAGTACTCTTCAACAATTTTTTCAGAAGCTAGTTTACTTATTCCGTAAAAGGAGCCTTTATTACTCATTGCATAAGCGCTACTTGCATAAACAAACCTAGAAACATTGTTTTTTACACATTGTTCAAGAATATGCATATTTCCAATTACGTTTAGCTGAATCGTTTCTATTGGATACTTTATAGCTGTGTCTAAATTTGCAAAACCAGCTAAATTGTATACAACGTCAAATTGTTTATTTTCAAAAATATTTTCAACGTTTTCTTTACTCGTAATATCACATTTAATATATGTGACTTTACTCTCCAATTTTTCGTTTTCATGGATATCTGCAACAGTTACCTCATAACCTCTGTTCAATAATTCATGAACTAAATAATGTCCTAAAAAGCCAAATCCTCCAAAAACTAAAACCTTTTTCATGATAGTTTACTTTTAAGTAATTTCATTTCTTCTCTGACCTTATCTCCAAGAAAGAAAAAGTCTAGGCTAAATGCAAGAAAAGAATATCCTTTATTAATTTTCTCTAATGTTTTTTGATAACCTGAATCAATGACATGAAAACCTAAAGGTTTGTCAAGTTTTTTAGCTACTTCATCAATTTTCAACAATGCAGCTTGTACATCTGGTCTGTCATATTCTCCAGGATACCCCATGGATGCAGATAAGTCATAAGGTCCTACAATAATTCCATCTATTCCAGGAACTGAAAAAATATCTTCTAAATTGTTGACAGCATCTATGTGTTCAATTTGAGCAATTACAACCACTTCATCTTTAACCCACTCTTGATATGTATCAAATGCAGTTCCATATTTCTGAGCTCTGTTTAAACCTACTCCTCGTTTTCCTATTGGAGGATATTTAACATAGTCTACAGCTTGCTTAGCTTCTTCCTTATTACGTATCATCGGAACAATAACTCCATCAGCTCCTGCATCTAAAACTCTTTTAATAACAACTTCTTCATTTTTACTGACTCTAACTAAAGCCTGCATGCCGTTGCCTTGAATATGACCTATTAAATTCATAATACTCTCAATACTAATAGGAGAGTGCTCCATATCTATTGTCAACCATTCAAAACCTGCAGTGCTTAATATTTCAATTACTGCTTGATGTGGAATTGTTAACCAAGAACCTATTGAAAGCTCTTTGTTTTTTAATTTCGATTTAAGAATGCTCTTATTGTGAGAAAAGTGTTTCATCTATTTTGATTACAATTTTTTTTAATTTATCTACTTTCTTATTGTGAGCATATAAAGGCCCATGAATATCATTTGGGAAGAAAACTGCCATATAATTTGGCTCAAGAATTAATTCTGAAATTGGGGAATATAATTCTTGATAAAATTGACAATCAATTTTGGAATTGTATTTTTCTAATACACTTACATCCTCTTCTTTGTAAATTTTTATTAGTTCCTTTCCAGAGAGTAAAATTTGAATATCAACTTCTTTTTTATGAGATTCTATTATTTTTGGAGATAATTGCGTTTCATAACTCATTACTTTAAAATAATATAAATCGTGTGTTTTATAAGTGCCATCAAGTGTATTAATATCAAAGTCTTTGAGTTTCTGAAAAATCTCTTCAAATATAGGTGCCTTAAAATACCTGCTACTATTTTCTACTTTATCTAAAATCATTTTAATAATTTATGTAGTGTCTCTGCAATTGTAAAGTCTGAAGGTTCATCGATATCTATGGCTTCAATTTTGTCTATTTCGAACATTAAAGGATTTAACCCTATCCTTTTGTTATTTGCGTTTTTAAAAGATTCTTTCGTAAAGATATAAAAACCAGAATTCTCCTCAAACAATGGCTCTAAATCTTGAGTTCTAAGAAGCTCTTTGGGGTCATGATTAAAAGGATTACCATTTTTATCATAAAATCTAGTCTGAATTTTAGTAACACTGAAAATAGAATCAAAATCTGTTGCCTTATTTATCATTTTTTCGATAGCAGCATCAAGACTTTTAATAGCAAGTAATGGTGAAGTGCTATGGGTTTGAATATAAATATCTGAATCACTATTATTAATATCGTATTCAATTATTTTATTCATAGACACGAAATCTCCTTGAATGTTTTTTGGTCTTTTATGAATAGATACAAAATCTTGAAATGTATTAATTGCTGATTCAGCAATTAAATCACTGTCTGTATTAATTATAACTTTATTGATATATTTGGAATTAATTAATTCATCAATAATAGCATGAAATAATGGCTTTCCATTAAACAACTTCAAGTTTTTATTAGGTACTCTTTCTGAGTTCCCCTTCATTGGAAGTAATAGAGTTACTTTCATAATTTATTTTTTCTCGACTACCACCGGTAGTCAGTTTTTTTTATTTTTAAGTTATACTCTAGTTGTTTAGACTATAAACCTTACTTAATAATACGGCTTCGCCATCACTACTCACAGTAATGGAAATATATAACCCAAAAAAAACAACTGATTAATTCAGTTGAAATGATACGATGGCTCCTAGTTTTTTTAACTGAGCCAAACATTTTTTTCCTTTCACAGAGATTACACTTGCTTCCTCTTCTAATAAAGGAACTTTCACCGTTTCACCTACTGATAGTTCTTTTTTATTTGAGTAATAGGTGTTCTCTAAATAATATTTCATTGCCAACACTTCTTCATTAGAAACCTCAGCTCGTTTTTGGTTCTCAAATAAAAATCGAACCACACCTGGTACCTCAAACACCTTGTTTACCTCCTTTTCATGAATACTCACAAGCACCATAGAAGGCAATAAAGGCACTAGTATCTTTTTCTTTCTATCAGACCATTGTCTAACCTCCATTCTAGTGGGCGTGTAATTCTCTATCCCTAAAACTGACAGCCTTTGCGAGACTTTGATTTCAGTTCTAGGTTTCGTATACAACGCAAACCATTTCTTAGAATCTAGGGCTGTCATTTATGATGGAGTATTTTTAATTTGTTTGATCATATCTAGCACTGGTTCTTTAGCTAACAAATACCCAATACTGACAACTACCCCCAAAAACAACCAAATAATTACAATGAGGCTACGTTTTGGTGCAGATTTTTCTGTTGGCACCACCACAGGCTTCAAAAAAGAAAACACCGGGGTATCTTTAGCCACTTGTAATTTTACTTGCTCTAACTGAGTCACCACATTTTGAAAAACAGAGGTAGCTACTTGAAGTTCTGCCTCTAAACGAGTTTGCGCATTCGAAAAACTACTTCTAGAGATGTTTAAATTCCGATCTTTAAAATTAGCCAAGTTGTCTTGCGCTTCAATTAACAGTTTGTTTTTGATGGTATATTGTTCTTCTAGATAAGCTAGTAATTCAGAACTAGACTTGGTTTTAATGGCAATGATTTGATTCTGTAAGATATTTTCTCCATTTTTAACAAGTTGTGCTGCTAATTGAGGAAGCTTGCTAGTAGCAGTAATTTCTATATACCCATCTTTGTCATTGATGTTTAGAGTTAACATTTCATCAATCCCTTTAAAATACTCAAATTCTTCCTCTGAAATAGTATTCATCCCTTCTATAGATTGTAAAGACGCTTCTTTGGGTTCAGATTTAAACCATCCAATAATTTTTGAAGGCAAACCAATAGTATACTCTTTTACTGTTCCAAAAAAAGAAGAAGAGGAAGCTTCTTTTTCAAAAAAATCTCTAAGAGAAGTTACCCCTTCTAAGTTCTTGAGAGGCGCCTCTAACAATTCTTTTTTAAAGGTGTAGCTCTCCAGGATTTTTCCGTACAACATCGGAGAAATTTCTTTAGCGCCCTCCATACTAGAACCAATATTGATCCCTGCTAATGAGGCCAATCCTTTTAACCCACTAGAACCTCCAGATGAGCTACCACTAGAGTTTGGGGTAAACATGGAAGAAGCTGTATAGGTATTAGGAGTAAAAATAGCTACTAGAACACCAATAACGACTGCAACAATAGCTGATTTAATAACAAATTTTCTACCCGCCCAAACTTTAGAGATTAGGGCAATGATGTCTATTTGATCTTCTGCTTCTGGATGAGAAGTACTTGGATTAGATGGTGGTTGTTTTATCATGACTTAAATTTATGGCATACACTTTTTATTAATTAGCTAATAATGTGTTAATTAATACACCAAGTGTAGCTAAACTAGTGGTTAATCCCACAATTCCTTGAATACCTATCCCCTCCTTTTTAATTTTTTCAGGGACTAAGATTATTGAACCAGATCTAATTTTTGGATAGGTTTTAAAGAATAAGAAGTGTTTTGTAGACTTAATATCTCCATTAGGATACCTAACGTAAATCTTTGATTTTTTTGCTGTGTCTGAAAAACCTCCTGAATTATTGATATATTCTTTTAATGATTTATTGGGTTCATACCTAATTAATGAGGGAGATAAAACCTGACCTTGTACTTCAATCATGTTAGTTTTGCTCGGAATAATTAATTGATCACCTTCTTGTAATAGTAAATCGTATTTAGAATTTTTACCAGCTTCTGATATTATTTTTGGTAAATCAATTCCTATGTTAAAAACAGTTTTTTCATCTTGAACGATAGAATCTAAAAGATCAGATTCTAACTCTTCTGTAATTATATTTTTACTTCGAATAAGTGTTGCTCCCTCTTTAAAAGCGTAAGGAGATAGACCACCCGACCTATTGATTAAGTCTGATATACGATCATTTTTAGTGATAAGTGAGTAACTTCCAGGGTAAGAAACTTCACCTTTAATAGTTACATTTACATTATTAGAAAAACCTTTTTTATAACGTACCGATACTACATCAAAAGGTTTTAAATACTGAACATTACTATTTTTTTTAAGGTTAGTAGTAGCATTCATGGAAATTTGCTGACTAATTTTCTCAAAACTTCCATCATTTAACCTTCTAAATACATCTATTTGATTCACATCAGCACCATCTTTAAACCCTTCTGAAATAGCGATAAAATCTTGTAAAGTCATCTTATCTACAAAAGGGATTACTTGGGGCTTATTAACAGCTCCATTAATTGTTAATGTTGATGATTCAATTAAATCACTCTTACTGAGTATAACTATTCTATCCTCTCTTTCTAATAAAATATCTGATTCTTTCTTAAGAATATCATTCAATGAAAATGATAAAATTTCTTCTTCAACATCATCAATATTCCTGTAAATAATACCTCTTTCTAGGAATGCATCTTTCTTAATTCCTGCCGCTTTATCAATAAGAGCCGATAAAGTTAATCCATCGGTTAATTGATAATCACCAGGTCTGTATATTGATCCGTTTATAGATATTTTATTTTTAAACCGGTCTATAATTTCACTAATAGTTAAGATATCTCCATCTTGCATGGCAAAATCTTCTTGTTGGTTTAAAGAAACTTCTAGAACTTCTTTTTCTTTACCGTTAATACGTTGCACCAATAAGCGTTCTTTGTAGGCCTCTGCCTCAAAACCACTAAAATAATTAATTAAATTTTGAATATTTTCACCTTCTTTTAATTCAAAAATACCTGGCCTTTTCACTTTACCCGTCACTTGTATTTTACTTTCATAGGAGGGAATTAAAATTATATCTTGATCTTGTAATAAAATATTTCCTTCTCCAGAACCTTTTATTAGGTATTTATATATATCAAACTCTGCAAATTCAGAACCACCTCTAATAATTTTAATATTTCTAAAGGAACCATTAACCGTTGGGCCTCCTGAAGCGTATAAACCATTTAACACAGTTGATAACGCATTTAGGTTGTAACTTCCAGGCACCTTTACTTCACCAATAATATTTACTTGAACAGTTCTAATACCCACAAGAGATACCTCTGCATAAACTTTATTGGTGCTACTATTGGCAAGGTCTATACCATTATATATTTTCTTTAAGTAAGAAAGTATTTTTTTCTTTGCTTTTTCAATAGAAAGTCCAGTTACATATATTGGTCCAATTCCATCAATACGAATAGCTCCTTGCCTGTTTACTTTTTTACTGTAAGTATTCTCTGATGCACCCCAAATCTCAATTAATATTTCATCTCCAGGACCTAGTTGATAGGTAGTAGGAGTCGCTATATTTAAATTAGGAGTAAAAGAGATAGATGGGTTATTAAAAAAATCGTATCCAAATAATAAAGATTTTTTAAATAACTCCTTATTTTCAGTACCATCCAATCCTGTTTTTGAGGAAGTATTTATTTGATTGGCATCTTCTGTTACTGGTTTATTGTTTATTGAAGAGGAATTTAAAGACAAAATTCTAGATCTTAGCTTTGAAAATTGTAAGGCAGACACCCCCTTAGATTTTGAAATTAATTCTAATTTTTCTAAATCTAAGCCTTGTTCTTTTGCTTTATTCCAGTACGTTTCTATTTGCTCATCTGAATAGGAATCTATATCAGCATTTTTAATAGCTTCTAAATCTTGAGAAAATGATAACTGCACAGAAAGAAAAATGAACAGAAAAAAAAGTTTTAATTTTTTATATTTCATGCTTTAATTATTAATTACAGGGATCTAATGATCTAGTAAATTTAAGAAAATTTTAATAAGATGTTTGGTAAGAGAATAATCGAGGGGTTCACAAATTTTTTTTTGGCAAAAATAATACATTATAGGGAATTTATATACAATTTTAAAAGGAAATTATACTTACAAGGATAACAACTTCACCATAGATTTTCTAATCTTAACTTTAAGTCGAATAGCCGTTTGGTTTTTATTCATTAAAAACAATACAGCAAATGCTATAAAAAACATGAGTATTAATACCAAAAGAGACTGAAGGATGGTAAGCTGCTGAGTTACATAAAACATGATAGAGGCTACCAAAAAGTTAATGAAACCAATACAAAAAGAAGCTCTTCTATGAGATAAACCAAAATCTATAAGTATGTGGTGTATATGATTTCTGTCTGGTTTAAACATAGAAACTCCTCTTGTAAATCTTAACAACATTACTCGAATAGTATCTAGTGTAGGAATAAATAATACCCCAGCAAGAAACAATGGTAATTGACCTCTATTAAATGATAGTGAATTGTGTGCTGCATCTCCAACAGCCATTAATTTGAGAGTAAGTAACCCAAGGACCAGTCCTATAACTAAACTTCCGGTATCTCCCATGAAAATTTTTCTTTTGATTGAAAAATTAAATCTTAAAAAAGCTAATAGTGTACCTATAGTAGCAAGACTGATAGATAAGTAAAAATAATGCCCCAGATTAAAAAGCATGAAACTGTAAAACGAAGCGATAATAATACCTGTTATACCAGACAAACCGTCTATACCATCAATCAAATTAAAAGCATTTATAAGTGCTAACAAAAAAAACATGCTTCCAGCTATTGAGATAGCTATTGGTATTTCATAAACACCCATAAAACCGTGTAATGATACAATTCTAAAATCTGGTTGAAACATTAATATAGCAACACCTATAATTTGAAATAAAAACTTAATTCTTGGAGACAAATTTCTAAAGTCATCTAATAAGCCAGTGAAAAATAAAATAGAGATAGAGGCTAATAGAGTAATTGAAACATGATTAACATCTAAGTATTGAGCAAAAAATAATATGATAATGTAACTAATATAAAAAATGACACCCCCAAATGTAGGCACAGGAGCTTCATGTGAGCTTCTTTTATCGGGTGCATCACTTAAATTTAACTTGACAGCAATTGATCTAATTTTTGGTATTAGTAAGAAAGATACAGCAAAAACACCTAAAAAACAGCACACAAAGTACATGAGGTGATGTGAACCAACTTCTTGGATTAACTTATCTAACATAGTATTTTTTTAATCAGAATGATTTAAAAAACTATTCTGAATTTCTTTTTCAAGAACAAATGTATGATATATTATTAAAATAAAGGTAATTATTGAGATTAATTGTTAATTTGTGAGGATAATTAAGGTAATATGTATGATCTAAATATGTTAAAAATAAGGTCCAAAAATAAAAAAAAGAGAACATTTAAAGAATAAATAAGTAACACAAAAATAGTTTAAAACTGTTTAGTTAGTCTAAAACAATTTAGAACAGTAATTTTTACTAAAGAAAATTAAATTTCTAGTCTTTGAAATATATTTTAACAGACCTCTTAACAGATCATCTTGATTTACATTTCAGCAAGAGAACTAGCTCTGATAATTAATATATAAATCAAAGATGGTTAAATAGATAAGAATGAATAGTTAGATGGATGCTTTACCTACTTGAAAATATTCAAATCCATCCTTTTCTATGTTAAATGCATTGAATTGATTTCTTCCGTCAAATATTACAGGAGATATTAATTGAGATTTTATTTCATCAAAATCTGGTGATCTAAATTCTTTCCATTCCGTCAATAGAATAAGGGCATGAGCATTTTCCAACACCTTATATTTTGAATCTACATACGTAACTTCACTAATACCTTTTAAATAATGTTTTTCCGCCTCTTCCATTGCTTTTGGATCATAAGCTATTATTCTAGCTCCTCTTTTAACTAGTTCTTCAATCACATAAATAGCTGGCGATTCTCGCATATCATCTGTTCCAGGCTTGAAGGCTAACCCCCATATACCAAAAACTTTTCCAGATAAATCTTCTCCAAATCTTTTAACAACTTTATTTGATATAACAAGTTTTTGACGATCATTTACATTTTCTACAGCTTTAATTAATGCTGCATCATAATCATGAGCCTTGGCTACTCTTCTTAAAGCTTTAATATCTTTTGGAAAACAAGAACCACCATAACCTGCACCTGGATAAATAAAACTGTAACCAATCCTTTTGTCAGAACCAATACCAAGCCTAACCTGATTTACATCAGCTCCAACTTTTTCACAAATATTAGCAATTTCATTCATGAAAGATATTTTAGTAGCTAACATGGCATTTGCTGCATATTTGGTCATTTCAGCTGAACGAATATCCATAGTTATGAATCTGTCGTTAGTTCTAAAAAAAGGGGAATATAGTTGTTTCATTAGGTTTAAAGAATATGCTGAATCTGATCCAATAACTACCCTATCTGGCTTCATAAAATCATTAATTGCGTCTCCTTCTTTTAAAAATTCAGGATTAGAAACCACATGAAATGCTAATTTTAAACCTCTGTTATCTAACTCTAATTGTATGGTTTCCTTAACCTTATCAGCTGTACCTACTGGCACGGTAGACTTATCTACAATAACAACCTCACGTGTTATGTATTGTCCTATTTCTTTAGCTACGGAGATAACATGTTGCAAATCTGCAGAACCATCGTCTCCCATAGGGGTACCTACAGCTATAAAAATAACTGAAGCGTTCTGAATGCTTTCTTTCAAAGAGGTAGAGAATAGTAGATTCTCATTTTTTATATTTTTAAGAACCATTGGACTTAAACCTGGTTCATAAATTGGAATATTTCCGTTTTTTAATTGTTGAATTTTATCTTCATTTACATCAACACAAATAACTTTGTTTCCCATTTCTGCAAAACAAGTTCCAGATACCAAACCAACATAACCACTTCCTATAACAGCTAAATTCATTAGAGTAAAAATTTATGTTTTAAATTACTATTTGATATAATTTCAGAATTCCTGATAGCATGTGCAATTTCTACAGAAGGCCTTGCATCTGCTAAACCAAAACCATTTCCATCTAAAATATTTTTATAACTCTCTGTATGGAGTTCTGTAAAACCATCACTAAACTCTATTTCTGTTTCATTAATGTTAATAGAACGAAAGGTTCTTTGTCCTTTGGTTTTAATATCATTTGGCAAATCATTCTCGTCTATAGACAAAAACCATCGCACTCTTGCCTTTTCAAATTCTATGTAACCAGAGGCTCTTCTCTCTTCTCTTAAGTGCACTTGAACCTCTTGTACTTTCCCAAAAATCCATCCCAACATATCATAAAAATGAATGCCAATATTAGAGGCGATTCCTCCAGATTTACTTTTATCTCCTTTCCAAGAAATATGATACCAATTTCCTCTGGAAGTAATATAACTTAGGTCTACCTCATATTTTTGATTGACAACCTGAGTGTCAATTTTATTTTTTAGAGCAATAATACTTGGGTGCAATCTTAGTTGTAGTATCGTATATATTTGATTTCCTGTCTCTAATTCTATGGCTTCTAAAGCATCTACATTCCAGGGGTTTAGCACCAAAGGTTTTTCACAAATAGCGTCTGCTCCTCTTCGTAAAGCCATTCTAATATGAGAGTCATGTAAATAGTTAGGAGTACAAATACTTAAATAGTCTAGGGTAATATTATTTCTTTTTAATTTCTCTATATGTCTGTCAAATCGCTCAAATTCTGTAAAAAAATCTGCATTCGGAAAATATCGATCTAATATACCAACAGAATCAAACCTATCTAGAGCTGCTATCAATTGGTTATCTGTATCTTTAATAGCCTTTAAATGTCTTGGAGCAATGTATCCTGCGGCTCCTAGTAGTGCAAAATTCTTCATTATAGTCCACCGTGTTTAATAGTTGTTGGTAGTATATTTTTTACATCGTAAAGAACATGATTTTTATTTGTTAAGGAATCAAAATTCATATCTAAAAATGCAGAATGTGCTACTGTTAAAACAACAGCATCAAATGTTTGAGTTGGAACTTCTTGGGTAGAGATTAATTTGTATTCATGTAATACCTCATCTTTGTTGGCCCATGGATCGTAAATGGTTACATCCATCCCAAACTCTTTTAACGCTGCAATAACATCTACTGCCTTGGTATTTCTTACATCAGGGCAATTTTCTTTAAACGTAATTCCTAAAACAAGCACCTTGGCCTCTTTTACATGAATGTCTTTTGCAATCATTAGCTTAACTACTTCTGAAGCTACATAATTACCCATGCTGTCATTTAATCTTCTACCTGCCAGAATTATTTCTGGGTGATAGCCATATTCTTGTGCTTTCTGAGCTAAGTAATAAGGATCAACTCCAATGCAATGCCCTCCAACCAAACCAGGCTTGAAAGGTAAAAAATTCCATTTTGTACCCGCTGCTTCCAATACATCATGAGTATTAATATCCATTAAATTGAAAATTTTTGCCAACTCATTTACAAAAGCAATGTTGATGTCTCGTTGAGAGTTTTCAATAACCTTAGCTGCTTCTGCTACTTTTATAGTAGGTGCCAGATGGGTACCCGCGGTAATTACTGATTTATACAAGTTATTTACTTTTTCGCCTGTTATCTTATTTGAGCCAGAGGTTACTTTTAAAATTTTATCGACAGTGTGTAATTTATCTCCTGGATTAATTCTCTCTGGTGAATAGCCTGCATAGAAGTCTTTGTTATAGACCAATCCTGAAATTTTTTCCAATACAGGTATACAATCTTCTTCTGTTGCTCCAGGGTATACCGTAGATTCATATATGACAATGTCATCTTTTTTTAGAACTGAACCAACAGTTTCACTTGCTTTTAGTAAAGGAGTTAATACAGGTCTGTTATTTTTATCAACTGGGGTGGGCACTGTGATAATATAATAATTACAGTCTTTAATATCTGAAATTGAGGTTGAGCAATACAACCCTACAGCAGCCGAAGAGTTATCAACTAATACAGATTTTAGAACCTCATCTTCTACTTCTAAAGTGGTATCTTTACAAGCTCTAAGTTCATGGACCCGCGCTGTATTGATATCAAAACCTACTACAGCGTATTTTGTTGCAAATAATCTTGCTAGTGGAAGCCCCACATATCCGAGACCTATAATTGCTATTTTTGGTTGATTCATGTTCATTATAAATTATTCCAGTACCATTTTACAGCCTCTTGTAGGCCTTGTTTTAATGAATATTGAGGGTTATAGTTTAATAAATTTCTTGCTTTATCTATAGACGCTAAAGAATGAGGAATATCTCCTGCCCTATTGGGTCCGTATTTAATTTGAATATCTTTAATTTTTGGATCATAAATTGTTAATGACTCTTTTAAACAGTCTATTAAATCATTTAGTGTATTTCGCTCACCAAAAGCAACATTATACACCGTATTAATTGCCTCTTCATTTTCTGTAATCATAGACAAAACATTTGCCTGAATTACATTGTCTATATAGGTGAAATCTCTTGAAAAATCTCCATTACCGTTAATTACAGGGCTTTCACCATTCATGAATTGACTTACAAATTTTGGAATTACTGCTGCATAAGCCCCATTTGGATCTTGTTTTCTTCCAAATACGTTAAAATAACGTAATCCAATCGTTTCTATGCCATATGTTTTTGAAAATACATCTGCATATAGCTCATTTACATACTTAGTGATAGCATAAGGAGATAAGGGGCGTCCTATTGTTTCTTCTACTTTTGGCAGTGATTCAGAATCACCGTAGGTAGAGGAACTTGCCGCATATATAAATCGCTTAACTCCAGCATCTCTAGAGGCTATTAACATATTTAAAAAACCAGAAACATTTACTTCATTAGAAGTTATTGGATCTTTTATGGATCTAGGTACAGATCCTAAAGCTGCTTGATGTAAAACATAATCTACACCTTTTACTGAAGCATGACAATCAGTAATATTTCTAATATCCCCCTCTACAAAAGTAAAGTTTGGATTGGTAGATAAATGATTTACGTTCTCTCTACTTCCAGTAGCTAGATTGTCTAAACAAACCACATCGCACCCTTTTTCAAGTAAATACTCAGATAGATTTGACCCTATAAATCCTGCTCCACCAGTTATTAATATTCTTTTATCAATTAATTGAATATCCATAATTAAAATTAACTAATTTATAATAACAGCACAAATTACAATAAAAGAATGATTTCAAAGTACTATTCCTATCGTTTAAGTGCACTTTCTAATGTATGTTTAAAAAAATAAATAATCCTGAAAAGAATTGATAGGATTGTAAGGGATTAAATATCCCTAGTTTACCACACTTTAAAATAGCAATAACCAACTAGCTATGCTAGTTTTTTTTTATTCAAGACTTTTGCTCTCGTCTGAGGGCAATGAGGGATTGCAGATCCCAAATCGAAACTACGGCTGCAAATACAATCCTATACACTTCGTGCATGTGTTTTTTGTTTACAACAAAAACTGAAATAAATTCCTACTTTGTTGTAAACAAAAAATCCTGATGAACTTCATCAGGATTGTGAATGATGTGGGCAATGAGGGATTCGAACCCCCGACCCCTTGGGTGTAAACCAAGTGCTCTGAACCAACTGAGCTAATTGCCCTTATATGATTTGAAAACATACAAGCGGGTGCAAATATATAAGGGTTTTTAAACTTAACAAAGAAAAAAAGATGTTTATTTTGATTTGTTTTTAATCCAATGAAATAGAGTTTATTACAATTTTAAAAAATCAATATTTTTTTAAGGCTTCTTCATAATCTTCTTGGGTATCAATACCTATAAGACTTGAAGCTGCCTCTATCATCTTAATTTTAAAGCCATTTTCTATGACACGTAATTGTTCTAATTTTTCTAGTTTTTCTAAATTAGTTTGGTCCATTTTTATGTACTTAGCTAAGAAATCTTTTTGGTAGCCATAAATTCCAATATGTCTAAAAAAGTGATGTTTTTTTAACTCTTCATTTAATTGAATGGTTCCTTGATGATCTCTAGAATATGGAATAGTAGCCCTAGAAAAATAAATGGCATTATTTTGAGTATCTACAACCACCTTCACTACATTAGGGTCTTGAAGATCTTTAATGTTTTCTATTTTACTCATGGCACTTGCCATGGAAACTTGGACATCATCAAACGAATGAACTAGCTCTTCAATTAAATTAGGATCTATAAATGGTTCATCGCCTTGAACATTCACAACAATGTCACAATCTATTCCTCCAACAGCCTCCCCTATTCTATCTGTTCCAGATTGATGTGTACTTTTAGTGAGAATAATATGATTGGTAAAACTTCTGCAAACACCTTCAATCTCTGGACTGTCAGTTGCTATATACACCCCATCTATATTCTTAACCTTCAGACATTGCTCATATACTCTTTGAATGACTGTTTTTCCCTTGAGGTCTAGTAAGACCTTTTTAGGCAATCTAGAGGAATCCAATCTAGCGGGTATAACAATTACTTTTTTCATTCAAAGAAGTTTAAAGTCTTATAACCACCGTCTTTTAGATATTGGTCTTGCTTCATTAATTTTATATCACTACTCATCATATCTTTTACCAAAGATTTCAAATCAAATTCAGGAGTCCAACCTAACTTAATATTCGCTTTTGTTGGATCTCCTATCAATAAATCTACCTCTGTTGGTCTATAATATTTTGGATCAACTGATAAAACTTCGGTTCCAACTTCTATTTGATATTCAGGATTATCACATGATTTCACAACAGCTTTTTCATTAACTCCATTACCAATAAAATCTAACTCTATTCCTACTTCTGCAAAACTCAATTTTACAAAATCACGAACTGAAGTTGTTTTACCGGTAGCTATTACCCAATCCTCAGGTTCATCTGCTTGTAAAATCATCCACATCATTCTTACATAATCTTTGGCATGGCCCCAATCTCTTTGTGCATCTAAATTTCCTAAATAAAATTTATTTTGCAAACCCAAAGCTATTCTAGCAGTAGCGCGTGTAATTTTACGCGTTACAAAGGTTTCTCCTCTTCTAGGAGATTCATGATTGAATAAAATCCCGTTACATGCAAACATATTATAGGCCTCTCTGTAGTTTTTGGTGATCCAAAATCCATATATTTTTGCTACACCATATGGAGATCTAGGATAGAATGGTGAATTCTCATCATAAAAGCCTTTCTCGTTTTTATTTTCCGGCATTCCACCATATAACTCAGAAGTGGAAGCTTGGTAGATCCTTGTCTTTTTCTCTAAGCCTAATAATCGAACTGCCTCTAAAATACGTAGAGTCCCTAAACCATCTACATTTCCTACATATTCGGGGGTATCAAAAGACACCTTTACATGAGACATAGCTCCTAAGTTATAAATTTCATCTGGTTGGCATTCTTCAATTATTCTGGTAAGATTCATTGCATCTGTTAAATCCCCATAATGCAATTTTAAACGTTGATTAGGGTGATGAGGATCCTGATATAGATGATCTATTCTATCTGTATTTAAAGAAGAGGCTCTTCTTTTAATTCCATGCACCTCATACCCTTTTTCTAATAATAATTCTGCTAAATAAGAACCATCTTGACCTGTAATTCCAGTAATTAATGCAACTTTCATAATTATAATTTTATTTCTTTAATTGTATCAATATTATCTAAAAACCATCGATAGGTTTTTTGTATGCCGTCCTCTAACTCAGTTGAATATTGCCATCCGATATCTTTCATTTTGGAGATATCCATCAGTTTTCTTGGTGTACCATCTGGCTTGTTAGCATCCCAAAGTATATTTCCTTGATGCTCAGTAACATTTTGAATGGTTTCTGCCAATTCTTTAATCGTAATATCTTTTCCAGTACCTATATTATACAAGTATTCTGGTAAATTATTTTCTAAGGCATAAACCACTGCCTCAGCCATATCATCTACAAACAAAAACTCTCTCTTAGGAGTTCCACTTCCCCAAAGCGTTACATCAGAGTGTTTATTTATTTTAGCCTCATGAAATTTACGCAACATCGCAGGTAATACATGTGAGGATTGCAAATCAAAATTATCAAAAGAGCCATACAAGTTTGTTGGCATTAAACTCACATACTCTCTTTGGTATTGATTACGTATGGCCTGGCATGCTTTAACTCCTGAAATTTTTGCAATGGCATACCACTCGTTTGTTGGCTCTAAAGAGTCTGTTAATAAATATTCCTCTTTTAATGGTTGAGGAGCAAACTTTGGATAAATACAAGAACTTCCTAAAAAAATAAATTTCTCAATACCTGTTTTGTGGGCTCCATCTATTAAATTATTCTGAATTTGCATATTCTCCATCAAAAATTGATATGGAAAATCATTGTTTGCTAGAATACCTCCAACTTTTGCAGCTGCATCAATCACTACTTCTGGCTGTTCTTTTTTGTAAAAATTGATAACAGCTTGTTGATTTCTTAAATCAAGTTCTTTACTAGATTTTCCAATTAAATTATTGTATCCTTTTTTTTCTAGAGCTCTCCAAATTGCAGAACCTACCATTCCATTGTGTCCAGCTATGTATATTTTTATTTCCTTATTCATTAAAATTTTTTAATATCCAAAATTATTAAGTTTCAAAGCTTACAATTACTTTTTTCATAAGATTAAACACCTAAATCATATACTTGAACTACCCCCACTAAATCATTAGATTCATTTACTACTAATAATGAATTTATTTTATGTTGGCTCATAATATTACTAGCTGAAATGAGTTTATCTGATTCATATATTAACTTTGGATGATTACTCATTAAATCTTCTGCCTTTAAGTTGAAGAAATCTTTTTCTCTAGATTCCATAGTTCTACGAATATCACCATCTGTAATGATACCCATAATTTTATTGTTATCAATAATTACAACCAATCCAAGCAATCCTTCAGAGATTCTTTGAATAACCTCTTTAATAGTAGCCTGAGATGAAATAATTGGTAAATTTTTATTTTTCATCACATCTCCTACCGTGGTTAGAAGTCTTTTTCCTAAACTACCTCCAGGATGAAATTTAGCAAAATTTTCTTCTTTAAAGTCTCTCAATTTCATAAGAGTAACCGCTAGGGCATCTCCCATGACCAAGGTAGCTGTGGTTGAAGAAGTAGGTGCTAAAAATAATGGACAAGCCTCTTTATCTACTGCTATATTTAAATGATAATTGGTGTTTTTTGCTAAAGTAGATTCATCATTACCGCTCATGGAAATGGTGCAATTCTTTTGATGTTTCAAAAAGGGAATTAATTTTAAAACTTCGTCTGTTTCTCCAGAATTTGAAATTAATAAAACAATATCATTTTCTTCAATCATTCCTAAATCTCCATGATATGCTTCTCCAGGGTGTAAGAAAAAACTTGGTGTTCCTGTACTTGCAAAAGTAGCTGCAATCTTCTTTCCTATAATCCCAGACTTACCCATTCCAGAAACTATTAGCTTTCCAGAACTTTGTAAAATAGCATTAATCGCCTTTTCAAAATCATCTGTTAATCTTTTAGATAGGTTAGCTATCTCTTTTGACTCTATTTCAAATACTTCTTGAGCTAGTTTTTTTGTGTCCATTACAAGCGTTCTTTGATGGTTTTGATTTATTTAATTGATTGTCAAAATTACGAAAAAGGGTTGGGTTCTACTAATAAACACGGATTCCTCTCTTTTTAAATAACTTCTGCAACCACAAATGTACTGCCTCCAACAAACACAATATCATCTATATGAGCAACAGAAATGGCTTTTAAATACGCTTCATAAACAGAACCATAAACATCTCCAACTAAATGAAAATTTATTGCTGTAGATTGCAAATCTATTTCATTGAGTCCTCTGGGAATATTGGGTTTACAAAAATAATAAGTAGCCTTCATAGGAAAAAGTGAAAGAATATCATCTAATTTTTTATCGTTAACTACCCCAAGAACAATATGTAATTTATTAAATGACAGACTAGCTAGTTGATTCATTACATAAGACAACCCTTCTTTGTTGTGAGCTGTATCACAAATAACAAGTGGTTTGTACTGTAAAATCTGCCATCTTCCCTTAAAATTAGTGTTTTGCACTACATTCTTTAAACCGTTTATGATCTGATTTTCAGAAATTACAAAATTAGTTAATGCTTTTACTGCATGAATAGCTGTTGACATATTTTTACCTTGATAGCTTCCTAATAAATCAGATTTATAATCATATTTTTTATCTGATGCAAAATAAATATCAGCATTCATTTGTGTTGCTTTCTTAATAAAAACATCTACAACAGCATCTTGCTTTTCACCTATAATAATAGGTGTATTTTGTTTAATAATTCCTGCTTTTTCAGCTGCAATCTCAGGTAAGGTATCTCCTAAAAACTGCATATGATCATATCCAATATTTGTAATAACAGCTACTTCTGGGTGTATGATATTTGTAGAATCTAATCGCCCACCTAAACCAACTTCTATGATCGCTATATCTACATTTTGTTCGGTAAAGTAGGCAAAAGCCAAGCCAACAGTCATTTCAAAAAATGAAAGCTGTTGGGTTTCTAAAAAATGTTTATTCTTAGTAATAAAATCGACAACAAAATTACGAGAAACTTCTTCTCCATTAATTCGAATTCGCTCAGTGAAATTTTTTAAATGAGGAGATGTATACAAACCAACTTTATAACCAGCTTCTTGCAAAATACTTGAAATGATATGGGAAGTAGATCCCTTTCCGTTAGTACCACCAACATGAATAGAAGCAAATTTATTTTGCGGGTTCTTTAACACATCACAAAAAGCACTAATATTGGTAAGATCTTTTTTAAAGGCTGTTTTTCCTTGTCTTTGATACATCGGAAGTTGAGAAAACATCCAATCTATTGTTTCTTGATAGGTCATTATTTGATGAGTGAAAACTTATAAATAATCGTTCCTTTTTGTTTATTTGGAGCATTTGGATCAGCATTCCAAGTAGTTCTTAATGCTGCCTCCCTTGCTGGCTTTAATAGACAATTAGCAGAATTTGTAGTTCCTTTTACTCCCGATACTGCCCTAATAACTGTCCCATATTTATCAACCTCTATACTTACCACAACTATACCTTCCTCTTCACAGTTAGGTTGCTCTTTTGGTTTAAGTAAAGCTTCTCTTCCAGCTAAATTATAATTAGGATCTCCTGACTTACCTGTATTCCCGTAATATTTTGTGGATGCAGGGTCACCTTTTTTATCTCCTTTTAAACCTGAAACAGCATCATTCCCTTCGCCAGATTTATTCCCATCGGAAGTATCTCCTTTTAATAAATTATCAAAAGCTAGCAATGTGTTCCTGGATGGTTTTTTAGGCTTAGGTGTTGGTTTCTCTTTCTTAGGCTTCTCCTTTTTTTCAACCTCCTTTACTTCAATATCTTCTGGTTTCTCGATTAACGGGGCTTCTTTTTCAGTTTGAGTGACCACTTCTTCTTTGATTGTTTCCTCAGAAATATCTTCTATAGTTTCCTCCATTTTTTCTTCCAGAACTTCTTCTTGAACTTGCTCTGAAGATTCTTTAGCAGGAAGGTTATCATTTGGGATTTCATACCCCTGATTTGAGGTGCCAAAGTTAATTGCAATTCCGTATTCTTCGGGAGGATCTTGATACTTCATCCCAAAGTTAAAAATCATCAATAGAAGGGCAATTAAAATAACAGCCGTTATTCCGGTTGATTTCTTTTTATATGGAGTATCTAAAAAAGCCATTATTTACCTTTAACAGCTAAAATCATTTTGAGTTTATTCTTGTTGGCTATATCAATTACTTTTATCACACTTTTGTAAGGAACGTTTTGATCTCCTCTAATAACCACAGTTTTTTTCTTATCTATACCTACTTTATTTAGAATTTCAATTTCTAGATTTTTTTCAGTCACAAAAGTTTTGTCAATATAAAATTTTGATTGATCTGTAATGGAGATAGCTACAGAGGTATTATTTTCTGTTTTACCACCTGCTTTAGGTAATAAAACATCTATTGCACTTACTGTTACAAGAGTAGAGGTTAACATAAAAAAAATCAATAGTAAAAAAACAATATCTGTCATTGAAGACATATTGAAATTGGGATTTACTTTATTTCTTCCTCGTAAATTCATTATACAGGTTCATTTAATAAATCTAAAAACTCAACAGTTTTTGCCTCCATTTGATACATCACTTTATCAGTTCTAACAACGATGTGATTAAATGAAATGTAAGCTATAATTCCAACAATTAAACCAGCTACTGTAGTGGTCATAGCTGTATACAATCCATCAGAAAGCAATTTAATATCTATTTGACCTCCTGCATTAGCTATTTCATGAATGGCAACGATCATCCCTATTACTGTTCCTAAAAAACCAATCATAGGCGCAGCTCCTGCAATGGTAGCAATCACACTCACATTTTTCTCTAATTGGTAGACCTCTAATTTACCTGCATTTTCTATGGCTTTATTAATATCATCCAACGGTTTACCAATTCTAGATATACCTTTTTCAATTAACCTGGCTGTTGGGGAATTTGTTTTTTTACACAACGCATCAGCAGCTTCCAATTTTCCATTTGAAACATAATCTTTAATCTGATTCATAAAGTTTCTATCAACCTTAGATGCAGCTTTTATGGCAAAAAATCGTTCAAAATAAATATATAGAGATACAGCTAAGAGAACAAATAGGATTCCAATAATGATTTGACCCCCTAACCCACCATCTACAATTAATTTAAATACAGATAAGGTTTTTTCTTCTGAAACAGCAGCTACTATTTCGGGTGATTCTTGTAAAGATGACAACATACTTTTTAAATTATTTAATTTAATAACGGGGTATTAAAATATAAATTGTTCAAAAAACAATCAGAATTTATAGGTTGATTTTTTTTTTAGATAAATTGTCTTAGAACCATGAATGAGGCAGATCCGACAAGAAAACCAACAAGTGCTAGCCAAGAGATTTTTTTTAAATACCAGAAAAAATCAATTTTTTCCATCCCCATAGCCACAACTCCTGCTGCAGAACCTATGATTAACATACTCCCACCTGTACCTGCTGAAAAAGCAATAAAGTGCCATAATGGGTTATCTAAAGATTCAGAAAACATCCCCAAACTAGCTGCTACTAACGGAACATTATCGATAACAGCAGATCCTATTCCTAATAAAATTACAACTAAATCAGATACTTTAGTATCATTTAATTCAGTACCTATTAAAGGAATACTTTCTTTTAAACTATCTGCAAAATTGAAAAGAATTCCAAGAGATTCAAGAGCCGCTACTGCCATTAATATCCCTAAGAAAAATAAAATACTTGGCATCTCTATTTTTGATAAAGATTGATGAACAGGACTGTGATGTGCGCCTTCTGTGTGTTCTTTTGCTTGTTCTCCCTCTACACTAGAAATTGAAAATTTAGATTTACTTAAAATTTCTGCAAATGTTGCCACTACCCCTAAGGAAAGCATCATTCCAACATATGGTGGTAAATGAGTAAATGTTTTAAAGAAAGGCACAAAAACTATAGCTCCTAAACCAAGGTATAACATAATTGCACTATACTTGCTTTTTGGCTTTTCTGAATCTTCTTCATCGAAAGCTATATCTCCTTGAAAAGCTGGCAAAAAAGATGCTATTACCGTAGGCACTAGCATACACAATAATGAGGGTATAATTAAATAAATAAATAACATTCCTGCACTCACCCTGTTAGCAATCCACAACATAGTAGTAGTTACATCACCAATTGGAGACCAAGCACCTCCAGCATTTGCAGCAATAATAATTAAACCAGCAAACCAAATTCTATCATCTCTCCTTTTAACAATTTTTTGAAGAATAGAAATTAAAACTATAGTCGCAGTTAAATTATCTATAATTGCAGAAAGTATAAATGCTAGACTAGCAAACATCCAAAGTAATTTCTTTTTACTTTTAAAATTAACATACCCTTTAATTGTTGAGAATCCATCAAAATAATCTATAATTTCAACAATGGTCATAGCCCCTAAAAGAAAGACTAAAATTTCTGCTGTTTTTCCTAAGTGATGAAGCAATGTCTCCTCTACTAAATGCATTTTATCGGCATGCAACATAGAAGAAAAGCCTTCAACCAATCCATGTTTACTAGAATCAAACCAATTTGAAAAACTATCAACTCCAAGTGCTACAATTGCCCAACATATAGACATCATTATTAATGCTGGTATCAGCTTATCTAACTTTAGGTTGTGTTCTAAAGTTATTGCCAAGTAGCCTAATATAAATACGATGATAATGATAAATTCCATGTGATTTTTTAAATTATATTAGTTGTTTTAAAGCAATTTCAAATGCTGTTTTACAAATTTCTTTTTTACTATTATTTTTATTAAAAGTGCTCATAAGAGCTCTTTTAATAGTTTCAGAGGTATCTCTAAAAATTGCTTCGTCCTGCATAGGTAATTTCACTCTAGACTCCATTAAATAGGCGAAGACTCTTGCTATTCCGCAGTTAGAGATAAAATCAGGTAATAAACTAACTTGAGAGTCTGTAAATTCCATAATGGGTCCAAAGAAAATTTCCTTATCAGCAAAAGGCACATTAGCCCCGGGGGAAATTACCTCTAAACCAGACGAAATCATTTGAGTAATTTGCTCTCTAGACACTAATCTAGAAGCCGCAGCAGGTATAAAAATCTCTGCATTTTGAGACCATATTTTATTATTTATTTCTTCAAAAGGTATCATATGATTTGTAACGAGTTTGTTACCCTCTTTGTTTAGAAATAATTGAGTCATCTCTTCTAAAGAAAAACCTTCTTCTTTAATAACTCCTCCATCTCTGTCTATAATTCCAACAACTTTTGCCCCTAATTGGGTTAAATAAAAAGCCGCAGCAGACCCAACATTCCCAAAACCTTGAACAACTGCTCTTTTATCAGTTATACTCCCTCCATAAATAGTATAATAATGCTTAACAGCCTCTGCAACACCATAGCCAGTTAGCATATCAGCAATGGTATATTTTCTAGATAAATCTGGTGAAAACTTTTTGTTTTCTATTATTTTAATAACCCCAAGTCTGAGTTGACCGATTCTATTAATCTTATCTGCTTCAGTGGGTTTAAAATGTCCGTTAAAAATACCTTCTTGAGGATGCCATACACCACAGTCTTCGGTAATAGGGATGACATCTTTATCTGCGTCTACATTTAAATCCCCTCCAGTGCCATAATAATGTTTTAATAATGGGGTAACTGCTTTATACCATCGTTCTAAAACACCTCTTTTTCTTGGATCGTTTGGATCAAAATTAATTCCAGATTTTGCACCACCTATTGAAGGACCTGATACGGTAAATTTAACCTCCATTGTTTTAGCTAATGAAAGGACTTCATTCATATCCAGTCCTTTTCTCATTCTTGTGCCTCCTCCTGCTGCACCACCTCGTAGTGAATTAATAACTGTCCAACCCTCAGCTTCAGTCTCCGGATCCTTCCAATTGAAAACTATTTCTGGTTTTTTTTCTTCATATTTCTTTAATAAGTCCTTCATTAACAGCTATTTAATTTTAAAGGTTTGAAGTAATTACATCTTCACCAAATTAAGTAAAAAAAAGACTAATCTGAGATATTTTCATTAAATATTTTTCCTGAAGAATGATTTATTTTTGCTCCGGTTACACTTGATAAACAATTAATTTTATCATCAATTTTTAACACCCCAAGTAAAGAAAAAATCAGAGCCTCTTTATAATTAATAATATCATCTGGAGGAATGATAATTTGTGTATTGGAATGAATTTGAATTCTCTTAAGTAAAAAATCATTATAAACACCCCCACCTGTAAATAAAACATTATTAAAAGGATGAATGATAATCGATATTTGATGGGAAATATGCTCAATAAATGTCCTTAAAACATCTTCTACATCTAACTTATAGTCATCAAATAACGGGTAAATATATCGGAAAACCCACTCTAAACCTAATGATTTTGGTGGCTTTCTTGAATAATAATCAAGTGAATTTAAATCTTCTAGCAACCCTTCATGTACAGACCCTTTAGAGGCAATAATTCCCTTATCATCATAATCTAATCCAATTTTTTTAGAATAATAATTCATAACAATATTAACTGGACAAATATCAAAAGCGATGCGGTTATCCCCATATTCATAAGAAATATTTGCAAAGCCTCCTAAATTTACACAAGCTTCATATTCTGAAAATAATATTCTGTCACCTATTGGGACGAGAGGAGCTCCTTGGCCTCCTAACTGAACATCTTGAGTTCTAAAATCAGAAACAGTAGTACAATTAGTTATATTAAAAATTTGCTGACCATCACCAACTTGAAATGTTATTCCATTATCTGGCTGGTGCAACACAGTATGACCATGAGATGCAATAAAATCTATAGAAGTGATTTTATTTTGAGAAATAAATTCTTTCGTTTTATTTCCCAGGTACTGCCCATAATCATAATCAAGAACGAAAAGGAGTTCTGTATCTAAATGAATTGAGTTTTTTAATCTAGCCTCCCAGAATTCTGAATATTTGATCGTATTTGAATGTATTATTTCGAAGTCACTATAATCATTTTTATGGAACTTAACATATACAATATCCAACCCATCTAAGGATGTTCCGGACATCAATCCAATTGAATAAATATAGTTGTCATTCATATCCGTAAAAATATGAAATGTTTGTTGAAAATATGCTAGTAAAAAAGTATATTTGAGCTCTTTTTTTACGAATTCAATAACACAAATACTGAATGGATTTTAATCTTACCGAAGAACATTTAATGATTAGAGATGCAGCCCGTGATTTTGCGCAAACAGAATTACTTCCTGGAGTCATTGAAAGAGATAACAAGCAAGAAATCCCTAATGAGCTTGTAAAAAAAATGGGAGATTTAGGTTTTTTAGGGATCATGGTTGATCCAAAATACGGAGGAAGTGGAATGGATACTTTTTCTTATGTTTTAATTATGGAAGAGCTATCAAAAATAGATGCATCAGCTTCTGTAATTGTATCCGTAAACAACTCTTTAGTCTGTTATGGAATAGAGCAATATGGTTCTGAAGAACAAAAACAAAAATATTTAACAAAATTAGCAACAGGAGAATATATAGGTGCATTTTGCTTAAGTGAACCCGAAGCTGGTAGTGATGCTACTTCACAAAGAACTACTGCTATAGACATGGGTGATCACTATGTTTTGAATGGTACAAAAAACTGGATTACCAACGGTGGTCGTTCTGATGTATATTTGGTAATAGCCCAAACAGATCGAAACAAAGGACCTAAAGGAATCAACGTTTTTATTGTAGAAAAAGGAATGGATGGGTTTGACATTGGGCCAAAAGAAGATAAACTTGGTATTAGAGGTAGTGACACACATACTCTTCAATTTAATGACGTAAAAGTTCCAAAAGAGAATAGAATTGGTGAAGATGGATTTGGTTTTAAATTTGCCATGAAAACACTTTCTGGTGGACGAATTGGTATTGCTGCTCAGGCACTTGGTATAGCTTCTGGTGCTTATGAATTAGCTTTAAAATATTCTAAAGAAAGAAAAGCTTTTGGAACGGAAATTTGCAACCATCAAGCTATAGCCTTTAAATTAGCAGACATGTATACAGAAATCACTGCGGCACGTCATCTAGTAATGAAAGCAGCTTGGGATAAAGACCAAGGAAATAATTATGATATGTCTAGTGCAATGGCTAAATTATATGCATCAAAAGTAGCTATGGAACATACTGTAGAAGCTGTACAAATTCATGGTGGTAACGGATTTGTGAAAGAATATCATGTAGAAAGATTAATGCGAGATGCAAAAATCACCCAAATCTATGAAGGAACTTCAGAAATTCAAAAAATTGTGATTTCTAGGAGCCTAATAAAGGGTTGATTGTAATTGTATTAAAAAGAAAATAATTTCAATCAAATTTTATATCATATAACTGAAGCCCTGACCCAGGAGCAATAGTTCTTAGAAATTTTCTATCATTATCTTCTTTTAAAGAATTAATGATAAAATCAAGAGATATATTGTGTTTGCCTAGCTCAACTAAAACGCCCATCATTAAACGTATTTGATATCTAAGAAAACCAACACCTCGTACTTTAAGCACATAACTAGTTTCAGGAAAGAAATTTGCAGTCAAAATAGTATTTTTCTCAATAACGCAAGAAAGTATATCGCGTTTAAATACAGTATTTTCAGAAGGCTCTGTACAGTACTTATTAAAATAATGAGTACCCTCAAATAGTTTTGCTCCTTTTTGCATCAATTCAATATCTAGAGTATCTTGAAATCCCACTAAAAGTGCTGCTGAAAAAGGATGATTTTTTGTTCCATGAGAGAAATAATAATGATATTCTTTTAATTTTGGTGATTGTATGATGTTGAAAGGCTTTGAAATATTTTTTAAAGTAAGTACTTTTAAATCTGAGGGAGCATTAAAATTAAAACTCTTCAGAAATTCTTTCTCTTCTAACAACTCATTTGTAAATAATTGAAAAAAATAGGTGTTTGCAGAAACTTTAGAATCTGTTCTACTTGATCCTAAGGTCTTAAAATCTTTATTTTTAAAAACAAATCCTAACGTTTTGTCTACCATTTCATGCAAGGACATCACATTTTTTTGTTTTTGCCAACCATGGAAACGAAAACCTAAGTATTGAATAGAAATAAGATAAGAGTTAGAATATTTCATGTTGATAAATATACTCCAAAAAAAACCTCATTCGTTAGAATGAGGTTTAAAATAGATACTGATAGTATCAGTATAAAGAAAGGCAGCGACCTACTCTCCCACATAAATGCAGTACCATCGGCGCTATTGGGCTTAACTTCTCTGTTCGGAATGGGAAGAGGTGAGCCCCAATGCTATAACCACCCTAAGCTGTTTGAGTTGCTTAAACTCTAAAAGTTAACATATTGGTTTAAATAATATCATAAAGATCATAATAAAAAAAGAGTGTCGTCCCACCCGAAGGTGGGACAGCGTACATAAGTCTATGGGTTATTAGTAATACTCGGCTATGACATTACTGCCTTTACACCTGTATCCTATCAACGTGGTAATCTCCCACGACCCTTTAAAGAAATCTCATCTTGTGGTGGGTTTCGCGCTTATATGCTTTCAGCGCTTATCCCTTCCCGACGTAGCTACCCAGCAGTGCTTCTGGCGAAACAACTGGTACACCAGCGGTCAGTCCAACTCGGTCCTCTCGTACTAGAGTCAGATCCACGCAAATTTCTAACGCCCACAGCAGATAGAGACCGAACTGTCTCACGACGTTCTGAACCCAGCTCGCGTGCCACTTTAATGGGCGAACAGCCCAACCCTTGGGACCTTCTCCAGCCCCAGGATGTGACGAGCCGACATCGAGGTGCCAAACCCCCCCGTCGATATGAGCTCTTGGGGGAGATCAGCCTGTTATCCCCGGCGTACCTTTTATCCTTTGAGCGATGGCCCTTCCATACGGAACCACCGGATCACTATGCTCTACTTTCGTACCTGATCGACTTGTAGGTCTCTCAGTCAAGCTCCCTTATGCCATTGCACTCTACGCACGGTTACCAAGCGTGCTGAGGGAACCTTTAGAAGCCTCCGTTACTCTTTTGGAGGCGACCACCCCAGTCAAACTACCCACCAAGCACTGTCCCTTCATTGAAGGTTAGACTCTAGACAAGCAAAGGGTGGTATTTCAACAATGACTCCACAACGCCTAGCGACGCCGCTTCAAAGTCTCCCACCTATCCTACACATTACTTATCCAAAACCAATACTAAGCTATAGTAAAGGTGCACGGGGTCTTTTCGTCCCACAGCGGGTAATCGGCATCTTCACCGATACTACAATTTCACCGAGCTCATGGCTGAGACAGTGTCCAGATCGTTGCACCATTCGTGCAGGTCGGAACTTACCCGACAAGGAATTTCGCTACCTTAGGACCGTTATAGTTACGGCCGCCGTTTACTGGGGCTTCATTTTATTGCTTCGCCGAAGCTAACAACTCCACTTAACCTTCCAGCACCGGGCAGGTGTCAGGCCTTATACATCATCTTTCAATTTAGCAAAGCCCTGTGTTTTTGATAAACAGTCGCCTGGACCTTTTCACTGCGGCCACGCCGTAAAGCGTGGCGACCCTTCTCCCGAAGTTACGGGTCTATTTTGCCTAGTTCCTTAGCCATGAATCTCTCGAGCACCTTAGAATTCTCATCCCAACTACCTGTGTCGGTTTACGGTACGGGTTCTTATAATCTGAAGCTTAGAGGTTTTTCTTGGAAGCTTTTAGGCACACTATCCACGCTGCCGAAGCTTTGTGGTACTATCGTACTTTGCCAAAACCTAACTCTTAATCTGGTTCTATAGCTACGTACTTTAACGAACTATTCCGTCAGTTCGCGGTGCTTTCAATACTCCGTCACCCCATCGCAATTATAAGAAGTACAGGAATATTAACCTGTTATCCATCGACTACTCCCTTCGGATTCGCCTTAGGACCCGACTAACCCTCAGCTGATTAGCATCGCTGAGGAAACCTTAGTCTTTCGGTGAGGGGGTTTCTCGCCCCCTTTATCGTTACTTATGCCTACATTTTCTTTTGTAACCACTCCAGCATGCCTTACAGCACACCTTCTACGCAGGTTACAATGCTCCCCTACCACTTGTATATAATACAAATCCATAGCTTCGGTAATATGTTTATGCCCGATTATTATCCATGCAAAACCGCTCGACTAGTGAGCTGTTACGCACTCTTTAAATGAATGGCTGCTTCCAAGCCAACATCCTAGCTGTCTAAGCAGTTTCACCTCGTTTATTCAACTTAACATATATTTTGGGACCTTAGCTGATGGTCTGGGTTCTTTCCCTCTCGGACATGGACCTTAGCACCCATGCCCTCACTGCTGAGTAACATTTTATAGCATTCGGAGTTTGTCAGGAATTGGTAGGCGGTGAAGCCCCCGCATCCAATCAGTAGCTCTACCTCTATAAAACTTTCGCTCAACGCTGCACCTAAATGCATTTCGGGGAGTACGAGCTATTTCCGAGTTTGATTGGCCTTTCACCCCTACCCACAGGTCATCCAAAGACTTTTCAACGTCAACTGGTTCGGTCCTCCACTGTGTGTTACCACAGCTTCAACCTGCCCATGGGTAGATCACTCGGTTTCGCGTCTACTACTACTAACTATGCGCCCTATTCAGACTCGCTTTCGCTACGGCTCCATGTCTTAAACATTTAACCTTGCTAGAAACAGTAACTCGTAGGCTCATTATGCAAAAGGCACGCCGTCACACAGTAAATGTGCTCCGACCGCTTGTAGGCGTACGGTTTCAGGATCTCTTTCACTCCCTTACTTAGGGTTCTTTTCACCTTTCCCTCACGGTACTAGTTCACTATCGGTCTCTCAGGAGTATTTAGCCTTACCGGATGGTCCCGGTGGATTCATACAGGATTACTCGTGTCCCGCACTACTCAGGATACCACTATCTAATCTTCGCTTACTTATACGGGACTATCACCCTCTATGGTCTGTCTTTCCAAACAGTTCTAATTCACTTAGCTTCGAATATCGTGGTCCTACAACCCCAGCATTGCCGTAACAACACTGGTTTGGGCTAATCCGCGTTCGCTCGCCACTACTAACGGAATCACTTTTGTTTTCTCTTCCTCCGGTTACTTAGATGTTTCAGTTCACCGGGTTTACCCCTATTGCTAGGTGACATGCCTTCAGCATGCCGGGTTGCCCCATTCGGATATTTACGGATCATAAAATATGTGCTTCTCCCCGTAACTTTTCGCAGCTTATCACGTCCTTCATCGTCTCTGAGAGCCTAGGCATCCGCCATACGCCCTTACTTAACTTATTGTACTTTTTGCCGTAGTATAAATACTACAACGAGCTCTTTTGTTCTTATAAAAATTTAAAATCGTTTAGCCTAAACTAAACGTCTCTATCTTGATTCTTTACGATATCACTTTTACCAATATGTCAATGAACGTTAAAATGCTATTTATCGGAGTAGCTTACGCTGATCCTCAAAATCCCATGTTGAAAATACTTTAAAAGAATCTTAATCACTAAACTTCAAAAAGTAAACTTTTTGCGTTTTGCTTATTTGCGATTCTACTTTTTAAAGTATTTATCTGTGGAGAATATCGGAGTCGAACCGATGACCTCTTGCGTGCAAGGCAAGCGCTCTAGCCAGCTGAGCTAATCCCCCATTTATGAAATTCAGAATGTGAATTCAGAATTATGAATGTTGAATCCTCTAACTTCCAGAATTTCCTTCAAATATTAAAAAATTG
>JADFAM010000120.1 GCA_015665265.1 Flavobacterium sp.
TTAGACTTTAAAAATTACAGGGTAGCTTCTTTATTAATAATTGGTGGATTTGTATTGTATATATATCAAATTAAAAAAAAGAATACACAGCAAATTTCCAAACAACAACTGTTACTATTCTCCCTAATGTCAGTTTTTTTTGCATGTTCAATCCTTATGCATTGGTATAGTTTAAAGAAGGATATCCCAGTAATTTTCTCTATAACAACTCAAGAATTGGTAGTTTTTTTATCTTCAATAACCATAGTAATTATCAGTCCGTCTTTATCTCTAGTGAAATTGCGCGATGAGTTAAAAAAAATATCAACTATTGTTATTTTAATGGCTACCATAATTTTTGCAGCTATTTGGACAGGTTTCTCAGGATTACAGTTTACAGACCCGTTAATTTCCTCTCTTATTAGTCTCTTAACCCCTATTTTAACCATACTATTTGGTGTAATTTTTTATAAGGATAAATGGAATTATTTAACGATATTTTCTTTTTTACTTATTTCTTTTGGAATTTATTTGATAAATTTAGAGATACCATAGAGTAATCAGAAAGCTTATTTTTTTGAGAATAGTTTTACCATAAAAAACACCAAACTTAAAATAACTAAAGCTCCTGTAAATATGAATATTTTTTCTTGAGATAATTTAGATAAAAGCCAAACAATAGTTGTAGACGATATAATTGGAATCAAATAGCTGCCAGGAACTTTAAAACCATCATTTTTTTTATTAGATTTTGATGATTTCAACTTTATAGTTGCCAAAGATATACCCAGATATATAAGGAGTGTTGAAGCACTAGAAATAATTGCTAATCCCTTAAATCCTCCAGCGATAGAAAAACCAAAACCTAAGCAGATATAAACTATAATAGCTATGTGAGGTGTTGTATATTTTTCATGAATTTTACCCAAACTATTTAGCGGGATTACATTTTGTATTGTTGCTGCAAAAATTACTCTTGGCATGCTAAGAATCTTGCTACTTATACTCCCTATCATAGAAACTGCAGCTCCAAAAGTAATGACAGTAAAACCTATTGGTCCAAAGACAACATTTGCAACCTCAGCTAATGGGTTTTTATCAAAATTAGAAAGCGTATTGCCTAGAACACCTTGTGAGATAAGTTGAATTAAAACATAGATAATAAGGATGGTGACAATACTTAACGCTATGGCTTTAGGAATTGTCTTCTTTGGATTTTTAACTTCTCCACTTAGTGATAGTCCTTTTTCTGCACCTACAAATGCAAAGAATAAAATTAAAGACATTTCGCCAATTTCAGTCGAAGAGGGGGTGTTTTCCCAATAAAGATTTGAAACACTAACCTCTGTAAATCCAAAAATAATGATTAAGAATAAAGGAGCTAATTTTAGCAACGTAATAATTTTCACAATCCCAACTCCTTTTTTTAAACCAATAATATTAATATAACCAAAACCAAAAAAAAGTAGAATAAAAAAAAGAGACTGTATCCACAACTCATTAAATATTGGTAAAAATGTACTTAAAATATCCACGATAGCATTTGCAACAGCAGCATCACCAGTAAATGAGGCTACAACTATTAGAATTGCTGTAAGAAACCCTGGATAATTACCAAAAGATGACTGTATATAGGTGTAGCTTCCTCCATCTTCAGTAAAAACACTTCCTAGTTCAGCAAAGCATGCCATTACTAATACCATTACAAAACCGCAAAATAAGTAGGCAATAATGCTTGCTGCACCAAGACTAGCGGCAATTACAGCTGGTAATACAAAGATTCCACCTCCTATAATAATATTTACAATATTAGCACTTAGTCCAAGAACTCCTACTTCTCTTTTTAATTTCATATTCTACTTATACATTAAAACGAATCACAAATTACACATTTAAATTAATAGTCATCTAGGAAAACTTGATTTTCGACAAGATACATTTATCAAAAAATAGCTATTATTAATTGAAATAACACGTATTATTAATTATCAATACAATCTAATTATATTTGTTTTTCTGTTTTTAAAATCTAATATATCTTAAAAGATTTTTGTTTATATTTTAACAGTTTTTGTAATAACTCTCATCTAAATTTTATCTAATATTAAAGACTCTATGAAATCATTACTAAAAAATATTTTAGCACGCGCTATCGGTTATGCGCCGTACCTTATTTTATTTTATTTTATATATCAGATAGCAATTTTTAGAGAGATGATTCTCATTAATACCCTGCTTCAATTTCTTCTATTTTTATTTGTTGCTTGTATTCCTGCTCTTCTTACTAAAAGAATGTCATATGTAGACATTGCATGGCCTTGGGGTTTAGTTCTCATTGGGGTGTTGGTTTTGTTTTTAGGTGATGGGTACAGGCCAAGAATCTATATGGTAGCAGGGATGTATTTATTTTCTGGTCTAAGAATGGGAATTGGAGCGCTTATATTATTTTCAAAAGGACATTTAAATTCAGAATTGTCTAGATATTCATATCAAAGAAGACGCTGGAACAAAGCTGGGTATAAAAATTTTAATCTATCACTACAGTATGAAATTATGATTCAATGTTTTGCTAATATTACTTTTTTAGCAATTCCTGCAATTCTAATGTCTACTAACTCCACGAATAGTATTTCAACGCTAGAGCTAATTGGAGTAGGGCTATGGGCAACTTGGTTTGTTTTAGAACATATCTCAGATATGCAAAAACAACAATTTTTAAAAAAATCATTCTTAGAAAAGAAAAAGAAACAAGTTTGTAATGTTGGATTTTGGAAATATACTCGTCACCCTAATTATTTTTCAGAATGGATGGTATGGAATGCGATGATTATTTCTTCCATATCTTCTTTTAGCGCTGCTTTTTCAGAAGACCAGCAACTGGTTTGGATCATTATTTGTATTGGGTTGTTTTATATCTCTTACATTATGTATACAACATTGGTTTATTATACTGGAGCAGTACCATCTGAGTTTTATACGTTACAAAAGAGACCTAACTATAAAGAATATCAAGAGCAAACAAATATGTTTTTTCCTGGCCCAAATAAAAACAAATATTAAATATGAAAATTTTAAAAAACCTCTTTTATTTAGCCTTCATTGGAGTTTTGTTTTTTAGCTGTTCAAATGAAGATTCCGAATTAAATTCAGAGCCAGAAATTATTGAAGCTTACGAAGCATTAGATGTTTCTTACGGTTCAGACAGCAATCAAGTTTTTGACATCTATCTTCCAGAGGGTAGAACTGAAAATACCAAAGTTTTATTTTTAGTTCATGGAGGTAGTTGGGTAGGTGGTGATAAAGAAGATATGAATGGTGTTAGAGATTATGTATTACAAAATCATCCATCTTTAGGGATTGTAAATATGAATTATACTTTGGCAGGAGCAAATTCTCCACCAATTCCTATGCAAACCAATGATATAAGTGCAGTAGTAAATTATATTACATCCAATAAAACATCACTTATTATAAGTGATGATATTGGCTTTATAGGTTTAAGCGCTGGTGCTCACTTGTCATTATTATGGAGTTATGCCAATGATACAAATAATCAAGTAGACATGGTGTGTAGTATAGTAGGGCCAGCAAATTTTACAGATCCAGCCTATTACAATAGCGCCAATCCAGTCTTTCAATCTATGTATATTTTGTTTGGAAATCCTTCAATTCCGTTTTTAGAATCTGCTAGCCCATATCATACAGCCACAGCTACTTCTCCTCCAACATTACTTTTTTACGGTGGTCAAGATCCGTTGGTGCCAAACTCACAAGGAATTGATTTAGATTCTCAACTTACCAACCTCGGGGTTCCCCATGAATTTACTTTTTACGAAGAAGAAGGTCATGGTTGGTATGGTCAAAATCTAACAGACACATTCAACAAAATATCAAATTATATAAATCAATATTTATAAAAATAAATGTTTTAAATTTTATTGTAAGACATTATTTTAACTCAAAATCCTATGAAAAAAATTGTATTCCTTCTTTTTGCTATCAGTATTTGTTTTAAAGGGTATTCTCAAATTAACCCAGATCATATAGAAATTATAAGAGATAATTATGGTGTGCCTCATATATATGCAGCAACAGACCCTGAGGTAGCTTATGGCTTTGCCTGGGCACAAGCAGAAGACCATTTTAAACTTATTCAAGAGGGCTATTTAGCGGGTAACGGATTGCTGGGGAAACTCATTGGTTTAAAAGGTGCCGGAGCCGATTTTTTAACACAATTAATTCAATCTGAAGAAACAGTTAATAAATACTACAACACCCTCGATAAAAAATTTATAGCCCTAGCAGAGGCCTTTGCAGCCGGTTTAAATGCATATTCTAAAAAACATCCAGAAGAAATTTTAGAGAAAAAGCTTTTTCCTCTTACCGTAAAAAAATTACTTCGCTACACGCAATTGCAACTTTTTATTTCTAATGAAGCAGATAAACTAGTTAGTGGCATTGTAAATAACAGTTTGTCTTGGCCTTACAAAATTGAAGAAGATAGTAAAGGATCAAATTTTATTGCTGTTAGTAGAAATAGAACCGGTTCAGATGAAACATTCTTGGCCATTAATACACATCAACCATTAGAGGGGCCAACCTCATGGTATGAGGCACATTTGGTAAGTGAAGAAGGTACCAATATTATTGGAGCTGCATTTCCTGGCACACCTTGTATACTTACTGGTGCAAATGAATATTTAGGATGGACCCATACCGTAAACTATCCAGACAAAGCAGATGTATTTGCGCTTCAGATGCATCCAAAGAAAAAAGATATTTATTTGGTTGATGGTAAACCCTACAAATTAGAAAAATTTAAAGCAAAACTTACTGTAAAATTTCTTGGAATAAATATACCAATTAAGAAAAAGTTTTATAAAAGTATTTACGGTCCAACATTAAAAAATAAAACCGGGGTTTATTCTGTAAGAACTCCAAGTACTACAAATATTACAGCCATAGAGCAGTGGTGGAAAATGAATAAAGCTACTAATTTTTCAGAATTTTATGAAGCTTTAGAAATGAAAGCATTGCCAGGATATAATATTGGGTATGCAGATAGAAACGATACAATTTTTTACATTTCAAATGGTAAAATTCCTATAAGAGCAAAAGGCTATGACTGGACAGATGTTGTTCCTGGAAATACTAAAGAAACCTTGTGGGATAGTTATTATGATATTAAAGATTTACCACAAGTTGTAAAGCCAGCATCTGGTTTTGTGTACAATGCCAATCACAGCCCCTTTAAATCATCAAGTGAGGCAGACAATCCAATTGCTGAAAATTTTGCCAAAGAAATAAATTTTGAAACCTATGATAATAATCGCTCAACTAGGCTTTTGAAATTATTAGAGGAAGAAGAGCGTATAGATTATAAACGTTTTAAACGCATTAAATACGATCATCAATTACCAACACCTTTACAATATAACTACATGGATTTAAACCCATTGTTTGACATGAAGGTAGCCGATTATCCGGAAGTAAGCACCTTATTAACTGACATTCAAAATTGGGATAGAATTACCAATCCAACATCCTATGGAGCTGGTGCATATGCTTCTTTATATTATCAGTTAACCCCTTTTTATTATCAACTTGGAAAAGATAGGGTTTTTACAAAAGAGGCTTTATATGAAGCTTTAAAAATTACAAAAGCGCATTTAAAAACGTATTTTAATGCAGAACGAATTCAACTTGGTGAATTTCAAAAATTAGTAAGAGGAGATAAAGAGCTTCCCATTTTTGGACTTCCAGATGTGGTAACTGCTATGAGAGGGCAACCCTACAAGGATGGGAAAATTAAAATTACTCATGGAGAATCTTACATTGGGTTAGTTAGGTTTACCCCAAATAAAACCTATTTTGAATCTGTAATATCTTTTGGAAATAGCCGCAGGCCAGAAAGTCCTCATTACACAGATCAGATGGAACTGTATTCAAATTTTGAAACAAAAACAATGTCATTCGATCGATCAGATGTTATGAAAACAGCAAAAAGAGTATATGCTCCAAAGTAGGCGTTTTGTAAAATTAGTTTAGTTGAAAATCGTATAATCTACCTTTTTTATTTTTTGATTACTCATTTTGGTGGTCAAAACTTTTATCAATTTTTGTTGGTAAATATAATTTTCTAAAAGGCAATCTTTTTGAGTATCATCAAAAATTTTAATAGAGGCAAAAAAATCTGTTTCAGTTTCAGCACCGTCGGCCACTACTGTAAACAAATTATTATTTTCATCTAGTAGCTTTACATTTTCCCATATAAAACTATTCATATTTTTTTGATGTATGCCTTTTGTTTTTTTGTTCCATTTACCAAAGTTTAGATACATAAGTTCCATTCCATCCCTGGCAGATTTTATCTTATAAAAACGAAGCTCATTAACGTAAATGGTATCTTTTTTAACTAAGATTGGCGTAGTAACAACTTTGAAGTGAGAATTTGCCTTATTTATTGACACCTCTTTGATTGATAAACAACCAAAAATAAAAAGTGCAAAGAAAAAATAAATGTAATTTCTCATACAGAAGAATTAAACAACTTTTTTCTCTATGGCTAAAAAATGAGTTACTTTTTCTTTGTATAAAGGAATAATTTTCACCTCACATTTATATGGAGTATTATCTTTTCTGTAGTTGGTAATTACCTCAGTAAAAGGTTCAAGAAGTCCGAGTTTAGTTCTAATCCTCTTTTTAGTTGTTCTCTGAGTATTTTCACCTTGTAAAAAATTTGGAGTTTTGTTTATCGCAAATTTTTTAGAGTAGCCTGTCATTTCAGTAAAGCCATTGTTTACCCAAAGTATTTTTTGGTTGATATCAGTAATAACAAGTGCTTCGAAGTCTTGATTTTGAAAAATACCATCAATTTTATTTTTCCACTTCGATTTTTTAGCAAAAGATTTTACTTGTTCTATATCATTTAAAATTTTTGAATTCTCAATTGTTGTACTAAAATCTTCACTAAAAATATCCCAACTCATAAGCGGCATAATACTCTGATCTGATGTAGATGCTTCAGATGTAATATTCTTATAGTCAGTGTCTTGAGCAGAGTCTAAATAGATATCTAAAGACATCATATTAGAAATATTATATTTCATATAATTTTTAAATTAATATGGTAAATACATGTATCATTTATGATACCTTACAAAGATAATGAAATATCAATAAATTAGAAAAGTAAAGACGTATGTTTAACATACTGTAATCACCACTGTCCAACATCAAAAATTATTTATTTATCTTTAGAAATTATGAAAAAATACATACTCTCTTTAGATCAAGGAACTACTAGTTCACGAGCAATTATTTTTGATAAAAAAGGAAGCATAGTTTCTGTTGCTCAAAAAGAATTTCAACAATTTTTCCCAAAACCAGGTTGGGTAGAACACGATCCTAATGAAATTTGGTCAACTCAAGTAGGTATTGCAGCTGAGGCCATTACTAAAGACGGATTAACTTCTCAGAATATTGCAGCTATTGGTATTACCAATCAGCGTGAAACAATTGTTGTTTGGGATAGAAAAACAGGAAAACCTGTTTATAATGCTATCGTATGGCAAGACAAAAGAACCTCAGATTTTTGCGATCAGCTCAAAGATATGGGCAAGAGTGAGTTCATTAGAGAAAAAACCGGCTTAGTTATAGATTCGTATTTTTCAGCCACAAAAGTAACATGGATTTTAGATCATGTAGAGGGAGTAAGGGAAAGAGCCGAAGCTGGAGAATTAGTTCTAGGAACAATAGATACTTGGTTGATCTGGAATTTCACAAAAGGAGAACAACATATTACTGATGTAACGAATGCTTCAAGAACGATGTTGTTTAACATTCATACTATGGATTGGGATGAAGAATTATTAGCATTATTTAGGATTCCAAAAAGCATGCTACCTCAAGTTAAACAATCTAGTGAGGTGTATGCTCACACAAAGTCTGTTTTTTTTGGAGAAAAAATACCAATTTCAGGAATTGCAGGTGATCAGCAAGCTGCCTTGTTCGGACAAATGTGTACAAAAAAAGGAATGGTAAAAAACACTTATGGAACGGGATGTTTTATGCTTATGAATATTGGCGATAAACCAATTATATCAAAAAATAATCTACTAACAACAGTAGCCTGGAAAATTAACAACAAAACGCACTATGCATTAGAAGGTAGTATTTTTATTGCAGGAGCTGTTGTTCAATGGTTGCGTGATAGTTTAAAGATCATAAGAACCTCTCAAGATGTCGAAGCACTAGCTAGTTCTGTTTCAAGTTCAGAAGGAGTTTATTTTGTTCCTGCTTTTGCAGGTTTGGGGGCGCCTCATTGGAATCAGCACGCACAAGGAACTGTATTTGGGTTAACAAGAGGAAGTACAGATGCTCACATTGCTAGAGCAGCTCTAGAATCTATTGCCTTTCAAACGATGGATGTTTTAAAAGCCATGGAAGCAGATTCCAAGATTGCCATTAAAGAATTAAGAGTAGATGGTGGTGCAACAATTAATAACATGCTCATGCAGTTTCAAGCAGATGTATTAAATACAATTACGGTTCGCCCAAAGGTGGTTGAAACTACCGCTATGGGAGCTGCTTTTTTAGCAGGATTGGCCGTTGGATATTGGGAAAGTCAAGAAGAAATTCAAGACATATGGCAAATAAATTCGTCATTTACTCCATTAAAGTCAAGAGAGCTAATTAATCAACAAATTAAAGGTTGGTATAGAGCAGTAGATGCTTTAGAATACTGGACAAAAAATTAATAATTAATAAAAATTATGACACCATTTATTGCAGAAATTATTGGAACTACTTTACTTATAATACTAGGTGGAGGAGTTGTTGCCAATGTAGAATTGAATAAAACTATTGGAAATAATAGTGGTTGGATTGTTGTTACTACTGGTTGGGCACTGGCTGTATATGTTGCTGTAGTTGTAACCGGACCCTTCAGTGGTGCCCATATTAATCCTGCAGTTAGTATCGGTTTAGCTGTTGCAGGAGAATTTGCTTGGGAAATGGTTCCTTCGTATGTTTTAGCTCAAATGATTGGTGCCATGCTAGGTGCCACTATTGTTTGGTTGGTGTATAAAAATCATTTTGATGCAACTAAAGATGGAGATACTAAGAAAGCTGTCTTTTGTACAGCACCTGCTATACGGCACAGGTTTTTTAATTTAGTGGGAGAAATTGTAGGCACTTTTGTATTGGTATTTACCATTTTAAATTTTACAGATGCAGCTCTAGCAGATTCAAATCAACTAGTTGGCCTTGGATCATTAGGAGCACTTCCCGTTGCTTTTTTAGTTTGGGCTATTGGTTTGTCTTTAGGAGGTACAACAGGCTATGCTATTAATCCAGCAAGAGACTTGGGGCCAAGAATTATGCACGCCATATTACCCATAAAAGAGAAGGCATCTAATGATTGGAGCTATTCTTGGATTCCTATTCTTGGACCAATTACCGGAGCGTCATTAGCTGCTTTGTTAGCTTTATTCTTATCTTAAAAGCTAAATTTATAGTACAATTAAAACTACTTTTGTTTCATTAAAAACACAATAATTTATGCAGCATATTGCCTCACCGTTTACATTGCCAAATGGTTCAATTTTAAAAAATAGAATTGCTAAATCAGCCATGAGTGAAAACTTTGGAACAAAGTATCATGCGCCAAGTCCAGGTTTAATCCATGCATATAAAGTATGGGCAGAAGGCAATCCAGGATTGTTGATTACCGGAAATGTTATGGTAGATTCAAAAGCACTAGGTGAAGCTAGAAATGTTGTGGTAGAAGACTATAAGCATTTTAAAGAACTAAAGGCTTGGGCTAAGTCTGTTGAAGGAACAGGAGTTCATATTTGGCCTCAAATCAATCATCCAGGACGACAAGCATTTGCCTCAATCAATAGAGTGGTAGTTGCTCCATCTGCAATTCCACTTAAAATGGGAGGGGCTTCAAAAATGTTTACCATACCCAAGGCATTAACTGAAGAAGAAATTTGGGAAATTATCAAACGTTTTGGAACAACTGCTAGAATATGTAAAGAAGCTGGATTTACAGGTTGTCAAATTCATGGAGCCCACGGATATTTAGTGAGTCAGTTTTTATCTCCTAACAGCAATGTTAGAACAGATCAATGGGGTGGTGCATTAGAAAATAGAGCTCGGTTTGTATTAGAGATTTATCAAGAAATTAGGCGTCAAGTAGGGGCAGATTATCCAGTTGGAATAAAAATTAATTCTGCAGATTTTCAACGAGGTGGTTTTACAGAAGAAGAATCTATGGAAGTTATTCAGCTTTTAGGAAATGAAGGAATGGATTTAATTGAAATATCTGGAGGAACCTACGAAAGACCAGCAATGATAAAAGGAAATCGTAAAAAAAGTACTGAAGAGCGTGAGGTGTATTTTTTAGAATATATAGAAAAAGCAAGAAAACTAACTCAAACACCCTTGTTATTAACAGGAGGTTTTAGATCGGTATCAGTTATGGAAGGCGCTTTAGCCAGTGGTAAGTTAGATGTTGTTGGTTTGGCTAGGCCTTTTTGTTTATATCCAGCACTAGCCAATCAAATTTTTGAGGGCTCAGTTGAAAAATTTGAAGCACCCATTCCTCGAATAGGAATTCCTTTACTAGACAAGTTAGGTGGTGTAGAACTTCCTTGGTATGAACTTCAAATACAGCGAATTGGAAAAGGGAAAAAACCTAAAAAGAATCTTCCGGGTATATTTGCATTTTGGTTTACTATGAAAAGCTTATTTGTAAAATCTTTCTGGAAAAATTAATCTTATTTCCAATTAGTTACTTTCATAATTTTATCAAAAATAGCTGTATTGTCGTATATTCCTGAAAATTCTTCAGCTCCAGGACCGTAAGCAAAAACAGGAATTAAGGAGGCAGAATGTCCAGTGGTAGAGAAGGTCATTTCTATTTCCTTATAATCGTCATACTCTTCACCATCTGTAGAGTATTTTTTCTTAGATGCTAACGTAAAACCGCCTGTTTCGTGATCGGAGGTTACAATAACAAGGGTATTTCCATCCTGTTCTGCAAAATCTAATACTTTTCCAATAGTATTGTCAAAATCAATGAGTTCAGATACTAAGTAGGGTGCATCATTATCATGACCTCCCCAATCTATTTGAGACCCTTCAGACATTAAGAAAAACGGTTGGTTATCTTTACTTAAGAATTGTATCCCTAGTTCAGTAGCTTTAGGAAGAAAATTTCCTCTACCTTCAGAGATGCGATCCATTCCTTCTTTGGCCAATAAGTAGCCTGCTTTTTTACTATTGGTAATGCTAGACAAAGTTGTTAATCCAATAGTATCTATATAGAAATTATTACTAGTTAAAGTGTTTAAAATATTTTGCTTGTCTTTACGATTGTTAAAAAACTGAAGCCCACCCCCAGCAAAAAAATCTATATCAGATTCAGCTAATTGAACTGCTATCTCCTCTTCAAAATCTCTACTAATAACATGAGCATAAAAACTGGCAGGAGTAGCATGAGTAATAGATGATGTGGCAATCATCCCAGTTTTAATATTTTTTGAAGACACTATTTCAACTAAATTCTTCACCATGGTAGAATCATCTGCAACACCAATAGCCCCATTGTATGATTTTACCCCAGCTGCAAATGCAGTAGCTCCAGCTGCAGAATCCGTAATGTCTTCTCTTGAAGAGGAGGTTTTCAATAGGCCAATGGTTTGAAATCGCTGGTAATTTGAAGGAGTTTCTTTAAAATAGAAAGCAGAAGAAATTTGTGATAAACCTGTTCCATCACTAATCAAAAGAATTACATTTTTTGGAGTAGTATTGTTTTTTGTGCTAGTGTTGCACGAAAACAACATAAGTACAGCCAGTAATAATAGAATTTTTTTTGGAGTCATTTTTCTTCGATAGTTATTAGACAATAAACAATGAATTTTTAAAACTAAGCAAAAGTAAGGTTTTCAGTTAAAAACGGAATGTTATTAGGGTATTAATACGCTAATAATAAACAGGGGTTTTACTGCTTCATAAAATTATTTAGAATATTTCTAAATAATTTTTTTTATCAAAGATTCATATGTAATTTTGCAGATGTATGCAACATAAAAAAGTTACTTCAGAAAAATTTAGTGTAAAACAAATAATTGTTTTAGCACTCCTTTTTATGATGGTTGGAACACTTTTAGAATTGTATTTATTAGATCATTATGAGGATGCATATCAATTAATCCCGGTTTTATGCATTGCTTTTTCACTCATAAACCTGATCATTCTTTTGTTTAAAAAATCAAAAAAAATCATCAATTTATTTAAACTGGTGCTAGTTTTAACATCTCTCAGCGGTGTTTATGGTGTTTTCTTGCACCTGCAATCTAATTTTGAGTTTGAGAAGGAGATGAAACCAACAGCCACTAATTGGGAATTATTTTCCGAAAGTTTATCTGGTGCCTTACCTACCTTAGCCCCTATGAGTATGTTAGTCTTAGCATTCATCGGGTATTCATATTTAATTTTAATAAAACAACAACATGAAAAAATTTAGTACACTATTTATCATCACGCTATCCGTAAGTTTATTTCTAGTATCCTGTAAACAATCAGTAGAAAAAAAACAAAACACACCAAACAATTTAGAAGTTAAAGAAGTAGAAAAACCTGCACCTCTAGTGGTCTTAAATGCCAATTTAGCCACGGAATCAGATTTAGTTGCTTTGGGCCTCTCAGAAGAGGTAGTTCAAAAACTTTTAGCAGCAAGACCCTTTCTATCCATGGCAGATTTTAATTCAATCATAGAATTAGAAAATACAGAAGAACTTTTTAAAAAGATATTTGTACCCTTTAATTTAAATACTACAGAAGAGAAAGATTTTAAAATGATTCCTGGAGTTGGTGATAAAATGGCACACGAATTTGAAGAGTACAGACCCTACACGAGTATATTACAATTTAAAAGAGAAATTGGAAAATATATAGACGAGCAAGAAGTAGCTCGTTATTTAGACTATGTTTTTGTACCTGTAGAATTAAACACATCTTCAGAAGACGATATCAAGGCGCTACCTGGTATTGGTAAAAAAATGACTCATGAATTTTTAGAGTATAGACCTTATAAAAATCTAGCTCAATTTAGAAAAGAAATAGGAAAGTATGTAGATGATAAAGAACTTTCAAGATTAGAACGTTTTGTTTATTTAAAAGACTAATTCTTTTCTATATCATATGAATTGAAAACAATACTTCAATTTAAAAATCATCCCAAAATATTTTTTTGAGATGATTTTTTATTTTATTAAATGAGTAATTTTCATGCAGTATTTCTTAGAACGTAGAAAGATATTTCTCTAAATTTATTTATTATCTTTAGCTTCATAATCAATAGACTCAAAATGAAAAATCAACTAATTACTCTGTTCAGTTCCTTTTTTTGTTACCTTATTTTTACAACCACTATTCAAGCTCAAGAATCTATTTTTGATAAACTAGACAGTATAGCTATCGTAGATGAAAAAGTAATGATGCCCATGCGAGATGGTGTAAGGCTTGCTAGTGATATTTACAGACCAAAAAGGGCGGGGAAATATCCTATTATTTTTTCTAGAACTCCCTACAACTTTAATTCTTGGGGCGATGGTAAACAAAGAACTAGAACTGCTAAACGTGCCTACGAATATGTAAAAAAAGGCTATGCTTATGTAGTTCAAAACGAGCGAGGACGCTACTATTCTGAGGGAGAATGGGATATTTTAGGGGTCCCTCTTACAGATGGGTATGATGCTTTCGAATGGATGAAAAACCAACCTTGGTCTAATGGAAAGATTGGAACCATAGGATGTTCCTCAACTGCAGAATGGCAAATGGCTGTTTCTGCACTAGACCACCCATCACATGCAGCCATGGTGCCACAAGGTTATGGTGCTGGTGTTGGACGTATAGGAGCTATAAACGAACAAGGAAATTGGTACCGAGGAGGTGTAGAACAAATGTTGTTTTTTTCTTGGTTGTATGGTGTAGAACACGATAAATTTAAACCAAGAATCCCAAAGGGAGCCTCACAAGAAGACTTAATTAGAATTTCAAGATTCTACGATTTAGCTCCCGAAAACCCTCGTGTAGATATGGCTAAAGCGTTAACTCATTTACCCATTCAAGACATCCTGAAAAACATTAATGGTAAACAGGAGATTTTTGACAAAATGATTCGTCGGAAACCAAATGATCCAGATTGGTTTAAGGGAGGTATTTACCATGATGATAAAGATATTGGAACACCAAGTTTTTGGTTTGCTTCTTGGTATGACGTCTCTATTACACCAAATATTTCATTATTTAACCATGCAAGAAATAACTCTAAAGATCCTTTTATAAGAGACAATCAATATTTAGTGATTGCTCCAACACTTCATTGTGGGTATACAAGAGCAACGGAAAATACAATTGTAGGAGAACGTAGCGTTGGCGACGCCAGACTAAATTACGATGAACAAATTACAAAGTGGTTTGATTTGTGGTTAAAAGGAGCCTCAAATGATTTTAAAGAAACCACTCCTAGAATACAATACTACACTATGGGAAGTAATGAGTGGCAGTCATCAGAGGTGTGGCCTCCAGAGAATACCCAATTAACTACGTATTATTTACATAGTAATGGTCATGCAAATAGCAGATTTGGAGATGGAATGCTGTCTACCTCCAAAGCTAAAAAAGATCGTCCAGATCATTTTACCTATGATCCTATGGCGGCAGTGCCATCTTATGGAGGAAATGTTTGTTGTACAGGGAATGCAGTAAAAGGGGGTGCATGGGATCAACAAGATATGGAAGCTAGAAATGATATTTTAGTATATACCACAGCTGTCTTAGAAGAAGACACTGAGGTTAGCGGATTTATTAATTCTAAACTGTATGTATCATCAGATGTAAAAGACACAGATGTTACCATTAAATTAATTGATGTATATCCAGATGGTTCGGCGTATAATTTAGATGAAACCATTCAACGAGTTCGTTATCGTGAAGGATATGACAAAGAAGTTTTCATGGAAAAAGGAGAGGTGTATGAAGTAAATTTAACCCCCATGTCTACCAGTAATGTATTTAAAAAAGGACATCGCATACGTATAGAAATCTCAAGTAGTAATTTTCCGAGATTTGCAAGAAACTTAAATACTGGTGGAAATAATTATGATGAAAAAGTTGGGATAACAGCTCATAACACGATTCATCACTCTGCAAAATATCCATCTCAAATACAAATTCCTATAGCAGTTAAGTAAAAACGTAACTATCTATTGACTATTTTTTTTACCAATTAAAGATACTCAAACATAAAAAAAGCTCTCCTAACGGGAGAGCTTTTTAAACTTTTAATTCTAGCGTATAATTAAAATAGTTGTCTTAATTACAGCAGCCATCGGTATCGCATTGGCAATAATTCAAATTATAAATATGTAACACCGCTAGGCTAATGGCAGTGATGTAAATAAAAGTTTCAGGCAATGAAGTCCATGCTAATTTTTCATTAAAAATTAATAAAAATAAAGCTGTCCAATTGATCCACAGTGCGGTTTTCATAAACTCTTTTGAAGTTTTTTTGGCAGAACTATGTACAGCAAAAAAAGAAATGATTAAAAAAATATAATCTAGATTTTTCCACCAAGTTGGGCTACTCCCACAGTTACCAACAACACATGTATTAGCAAGAAATATAAAAGGAGTAACGAAGCAGTGAATCATACACAAGGTACTTGCAATCACTCCAAATGTATCTGATTTTTTTAAGATTAATTTCATAACAAACTTTAATGCAACTAAGTTGCAAATATATAAATTCAATTTGTTAATTCATTAAAGATGTAATAAATTTGTATGAATGGGTATTTTAAGAAAAACACAATCTTTAGCACTAATGTTAGATGAATTTGATAAAAGTTCACATGCTATTTCTGCGATAGATTTAATTAGTAGACTTTCCAATAAATTAAATAAAACTACTGTTTATAGAATTCTAGATAAACTTGAAGATGATGGGTTATTACATTCTTTTCTTGGAAAAAATGGAATTAAATGGTATGCAAAATGCAACGGATGTTCAAAAACAGCGCATACAGATGTTCATCCACATTTTCAGTGTGTAGAGTGTGGACAAGTAGATTGTTTAGCTATTCAAATACCAATTCCAGAACTACCCAATAGAACGGCTCTTATGTCTAGTGTTTTAATACAAGGTAAATGCCAAGACTGTTTGTAAAATTAAGTCTAGTCTTGTTTTAAAATTTTATTTGCTTCCCGTCTAGTGTGCCTCTATAGAATTGTTTATTTTTTATAAACAAGAGCTCTCCATAAGTCCCTTTTTTAATGCTAGAATCTACACCAAAAATTTTGTGATCATATAATTGAACAATCTCTTCATTAGAACAATGTCCAACAACAATATGTTCTGAGTTTACTTGAGTTAAGATTTTTGAAATATCAGCATCTACTAAATTGTCATAGAAATACCCTCTATACCAAATTAAACTTTTTTTACCATAGTAGGTTTTATAAAAATCAGTAGATTTCATTTCTTGTTTACTTCTTTCAATAGAAGACCTCATTATTTGATTAGTGTTGCTAATATCTATTCCATTTTCAGTAATAAATTCTTCAGAGACTCCTCCATGAACAAAAATGGAATTATTAATTTTAATAATGGTAGATTTTGAGCGCAACCACCTACCAATTATTGTTTGATTACTATACAATTCATCATACGCTAGCCCAAGTAATTTAGAAGAAACCTTGTATCTGTCATGTACATATCTTAAATCTTTATGAAGCACCATATACTCATGATTTCCTAAAAGAAAATGAAGACGTCCTCCGTTTTTTTTTGCCTGAATTTCCAATTTAAAAAGAAGCCATAGCATTTCATTAATTTTAGGACCTCTGTCAAAAACATCACCAACAATGACTAGATGACCTTTTCCAAAATTCCAATCTAAATTAGGGTCAATAATACCATTGTTTTTTAAGATCTCTACAGCCAAATCATATTGCCCATGAATATCACTTAATGCAGCTATATTTTCAACATTTTTAAACATAGATTTTTGGGGAGTAAAAATGGTATCATACTGAGTAGGTTCTAGAACTTTTGAAGTTACCACTCCATTAAGTATTTTTTTTTCAATGAGTTTGTTATTACTTATAAAAACATAAGGGCCATCAGAGAAATTAGTAAGATCTAAAAAAGGGTCATCAGTTTCTTGACTCGTAACAGATGTAATTGAGAAGATGGTTACAATAAAGATTATTAGATAGCTATTTTTCATGTAAGAAATTTACAAAATAAAAAAGAAAGTATCGTGATTTTATGTTTTAATGGAGATTAGTTTTACCTCAAACCATTACTATCATACTTAGACATAAAACTCCAAACTAAATTAGAAGCATTTTGGCCTTGATACAATTCATTAAACCAGACATGGTCTCCGCCAATATATTTATAATGTTCAACAGATACTGAATTATCTCCTTGGTCATATACATAATGTTCAATAGTCATTGCTCCTGTATTATCAATATTTACAATAGGTGTTGAAACCGTATTGTTAAAATTTATCCAATAGTCTAATGTACTTTGTACAGAATTCCAATCATTACTCCCATTATAGGAAACAACACCATCAGAGGTTCCATGAAGATGTACTACTGGCATAGGATGACTGGTAGGTCCTGTACAGTTTAACATGGTTCCAGAAACAGATGCCACCGCAGCAATTAAATCACTTTTATAATTCGCAAGCCCGTATGCCATCATGCCTCCGTTTGAGTATCCCGCAGCATAAATTCTTTCCATATCTAGATTATACTGAGACGAAATCTCACTAATCATAGCCTCCACAAATCCTACATCATCAGCAGTACTTTTATTGTCTCCACCTGTTGGGCAAGGATTCCAATGGGAAGAGCCATCTAAACAACTACCTTGGGGATAGACTAAAATAAAAGTGTCAGCTTCTGCCAATGAGCGCATATCTGCTTCTTGCATAAATTGACTTGCACTTCCTCCAAAACCGTGAAATTTAAGTAGGAGAGGAACTGCAGAGGTTCCATCATATGAATTTGGGACATATATAATATATTCTCTATTCATACCGTCATGAACTAAAGTTTGTACATTAGTATTTAAATAGCACTCATCTGAATTATAATCACCATCCTTGCCGTCATCATTCTTACAACTACTGATAACTAATATTAGAAGAGTAAAACTTAAAAGAATTTTTTTCATAATGGTTTTATAAAAATTTATTTAAATCGAAAATTCAACCACTAATTTCTGCAACATCACCACACACTTATCAAGTTGTTCTTGTGTGGTATATTCATTAGCCCTATGTGCTTGCTCTATAGAGCCTGGACCACAGATAATACTTTGGTAGCCAGCCTCATGAAATTGTCCTGCCTCTGCAGCATAAGAAACAGTTTTCCACGAATTTTGACCAGAAATCTTTTGAGTTAATGCAACAATATCATCTGCTAATTTAGTGTCTAGTGCTGGTACTGGTGGGTGAACAAATGTGTTGGTAATGGAAAAATCAGGAAAGCGTTTTCTAACCTCTAGCTCACGTTCTTTACAAAACGAAAAATAATCATTAAAAATAGCTTTAATATCATCTTTTGGAATTACGCGTACATCCCATTCAAAACGTGTATAGTCAGCAACAATGTTTGTAGCTACGCCTCCACTTATTTGTCCAACATGTAAGGTAGAATGAGGAGGTTTAAATCGGTGATCTTGGGTAGCTTGAGATAATTCTTTCATCTTATTTTCTAACCATATAATAAGGCGTGTACTTTCATGAATAGCACTTATCTCTTTATGAATTCCACTACTATGACCAGCAGAACCATTTACTTCGGTTAGTACATAACATACCCCTTTTTTTCCAATCACAGGCTCTAGAGATGAAGGTTCTCCAATAATGGCATATTTAGCATTTTCAGAATAGGTTTTTTTGATGTGCTCTATAAGCTCTGGAGCTGCTAAACACCCAATTTCTTCATCATAACTAAAAGCAAAATAAATGGGTTTTTTTAAATCTGCCTTAACTAAAGTAGGCAATGAAGCTAAGCAACAGGCAATAAAACCTTTCATATCTGCACTTCCTCTTCCAAATAGTTTACCGTCTTTTTTAGTAAGTATGAATGGATCAGAATCCCAAGATTGTCCTTTAACTGGAACTACATCTGTATGGCCAGATAATATCACACCACCGTCTACAGAAGGTCCAATTCTACAATGCAAAGAAGCTTTAGTTTTTTCTTCATTAGGCACTAGAGTAGTTGCTATTCCAAAGGGTTCAATATAGTTTTGTATCCAATGAATAATTTCAAGATTATGATCCCCTCCTAATACTGGAAAACTTACCAATTTCGCTAAAATATCTTCTACTTTCATATTATTGATATCCAATAGTTACTGCTACAATTAAAGAGATGGCCGAGAGCAAAAATACAAGTACTGCCACCGGAAAAATAAAACGGAGCCATTTATCTAATGGTACACGACACATACTTAACATGGCAATTAATCCACCAAGAGTTGGGTTTATAAGGTTAGAAATTCCATCACCAATTTGAAACGCTAAAATAGTTGTTTGCCTTGTAAGTCCAATAACTTCTCCAAGAGGTAACATCACAGGAAGGGTAGCTAGTGCTTGGCCGCTTCCAGAAGGAATAAAAAAGTTGATGATACTTTGAGAAATAGACATTCCAATAGCAGATAAATACAAAGGCAATGTTTTTAACACCTCAGATAAATGAAAAGAAATGGTATCACTAATGTGGCCCATTTCCATCAATACTTTAATGGTGGTTGCAAAACCAACCATAAATGCTCCAGGAGCTACGTAGGCAACAGATTTCAGAACGGTTTCACTTAGTTTATTACCTTTCATTCCTCCTATTATTCCAGAAGCAATGGTCACCATTAAAAAGATGGCAGATATTTCGTTGATATACCAATTTAGATTAAAAACACCATATAAAATAGCACCTAAACCTATAATGAAAGTACTTATGACCAACCAATTATTTATTGAAATGGAATACTCTGTTAAAGGTTTAGAAAGTACAATTCCATCCTCATTTAACCCTTTTCCAAGCCTGTTCTCGGGATTCTTAGAAATTCTCTTTAGGTATCTAACATTGTAAAAGGCTAAAAAACTTAGTGCAGAAAAACACAAGATACTTCTTAGTAAGGCTCCAGAAAATAAAGGCAATTCTCCAATTTTATGACCAATACCAACGGTATATGGGTTTATGGGAGAAAGTCCAAAACCAATGGTTACCGCACCAACAGATATGCCTGCAGCCAATACCAAGTCACCACCAAGCGCTAAACTTACCACAGCTGCAATAGGGATTAGTGCAATATTATGTTCATATCCAACAAAAATCCCCATAGCTCCGTATATGAAAGTCATGAGAACAACTGCTAAGTATTTTTTTTCTCTTCCTATTTTGTGAACAAAAGTTCCCACTGCGTTTTCTATGGCCTTGGTTTCTTCCATCACACCGAACATAATTCCTCCAGAAAACACTACAAACATCACCTCTATTGCCGCTTTAAATCCTAAAGGGATGGCTTTAAACATTTGTAAAAAACCAATAGGTGTGCTTGGAATAATACTATAAGATCCAGGAATAACTCTATTTCTTCCCTCTATTAACACACGTTTAAATTCGCCTGCAGGGATGATATAGGTTAATAAGGTTACAAAAACAATGATTAGAAACAGCATGGTTACCGCATGCGGAATTCGTTCGTACCAATGGGTTGTTTTCATAGATGAAATTGTAGAAAATAAAAGTGTCTAAAATAGTGGTTTTTTTTAGAATCATGTATTTTAAACAGGGGTTAATTTTTTGGGAGCATATTTTCTTAAAAACTAAAAAGATATTTTAACAAAAACATTTTTTGTACGTATTTATCTTTTTGTAAATAACTTTTTAAAGACTAAGTAAGATTTATAAAAAATGTTTTTTTACTTTTCAGTGATAAAAAAGCTTTAAATGATGAAAAACGTACTTATAGCTACAGACAACTTGTTTTTAACAAACCATGCCAAAACAGCCCATGGTTTATTAAGAGGGTCTAAACGCTTTCATGTGCTAGCAGTTCTAGATGAAGAAAATAAATATGCAGATGCAGGAGAACTTCTAGACGGCAACCATAGAAATATTCCTATACTTGGCACTGTAGATGAAGCCATTAAACAATTTAAAACCATAGACTATTTAGTAGTGGGGGTAGCTACCGTAGGTGGTATATTATCTGAATCTCTTTTGCAAATTATTAGACAGGCTATCAGCAACGGCATAGGCATAGTAAATGGCCTACATGACCAGCTTCAAGAACGCAAAGACATTGCCCTATTAGCCAGCCAGAACAGGGTAGAACTAATAGACATTAGAAAACCAAAAATACCTAAAGAACTGCATTTTTGGTCTGGGGATATTTTTAAGGTACAGGCACCAATTGTTGCTTTTTTAGCCATGGATTGTGCCATGGGAAAACGTACAACAGCCAACTTAGTTTTAGAAGAATGCTTACAACAAAAGCAAAATGCCCACATGATTTATACTGGTCAAACCGGCTGGATGCAAGGGCATAAATATGGGTTTATTTTTGACTCTACCTTAAATGATTTTGTTTCAGGAGAATTAGAGCATGCCATTACAAGTTGTTGGAAAGAAGCCACTCCAGATGTAATTATTTTAGAGGGGCAATCTAGTTTAAGAAATCCAAGTGGTCCTTGCGGCTTAGAATTTATTGTTTCAGGAAATGCAACCCAAGTGGTACTTATTCATGCTCCGAAAAAAAAATATTTTGATAATGATCCTCTTTGGGGAAAAATTCCTTCAGTAGCATCAGAAATTGACATCATAGAAAAATTTGGCGCTACAGTTATAGCCGTAGCTTTAAACACCTCTGGTCTTAGCAAACAAGAAGCACTAAGTTATAAAGCTAGCTACCAAAAAACCTTAGATATTCCGGTTGTGTTACCCTTGGAAGAAGGTGTTAAAAAAATTGTTTCAGAAATAAAAGGCTTGTCATTATGAAGATAAAAAAAATTGAATTTTTTTCAAAAAACTTAGCACTTACAAAACCCTATACCATTGCCTATAAAACCATTTCAGAGGTAGAAAATGTGTTTTTACTTATTACTTTAGAAAATGGTGTTGTGGGCGTTGGATCATCTAATCCAGACTTAGAAGTTGTAGGAGAATCCCCTTCAGATGTTTTAAAAAACTGCCAATCGGGGTATTTTCAAAAATTTATTGGTAAACAGATCCAACATTTTAGAGCTATAATTTTTGAAATAGGAAAAGCATTTCCAGATAAGCCAGGTACCCTAGTACTTTGGGATATAGCTCTTCACGATGCTTTTGCCAAATTTTTAGAAATTCCTGTAGCAGCAATATACGGGCAACATCATTATACACTTCCAACCTCAGTAACTATAGGTATTATGAATGTTGCAGATACAGTAAAAGAGGCGGAAGAGTATGTAAAACAAGGGTTTAAGGTGTTAAAAGTTAAAACAGGGCAAGAAGTAGAAGTAGATATTGAGCGAATTAAAAAAGTAAATGAGAAATTTAGAAACATAAAAATAAGAGTAGATGCCAACCAAGGATATGAGATTAAAGATTTAGAAAAATTTATAAAGGCTACCCATACTTTAGGCTTAGAAATTATAGAACAACCTTTACTGGTAGGTAAAGAAAATGAGTTGGCTGCAATAGACCCATATTATCGCAGTATTTTAGTAGCCGATGAAAGTTTAAAGAATAGTAACAGTGCCATCAATTTTGCACCTTCTCCACAACCCTTTGGTATTTTCAATATTAAATTAATGAAATGTGGAGGTCTTTTAGCAGCACAAGAAATAGCTACCATTGCTAAGGCAGGAGGCATCAATTTATTTTGGGGATGTAATGATGAAAGCATTGTAAGTATTACAGCAGCTTTACATATAGCATTTGCCTCTGCCAATACTAAATATTTAGACCTAGACGGTAGCTTAGATCTTGCAGAAGATATTGTAACAGGTGGTTTTATACTTAAAGATGGTTTAATGAGTATTTCAGACAAACCAGGCTTGGGTGTAGAACTAATGCCAAGGTAATATGATCAAAATAAATAGTTAAAATGAAGATTTATAGACCTGCTTTTTTGTTGCTATGAATTTGTGTATTTTATATTTCTTGACTCAAGCTCCTAAAAAAAAGTATAGACAGTTTATTGATATTCTTTTGGTCTTAGTAGCTTTTTGTTAAATAGAAATCTTACAAGAGAAATACTAGCAAAAATAATGATGAAAAGAGCTGGAAAGCCTCCAAGTAATGATAGAATTCTTATACCATCTAATCCTTTTGTTGAGAGCATGATATAGGTTAAGCTTCCAATAATAAGTCCCCAAATAATTTTTATATAGATTGAAGCTTCTTGAGTTGGATTATTGTTTTCTTTTTCAGACATCGCACTCATTGCAGAAATATTTGAGTCTGCAGCAGTTACGTATGAAATGTATATTAAAACCAATGATATTGGAATGGTAATTTTACTAAATCCTATTTTATGAAGCATGCCATACATGACGGATTCTTCTCCTTTTAAGGTCATGGTTTCAAAGAGCAGGTTCTCACTAATTAAATTAGCATGAAGTGTAGCTCCACTAAAAATTGAAATCCAGACAATAGCAAATATAGACGGAAGAATTAAGTTGTAATTAATGTATTGTCTAACCGTATAACCTCTTGATATTTTTCCTAGGAATAGGGCTGCAATTGGCGCCCAGGCAAACCAATTTGCCCAATAGAAAATACTCCAATCATATGTCCATGATTCTGTTATTTCTGAACCCATATTTAGACTTCTTTGAGGAAAAGTAACGAAGTATTCTGTTAATCCGGAAAAGGCAATTTTCAAAATATCTACAGGATAGCTAACAAAGAAAATAAAAATTGCAAGCAGTATGAATCCTACGATGTTAATTGTTGAGAGCCATTTTATCCCTTTTTGTAAACCACTTATTGCCGAAAGAATAAAGCTAGCAATAATAAAGGCACCCACACAACCAATTAGTAAGTTAGATTTTGGAATATTAAATATTTCATCTAACCCTCCAGTAATTGAATAAATACCCGCTCCCAGAGATGCAGACATTCCTAGAACTATACTGTAAAGACAAATTACGTCAATAATACTTTTAACTATTTTATTGCTGCTTCCCTCCTTTAATGGAATCAAAGAAGCCACGCTAAATTTTCTTTTTAAATTATAAAATGATAACGCAAAAACCAACCCCGCCAGACAGTAAATTGCATAGGGGGTAAAAGACCAATGCATAAACATGGTAGACATAGAAAAACTCTTAGACGCATCAGAAACAGGGCTTATTGATGAAATGGGTGGGTTTGCATAATGAAAAAGAGGTTCTGCACATCCCCAAAGAAGAATGCCTGTAGCTATAGTAGTACAAGTACTTATGGCAAACCACTTAGATTTGCTTAATAGAGGTTGCGCATTTTTGCCACCAATCTTCACCTTAGCAATTGGAGAAAAGTACGTGATTAGTAAAAGAACTAGAAAGAAAAAGCTACTCCAAGAAAATAAAAAACCAACGTTTTCTAATATCCAAGTATTCAATCCTGTGATGCTTGAAGAAAATAAATCATTGTTAATTTGACTGAATAGAATTGTACAGAGAATAAGCAATAATGGTGGGTAGAAAACATTTTTTCTAAGATTATTCATGCTTGTTTTTTCTCGAAGAACTCATTATGTATTAGAGAAAGTTCTTGTGTTACTTTTTAGGATGTTTTAAAAGTAATCAAAAAATTATTACCCAAGCAGGTGAAATCTATTCATTTTTTCTATCAAGTCCCCTTTAATGGCTACCACTGCAGATTTAGGAATGTTGTCTTCATCAAAAGGCCATTTACTTGTAGGATTCTTAAGGTCTTTTGTTTGTTCTCCTGGGTGTTGAACACTTAAAAATAATGTTTTTCCGTCTGGAGAAAACCAAGGTCCTGTAAGCTCTGCATCTTTAGGCGCAGAAGCAACTCGAATTACTTTTCCTGCTTCTTTGCCATATCTGGGAATTACATACAAGGCATTGTTTTTAAAAGATGTGTAAGGGTTATCTTCTTTATTCATGCTACTTCCCGAGATGTCTGAGGTAATCCATAGGTTTCCAGCTAAATCAAATGCTAAATTGTCTGGACACGTAAATCCAGTTTCTTCACCGCCAGCAATATGCGTAGAGGCACCAAAGGTCAGGGCATCAAATTCTCCGTTGGTTTCTTCTATTTTTAAAATAGAACCATGAAAATCTTTTTTTGGTTTGTTATTGGTTAACGTAATTAAAATATTTCCTGAAATAGGATCAATTTCAATGTCTTCAGGTCGATTTAATGGGGTAGCACCAAGTAGTTTTGATGCTTCTCTAGCTCTAATAAGTACTTCTGTTTGATTTTTAAATTGTTGTTTAAGAATGGGCTGGTTTTCCCAATCTAAAGCCAACCATTTTCCATTGATGGTATCTGCAACATACAGGGTGCCTTCTTTTAGAGAGCTAGCTTTAGTGGAGATAAATTTATACAAATGCTCATCATTAGTATCATCTCCAGAGTAAGCTACTACTCGCTTATCTTCCAATTCATATAAGGTACAACACTCATGAGCAAATCTTCCAAGCGCAATGTGTTTTTGGCATAATCCATCTTCTGGGTTTACCTCTACTACCCAACCATAATGTTCTGGAGGGTAGGTATAAAATTGTTCCCACTTATTATATTCACTAGGTTTGTGTTGAGGATTATTGTTTTGATCGTATACTGTTTCTCCATAAAAATTGTCATAATTCTCCTCACAGGTAAGGAAGGTGTTCCATGGAGTAATACCTCCCGAACAATTTGCAAGGGTTCCAATGACTGTATGTTTTCCTTTAATCGGTTCATCCCAATTGAGTTGTATAGGAGTTTTTGCTGTAATCCGTCTGTTTAATGGGTCATTTTTTACGATGTTCCAAGTACCGTTCTCTTCTTTAATTCTAATAATACTTCCACCAACCTGGTACATTTCTTTATCTACTTGTTGTTTGGTACGTTTTTCATCTATATTTCTATGATTATATCCCGAAACAAAAAGCGGATTGATGTATTCATGATTTACCCAGAGTAAGCCATCTTTTGGGTTATTTTCATCAAGCGGAATAAAACAGGTAAAGTCATTATTAAATCCAAAAGTGTCTGTAAGATTTATTTGATCTCCCCATTTTATAATGGTTTGATAATGGAGTCCATCGGTAAGTACTAAATCATCTATATCTGACGGATTGATACTTTTTAAAAGTACTTTTTTTAAACGGTCTATAGTTACTTTAGAGATTTTTTCTCCAGTTGTTGGAGTAGGAGTATTTCCGCAACTCATCAAAAAAGGAGGGATTACAAATGTACCCAAGCTTGCTTTTCCTAGAAAAGAGATGAACGATCGTCTACTGTGTTCCATTTAATTTAATTGGTGTTTGCTTATGATGGTTAAATTTGAATAAATAGTTAAAAAGCTATTCTTATATTTATCATAAACTAGCCCTCTTATATGAAAATTATTTGCTTCAAAATTAGCTAACTCTTTATGAAGTTGGTTTATTTTTTTGTTAAGAAAATGAGAAATAATTAAATGCTCATTATTATCTGTGTAACAGGTTTTTTCTGAAATAATTTTTTGATGTTTAATTTCTTTGTAAAAACTTTCTAAGTTACCTATCTTATTAGAAAATTGTCCTTTCAGTGCATCCAAAATAAAACGGTTGTCACTTGAAAGGACAAAATAAATATTCTTAATCGAATGTTTTTTAATCAATTCCTGAATGTTTTTCAAAGACAATTGGTCTATATTGAAAGAATTACCAAGGGAGGTATAAAAATAATTTACCGTATTGTACTGCTCATTAATTCTAGCCTCTAAACAATCTGTTGGACACACAAGGAAAAGAGTTTTATCCATTATTACTTTGCCATTACAAATGGAAATGAAGAATGGTGTACGTCAATTTTTAACTCTCCATTGATTAGTTTGTACCCAAAAGTATACTCTACTTTAGCCTCATTTCCCTCTAGATCAGTAAAAAAATAATTTCCCATGGCAATAGCCCTATTTTCTTCTAAAATTATTCCTGTATTTTCAAATCGCACCTTTGTCCATGGCTGTATGGCAAATCCTTTATCTTCGTCACAAGCTCTGTCTTCACCAGCAATAAAATAAGACAATGCCTCAGCCTTTGTAGGTCTAAATTGTTCTAATTCACATTTGGTTGGTTTAAACAATACCGTTCCTGAATCAAATGCATAACGCTCGTCTAAAAAACTGCTTGCAAATGTTTCACATTCAGTCCTTTGTTGTTTTAATGACCCAATTTTTACCACGCCATTTCCCCATTTTTCTTGTGCATCTAGCACTTGGTTTTTTGTTATCATCATATTTAATTTAAAATTTATCTTTATTAAGTTGCATATACTCGTTCTATAGGCCAATGATCATCATAACCAGCTTCCCATTGGAGTGTGTTTAATTCTTCTGCAGTAGACAGGCAAGCAGAAAGGTCTGTCCTTATTTGTATTTCATCTAAATCTTGTCCAATAAAAACAATCTCATTTTTTCTATCCCCAAATTCTTTATGCCAATCTTTTTCAATCTCGTCTTGGTTCTCTATAAAAACAAGATCTCTAATACGTTTGTCAAAAGGCATGCTGCTCCACCAAACTCCGGCGCTATCAGCTTTTAAAGATCCTCCTGCCTGACCCCAAACGAGGGCTTGTCCTGGTCTAGAGGCAAGCCAGAATAATCCTTTGCTTCGTATAATTGTATTGGGAAATTTCTGTTGTAAATAATTCCAAAAACGTTGAGGATCAAAAGGTTTTTTACTTCTAAAAACAAAAGAACTAATGCCATATTCTTCTGTTTCTGGCGTATGCTCTTCTTTATTTAATTCTTCTATCCATCCGGCACTTTGTTCAGCTTCTTCAAAATTAAATAATGAGGTATTTAAAATTTCTTTGGGAGCTACTTTACCATGGCTAGATTCAATAATGGTGGCAGCTGGGTTCAGTTTTTGAATGGTTGCTTTTAAGACCCCCAAATGTTCTTTATTAATTAAATCTGTTTTATTGATAATAATTACATTGGCAAATTCTATTTGATCTGTTAGCAGGTTTACAATGGTTCTGTCATCACCATCTATATCGGTAAGCGCTCTGTCTGTAAGTTTTTCTGGACTTCCAAAATCTTTGAAAAAATTAAATCCATCAACTACTGTTACCATGGTATCTACATAGCTAAATCTAGAAAGATCAATACCATTTTCTTCATCTACAAAAGAGAAGGTTTGTGCTACAGGAACCGGTTCACTTATACCCGTACTTTCTATGAGTAAATAATCAAAACGATTTTCTTTTGCTAAGCGTTCTACTTCAATCATTAAATCTTCACGTAGTGTACAGCAAATACAACCATTGCTCATTTCTACAAGCTTTTCATCAGTCCTAGAAAGTACATTTTCACTTTTTACTAGGTTGGCATCTACATTTACCTCACTCATGTCATTTACAATAACCGCTACTTTAAGGCCCTCCTTGTTGTGTAAAATATGATTTAATAAGGTGGTTTTTCCTGCTCCTAAGAAGCCACTTAAAACGGTAACAGGCAATTTGCTATTAATCATGTTTTATCAATTTTTGCATTGCTATTTTAGCAATACAAATTTAATGATAAATTTACTTAATGCAACTAAGTTGCTATAAAATTAAAATAAAATTAACATACCGGTTAACCACCTATTTTTTAATATAACAAGAATTAGAATTATAAAAAAAAGAATAGAAGTTTCTGGTACTAGGGCTGTAGCTGTTGTTTTACAATAGGAAATATTCTTTCAATCCAATAACTATACATCAACTCACTTGGATGCAATCCGTCTGAAGCAACCAATTCTGGAGCATCTGGGTTGATTCTAGAAATGTCTGTAATATTTATAAATGGTGTAGATCTTGCCTCAGAAGCATTTCTTTTTAAGCCATTAAATTGGTTAATCTCTATGGCAATTTGCACTCTATCATAAGAACTACCAAAAGGTGTGGCTCCCCAGTCTGGTATAGACACAACAAACTGTTTGGCATCTTTTAAATAATAATTAGAAGCAATTGTTTCAAACAGGTCTTCTAACTCTTCGCCAAATTGCGCTAAACTTTCACCTCTATATTGGTTATTTACCCCTATCTGAATAGAAATAATATCAAAGGGTTTGTCAAATGTTGTTGTGTTTACCAACTGAGTAACTTCTCGGGTGGTGTATCCTGTTGCGGCAACCACAGTTACTTCTACCTCTTCAACTCCTTCTTCTAGTAATTTTCTTTTTAATTGGGATGGCCAACTCTGTGTTGTTTCTATGCCTTCTCCTACAGTATAACTATCACCAATGGCTAAGTAGCGCACCAAATCAAGGTCTAATGCAATGGGATCGGTTTCATCAACAGGGTTGGTTTCATTTATAATTTCTGGATCATTTTCGCAACAAATAATCATAAAACAGATACATATACCTGCAGTAAATCTATAAAAGTTATCCAGAATATGGTTCCAAGCTTTACTCAATATTGCTGTTTAATTACAATCAGAATTTAACCGGAATAAACTATATTCAGGTGTTTCAAATATTACCTCTCCACCATCACATTCAAATATAATTGGAGTAACTAATTCATTTCCAAAATTCAAATCAACCGTTAGAATATTATCTTCAACGGTATAATTATTTGTTCCTGGGATATGATTTCCATCATTTGCTTCGTATGAATTGTACAAAGCAGTACAATCGTCTGCCACACAGTAATAGGTATAACGTACACCATCTTCATAAAGATACATCGTGTTTCCCACTGGAATAGTTCCTTCTATTAACCACTTACCTTCTATAGAATAATTTGGTGCAGGTAAATTTTCTGAATTTTCACATCCTATAAGTAGGATTGCTATAAAACTAAAGAGTACAATTTTTTTCATGATGGGTTTTATAAAAAAAACTAAGATAAGCTATTACTTCCAAGCGTCCCTATATTTAGGGTTAGAGTAACTTTTTAGCAAGACAAACACTATCCGGAATGTCTTTTAATTTTCCATAGTTTTCTATGATAGAAAAGTTGTTTTTTAAATACAGTTTCATGGCTTCCGGTTGATGTACTCCCATAAATAAAATGCATTTGCTATGCCCTAATTCTTTGGTCCAATTTTCTAATTCGGAGAGTATTTTTTCACCTAGTTGTTGGCCCCTATGTGTTGGAATTACATACATTCGTTTAATCTCCATAGCAGAAAAATCGGTCTTAGCAATGGCACCACAACCAACAGCTTTACCTTCATGATATGCTAACACAACATGCTTTATATGTGTAATTTCATTAAACTGAGATAAAGGGTGGTTTTTGCCATCTCTATTGGCCAAGTCTTTATTCAATTGTGCTACAAGCTCTTTAAATGCAGGGTTTAGATAATCTGTTCTAATAATCTTCATAGATTTTTTAAATATACACCAAAAAAAAGCCTTCTAAAAGAAGGCTTTTGTGTCTTTGTAAACAGTAAGATTACTCTTCTGTAGCTGCTTCAGTATCAGCTGCCAAAGAATTCATCATTCCTCCAAAATCAAACCAATCTCCACCGCCAGATATTTTACCATCTGTAAATGCAAAAGCATGGTATGAGGTTAATTTAACAGACTTCCCAGAAGCTACGTGATCTGCCGTCCAAGTACCATATACTCGTGTGCTACCATCTAGTAATCCAGTAGTTTCATCTACACCAGGTAACCAGTAGTCTGCTGTAAAATTCATGTTATCAAACTCTTTTTGATAATTTACAAGAGCGTCTTTTAAGCCTTGTGCATCGGCCATTTCAGAACCATAGACTGGCATATGCCATTCTAGATCATCATGAATCATTTCAAACATTTCTGCAGACTTTTCTGCTTGATGTAGTTCAAAATATTTTTTTGCTGCTGCTGTGTTTTTTTCAAAATCAGCATGATTTCCTGTAGAACAAGCAGTTACTAAAACTGCCATCACTAGTACTTTAAATAGGTTTTTCATTTTTTTAATAATTTAATTAATACTTGTTTTAGTGTTTTTAAGAGGATTTTTTAATTAGTAAATCCAACCACCAACAGCGGTTCTGTATTCAATTGGATATGCCTTTAAGAGGTCTTTTAATTCTTTAGTTGCGTTTCCGGCAATAATAAATTTATCTATTTCAAACATCTTCATAAATGGAGCAAAGTTTGGCCCACCTTCAAAGTTATTTGCATGCAATATCATGTCTGCAGAGGTTAGATACTTCTCCACTAAAAATACACGTTTTCCATTTTCAGAAATAAAGTAGGTGTAGTCATAGGTATTGGGTTCATTAGCTCTTACAAAATCATTTAATTTTTTAACCAATGTTTGCACATCTTCTTTGGTGTTTCCTTTAGTTACTTTTAGTTCTAATAAGATCACTAATTTCTCTGATACATTGTTGGCCGCTTGCATGGCATTGAGTTCTTTATCAAAAACAGCATTGTCAAAAAACTGTACTTCTCTGCTTATTTTAAGCCCATCCCATTTGTAAGAAATGTGAAAAGGGAAACTTACTTTTTGCCCGGTGTATTTACCAGTGGCGCTAAAGGTATTCCAGACATTAGTCCAAACTATTCCATTGTCATAAACTGTTGTTTCTATTTCAGAACCGGTTGCATCTCCGTCTACATCTTCAAAGCTAATCTCGTCAAACATCTCAAATAGTCCTTCAATACCAGCAATAAAACCTGCTTTGTCTTTAGTGTTGTTTCTAGCGTCTACAAACGTCATATCATCAGAGAATACCTCTTTCAAATAGTCTATATTTTCTTCACTTACATTTTTAAAAAGGGTTTTAATAATTTCAGAGCGTTCATCATTGGTAGTTACCGTTCCGTTTGGGCTTTGGCAAGAATACACTGCCACGAGTAATAATAAGAGTATTTTTTTCATATTTAGTTGTTTAGGGCCACTAATATATAAAAAAACGATGAGTTAAAAAGGAGTTGGCTATTAGATGCTTTTACACTTTAAAGTAAGAGGAGGTATTTGGTTTATTTCTTCCAAGTACCACTGTATTTATAAGCGCTGTTATTGGCTTTAACTTTAAGTAAGCAGTCTTCACATACAAATACCCATTCCTTGGGGTTTTTGTATTGTATCCTGTATAGGGTAGAGAAATCTTCCTTACAGTACTTATTTCTTTGCGTCAATACTTAAATTCTTTACTGGGGTAATCAATAACTAAAGCAGGAGTATCTTTCTGAGAAAACTCATACTATGTTTGTGCATTTAGTTTGTAGGTTTTCTACAAAGTACAAGTAACTTTTCTAAGTTTTTTAAAGTAATTCCATATTATAATTGAAGAAAACATACTCATCTTTAATTTTAAATGTATGTTTTTTTTCATCAAATTCTTCATTGATGTAGGTTTCTACAATTTTTTGAACTTCGTTTTTTGGATTTTTAAAATCTTTTGTACAAAAAATTAAAGATTCTCCTTTAATTCCATCCCAACTCCAAATTTCATGTCTACAATCGAAACTATTAATCTTTATATAGTCTATTAGGTGTATTTTTGTGTCTGCCTCTATTTTTACTCTATCAAATTTTTTCATAAATTGCTCTAGTTATGACAAATATAAAATTTTCAGATTATTCAATCAATCATTTAGAAACCTTCCTAGAAAAAAAACTATTTTTAAAACTTAGTAAAATAGGTATAAACACCATCGGTGATTTTGAAAATCTTACTTTAGAAGAGTTCTCAAGTCACAAAGGTGTTGGTGTTAATGCAATAAATTTATTTGTAGATTTTAAGAAATATTTCAGTATAAATAAAAGTTCTATTTTAAAAGAAATTAAAAAAAATACTGAGTTTAGAATATTGCCTAATGATGAATATAAAGATATTGAAGAGAAAATAAATTTTCTTCAAGAATTATCAATAACTGTATTAAAATTTTGTGATCTAGTTATAAACAAAAAATATGCGAAAATTTTTTCAGAATATTATGGTTTAGAAGCAAATAAATACTCAAACGAAGATATTGCATTACTTAATAATTTATCGAATGAAAGAGTTAGACAAATTAGAGTTAAAACGTTAAAGCAATTTACTCAATTTGTTCATTTAGGAATAGACTCTAAAAATAGATTAAAATTAAATGAGGATATCATCAATAAATTAAATAAAATTAAATTAAAGTTTGATAATATTGAGTGTTTTGTTTTTGACGAATTCAAAAATTATATATCAAAAGAATTTCAAATTTCTACCATTGATAGTTTCAACAATGAATTAAAATTTCTAATTGATCTTTTAAAATATTCTTTTTTTGGAAAACTAGAGTCTCAATCTACTGAAGCAATACTTATTTCCACCA
>JADFAM010000067.1 GCA_015665265.1 Flavobacterium sp.
GCGGGATTAAAAAAGTAGTGATTGGATGTTTAGATGTAAATGAAATAGTGGCGGGTAGAGGAATTGAAAGACTCCAAAATGAAGGTTGTGAGGTAGTTGTTGGTGTTTTGGAAAATGAATGTAAAGCTCATCACAAAAGATTTTTTACATTCCATTCAAAAAAGAGGCCCTATATTATTTTAAAATGGGCACAAACCCAAGATGGTTTTATTGCTCCTAAGAATAGAGCGAAGCAAGCTCCTGTTTGGATCACCCAAAAAGTATCTAGGCAATTAGTTCATAAATGGAGAAGTGAAGAGCATTCAATTTTAGTGGGTACCACAACTATTTTAGATGACAATCCAAGTTTAGATGTTCGAAGTTGGAGTGGAGAAAACCCTCTGAGAATAGTTATTGATAAATATTTGACAATACCCAAAGATTTAAAGGTTTATGATGGTTCAGTTAAAACAATCTTTATAAATCAAAAAATTACTACCAACAATGAAAACCTTTTTTTTGAAAAAATAAACTTTTCTAAACCCATTGCTCTTGAAATCTGTAAAGTGCTTTTTAAACACAAAGTTCAATCATTAATAGTAGAAGGAGGAGGAAAAACTATCCAAACTTTTATTGATGAAAACTTATGGGATGAAGCTAGGGTTTTTTCTGGCTTGGTAAATTTTAAAGAGGGGACAAAAGCTCCGATACTAAAGGGTCCTTTTTTAAATGAAGAAAACCTTATGGGTGACAGTCTAAAAACTTATATCAATGATTAAAAATATAGTCTTTGATTTTGGAGATGTATTTATAAATCTAGATAAGGAAGCTACTTTTAGGAGATTAAAAGAATTAGGTGTAAAAGAATTTACTGATGAACTATTGAAATTAGGTAAACAATATGAAATAGGGATAATAACTACACAAGAGTTTGTGAAAACATTTAAAACCTTATTTCCCTCCATTTCAGAAATAGATTTTAAAAATGCATGGAATTCTATGTTGTTAGATTTTCCTCCTCACAGATTGAGCTTTTTAAAAGCACTAGCCAATTCAAAAAAATATCGAATCTTTTTGTTGAGTAACACAAATGATCTACATATTTCTTGGATTCAAAAAACTTGGGGTAGAAAATTATTTTCAGAATTTAAAAACTGTTTTGAGAAATTTTATTTGTCTCATGAAATACATCTGAGAAAACCGAATAAAGATATTTATGAATTTGTAATTGAATCAAATAAATTAATACCTGAAGAAACTTTCTTTGTAGACGATACTGAAGAGAATACAATCATAGCCAACAGTCTTGGTATTAAAAGTTGGAATTTAAATCCAAATTCAGAGGATGTTGTAGATTTGTTTTCCAAAAAAGAATTTAATTAATGGTTTACTTACTCATTAGTATTTGTATTTCAAGTTTTTTATTTGTCATTTTTAAATTATTTGATGTTTTAAAAATTAACACGTTTCAGGCAATTGTTGTAAACTATTTCACAGCTGCTGTGTTGGGTTTTTTCTTGTCAAATAATTTGGTTTCTTTCCAAGAAATACCAGATCAACCGTGGTTTTTTGGGGCATTTTTATTAGGAATTATGTTTATTCTTGTGTTTAATGTCATGGCTTTGACTTCTCAAAAAAATGGGTTATCGGTAGCATCTGTTTCTAGTAAAATGTCTGTTGTTATTGCTATTGTATTTGGAGTCTGGTATTACCAGGAAAGTCTGAGTTTTATAAAAGTAATTGGTATTTTACTGGCACTTATAGCAGTTTATTTGACTTCATCTAAAGAAAAAAATGGAATAGCTCAAAAAAATAAGGATTTCTTATTTCCAATACTTTTATTTTTTGGTTCAGGTGCTATTGATACTAGCTTAAAGTATGTAGAAACATCATTTGTTGCAGAAGGAGGAGTGCCTTTATTTTCCGCCACAATTTTTGGATGTGCCTTTGTTTTGGGTGTTATGGCTTTGTTATATCAAAAAGCTAAAGGGACATTAAGTTTTGAACTCAAATCTATTTTTGGCGGAATTTTATTAGGAGTACCCAACTATTTTTCTATTGTATATTTACTCAAGGCATTAAGTACAGAAGGAATGGAGAGTTCTACGGCTTTTACTTTAAACAACGTTGGGATTGTTATTTTGTCAACTCTTTTTGGCTTGTTTATTTTTAATGAAAAATTAATAAATAAAAATTGGGTTGGAATTGGTATTGCCGTAGTTAGTATCATATTAATTATGTCTGTTAATGGATGATTTATACAAGACCATTACTAAACCTTCAATAGAAACGCTATTTAAAGATAGAAATAGCAAATTTTATGGGTATGCATTTCCAGTGACTGAGGAAGCCTCTGTAAAAGATTTTTTGGAGTTTTTGAGAAAGAAGCATCATACTGCTCGTCATTTTTGTTATGCATGGCAATTAGGAACAGAATCTGTTAGATTTAGAGCAAATGATGATGGTGAACCTAGTAATTCAGCAGGAATGCCAATTTATGGTCAAATTCAATCATTTGATGTAACCAATATTTTGGTTGTCTCTGTTCGGTATTTTGGTGGAACAAAATTAGGTGTAGGTGGTTTAATTAATGCCTACAGAGCTTCTGCAAGATTAACTTTAGAATCTTCAGCTATCGAGGAAAAAACAATTGATGACTCATTTCAACTTAATTTTCAATACGACTTAATGAGTAAAGTATTGAGAATTCTCAAGGAAAATTCAATTACAATTACACGTCAAAAGCTTGAGATGGATTGTGAAATGATCATAGCAGTTAGAAAATCGCTCACTCAAAAAGTAGTTAAAATTTTTGAGACTTTATACAAGTTAGAAATCAAACAATTAAATATTTAACTTTTCTAAGATATAATTAGGGCATCTTAGAGGTTTGTTAGTTTTCATGTCCATAAAAGCTAAAACGGAGTTTCCTGTTGATATTTTTTCTTTTTTTTGATTATAAATTTCATAATCAAATTCTATTTTCACCAGAGGTTTTTTTTTGAGAATGACATTAATTGTTAAAACATCATCATATTTAGCAGATTTTATGAAATTAAAAAACAAACTTATAACTGGAAGCATGATGCCTTTGTTTTCCAATTCTTTGTAGGTAACTCCCAGGTTTCTAAGCCATTCAGTTCTGGCAATTTCAAAATAGGAGGCATAATTCCCATGATAAACTACACCCATCTGATCTGTCTCACCATAACGAACACGAACATTTGTAGAAAATTTTTTCAAATTATTTAATTTTATAAGAAGAGTAGTCTACGTAAAAAATAATTAATAATCAATAGCAATTTGATTTTTTTATACTGATTTTTATTCACACATTTGTAATGTTTATTAAAGTAGACAGGACCCTAGGTTAAAAATCAACTAAACAAACAAATTTCTATACATATTTATGACTAAAACTGCTGTTTCGGTTTGGGATAAATGTTTATCATTTATTAAGGATAATATTAAGCCACAGGCATACAAAACCTGGTTTGATCCAATTAAGCCTGTGAAGCTATCAGCTGAAGCTTTAACCATCCAAGTTCCGAGTAAGTTTTTTTATGAATGGTTAGAAGAACATTATATCAAACTTTTAAGAGTAGCTCTAGTTAGAGAATTAGGAAAAGACGCAAAATTAATTTACGATGTTCGTATGGAAAATACCTACAGCAGTAACCGTCCTCAGATTGTTAAAATCCCTAGTTCAAACAGAGACCCTTTAAAGCCTCAAAAAATAGCTGTTCCAGTTGAAGTTAATAAGCGAGAGCTCAGAAATCCATTTGTGATTCCAGGATTGCAAAAAGTAAAAATAGAATCTCAATTAAATGCCAACTATAATTTCAAAAATTTTGTAGAAGGTGATTCCAACAGATTAGCTCGTTCTGCAGGAATGGCTGTTGCTAATAAGCCTGGAGGAACCTCTTTTAATCCACTGCTTATATATGGTGGGGTTGGCTTAGGTAAAACCCATTTAGCTCATGCAATAGGTGTAGATATAAAAGATAAGTATCCAGATAAGACGGTTTTATATATTTCATCTGAAAAATTTACACAACAATTTATAGATTCTGTTAAATCAAATACTAGAAATGATTTCATTCATTTTTATCAAATGGTAGATGTTTTATTGATAGATGATGTACAGTTTCTCTCAGGAAAAGCCGGTACGCAGGATGTATTCTTTCACATATTTAATCATCTGCATCAAAATGGTAAACAAGTAATTTTAACCTCGGATAAGGCACCTGTAGACATGCAAGATATAGAACAACGTCTCCTGTCTAGATTTAAGTGGGGATTATCTGCAGAATTACAATTACCAGATTTCGAAACAAGAATTTCTATCCTTCAAAATAAATTATTCAGAGATGGAGTAGAAATGCCAGAGGAAATTGTAGAGTATATTGCAAAAAACATTAAATCCAATGTAAGAGAGTTAGAGGGTGTTATAATTTCCATGATAGCTCAGGCATCTTTCAATAGAAGAGAATTTTCCTTAGAACTTGCAAAACAAATTGTAGATAAATTTGTTAAGAATACTAAAAAAGAGGTTTCTATTGACTACATTCAGAAAGTAGTTTCTAAATATTTTGACATGGATGTTGTAACTCTTCAATCTAAAACTAGGAAAAGACATATAGTTCAAGCCCGTCAACTGGCTATGTATTTTGCTAAAAGAATGACAAAGACTTCTTTGGCTAGTATAGGTTCACAAATTGGACAAAGAGACCACGCTACGGTCTTACATGCTTGTAAAACAGTTGATAATTTAACTGAGACAGACAAACAATTCAGAAAATATGTTGAAGACTTAACTAAAAAGTTAACTTTTTAAAATATTTTTTTAAAATTTTTCAAATCGCTTTGTTTTTTTTAATTTCATTTGATGAAAAAGATACTAATGGTTTGTTTAGGAAATATCTGTAGATCTCCATTGGCAGAAGGAATTCTTAAATCTAGACTAGATCCTAATTTATTTTATGTAGATTCAGCCGGAACTGCGGCATATCATGTTGGCGAAAAACCAGATAACAGGTCTATTTTGACTGCCAAAAGACATGGAATTGATATTTCAAATCAGAGAGCCCGAAAATTTATAAAATCAGATTTTATTATTTTCGACGTTATTTATGCAATGGATAAAGAAAACTTCCACAATATTATTTCACTAGCAAAAGATGACTTTCAAAAAAGCAAGGTTAAGTTACTATTAAATGAAAGCAAATTATTTTCAAATAAGAGTGTTCCAGATCCTTACTATGGGGGTGATGATGGTTTTGAAAATGTCTATCAAATGTTAGATCAAGCTTGTGAAATAATTGAAAAAAAATATTTATGAAAGGAAACTTATATCTAATACCCACTACCTTAGGAGACAATGAACCTCTGGAAGTTATGCCTTATTCTGTTAAGACGATAGTGGAAATGGTTGACCATTTTATCGTTGAAAACGAAAAATCTGCCAGAAGATTCATAAAAAAAATCACACCAAAAAAATCACAACCCTCTCTAACTATTATGAAGTTAGACAAATATGCAGTAGAATTGGAAACTCAAAGCTTTCTTAATGTTTGTGACCAAGGTGTTTCTGTTGGTTTGCTATCTGAAGCAGGAGTTCCAGCTGTTGCGGATCCTGGAGCTACTATAGTTAAACTAGCACATGAAAAAGGTATAAAAGTAGTCCCTTTAGTGGGGCCTTCATCTATATTAATGGCTTTAATGTCATCTGGACTTAATGGTCAAAATTTTGCTTTCAATGGATATTTACCAATTGATAATTCTGAAAGAAAAAAGTCAATTAAAGAATTAGAAAAATTGTCAAAGGATAAAAATCAATCTCAAATTTTTATTGAAACACCGTACAGAAATGATAAAATGTTTACTGATTTAAAATCGACACTCACACCAGGAACTTCATTGTGTATAGCAGTAGATATCAGTTTACCTAGTGAATACATTAAGACATATAGTGTATCAGAGTGGAAAAGAATATCTCCATCACTTCATAAAAGACCAGCAATTTTTATTATTCAGAAGTAGATAAATTAGACACTAGCTTTTCTATCTCCAACAATAAAAGAAACATCATATCCTGCAAAAATTTCCATGTATGATGCTATTGAAGTTCCGTAGGCATCTGAAAGGTTTATAGAACCACTACTTCTGAGATATTTCTTTACATTTCCTGCACCGCTTAAATGAGCCGCTGCTAGAATTCCAGATTCAGTTATTTTAATGCCATTTATTATCTTGCCAACACTTCTTTTAATATCTTTTCTAAGAATCCATTTATTTACTTTACAATAGGCGATGAATACTTTTTCTTGTAATTCTGGATCTTTTAAAAATGAGTTAGTGTTGTAAATATTAAACCTCTCAAGAGTATATCTTCCAAATTGATACTTACCAAGGTATCCCAGAGTATTTACAGAACTATATTTTCCTTGTGATTCTTTAAAAGCTAATGCTTCTTTAAAGCCAACAAAATTTTTCTGTAAAAATAGTATTGATAACGGGTTGTTAGAGACTAAGACAACTGTTTCAGGGGGTACAATTTCTTTTGATTTTTTTGGGTTCTTAACAGCATTAGTTAATCCAAAAAATAAAAAAAATATAAATATAAACTTCTTAATAATAGTATTATTTCTGTTTAGCGAGCGCAAAGATACAATTTAATTTATAATAAGTTGATTTTCAAGTAATTTAGGCATTTTGAAAATACAAATAATAGAAATTAACTCCTTTTTTTACTATAAAATTCTAAGGTAGGTGCTGTTATTTTTATGAAATTAATAACAGAAAACGCAGATTGTAAAATTTTTCATTGTAGCTATAAATAATATTTAATAAAATTAGAGGGTAATATTTTTCCTACACTATCTATTGACTCCTTTTTTATTTAACCACCGTTGATATTTTACTGCATTGTTATTGTGCTTTTTTAAAGTGCTTGCAAATTCATGATATCCAATATTTGTGATACTAGCACACATGTATAAATAATTATGTTTTTGAAAGTTTAAAACTGCGTTAATTGATGATATATCTGGCATAGATATGAGGTTAGGAGGTAAGCCTCTATTTAAATAGGTATTAAAAGGAGATAAGATTTTTAAATCTTTGAGTAAAACTCTTTTAACTTGAAAGTTTTCACCATTTTTCTGTTTTAAAATATAAATGATTGTAGGATCTGCTTGAAGAGGGATGTTTCTTTTGAGCCTGTTTAGGTAAAGCCCAGCCACAATAGGTCTTTCTGATACTTTAGCTGTTTCTTTTTGAACTATAGAGGCTAGCGTCATGATTTGTGATGGAGACATTTTTATCTGAGCAGCTTTATGTAAACGATCTTTATTCCAGAATTTTTTATATTCTTTAAGCATATTTGTTCTGAATTTTTCAGCTGATACATTCCAGTAAAATTCATAAGTATTAGGAATTAAAATTTCTAATGCAGATAATTCAGAAAGTTTATTGGTACTCAAAAAAACAGGGTCTCTAAATGCCTTCAAGATTGAGATAGAATCTAATTCTAATTGCATAGCTATTCTTCCTGAAAACTTCTCTAAAGAATCTTGATTGTTAAATGATACTTTTACCGGTGTTTGGTTCCCACTTCTTAAAAGGTTAATAACATCATTAAGAGACATCCCTTTTGTAATGATGTATTTTCCAGCTTTTGGATTTTTATAATTTTTCCTGTTAGCTAGCCAAAAAAAAGTATTTTCATCACCAATAAAGTTATCCAAAGCTTTCCTAACATCATTAATATTATCTGTTGATCGAATATAAACAGCTCCAGTTTTGTTGACTAGGCTTCCAAATATATGTTGATAGTAATGATAACCAACCATTCCACTGAAAATAAGTGAAAGAGTAACTACAATTAAAATTAATCTCTTATTCATGAATTAGTTGAAATGTTAGTTCATTTTTATATTCTCCATTAATAAATAGCCAGTCTTTTTTTACACCACATTTTTTAAAACCATTAGATGTAAATAATGTGATGCTTTTTTTGTTGTCTTGAGTTATGTTTGCAAAAAGTAGATGTAGATCTAATGCTTCAAAGCAATATCTAATCAACAAAGACAATGCATCTGAGGCAAAACCTTCTTTTTGATAGGGCTCACTAATTACAATACCGATGCCTGCTCTTTTGTGTTTTGGGTTAAAATCAAATATGTCAATTAAGCCAACAGTTTTATTGTTAGATATTTCCTCAATAACCATTCGTAACTGCTTAGCTTCATAAATATCTTGGTGAGCATTTTCTAAATATTTTTTCAACATATATTTAGAAAAAGGTACTTGAGTGCTGCTAAACTCCCAAAAATTAGTATTGTTTTCTATTTTAAACAGAAAATCTAAATCCTCTGGTTCTAATGCCCTTAATTTAACTTTCTTTCCTTGTAAAGTGATCATAAATTTAAAGTTCCTTTAAAAACAAATTGTGCAGGTCCTGATAAAACAATATCAGTATAACTTTTTTCATGAGGAATAAATTGCACTTCCAAATGACCACCAAGAACCCCCAATTTAATATGGTTACTGTCAGATTTTCCTATTTTATGCATCGCTATTGCTACAGCTGTTGCTCCAGTACCACATGCTAATGTTTCGTCTTCAACTCCACGTTCATAAGTTCTTACTTTAAATGTCTGGTGATCTAGTTGCTCTACAAAATTTATATTACATCTCTCAGAACTGTATAAAGAGTATATGATAGCTCTTCCTTTTTCAATCACAGATAAATCGTCTAAATTTTCAACTATTTCAATATGGTGAGGTGACCCAGTATTCATGAAAATAAAGTCTTTAGATACCAAAACATCATGAACATCTATCATTTGAAGAGATACCTTGTCAGAATTTATTTCTGCTGAATGAATTCCATCTATGGCATAAAATTTAGTAGTTTTTTTGAAAAGTTTTAGCTCTTTTGCGAATGCGACAATGCATCTACCTCCATTACCACACATGGTACTTTCATGACCATCTGCATTAAAATATATCATGCTAAAATCTACATTTTCGTGATCTTCCAGGAGGATCAAACCGTCTGCGCCTATACCAAAATGACGATCACACAAAGATGCAATTAAAGAACTGTCATTCTTAGGAAAATTAAAATTTCTATTATCTATTATAATGAAATCATTTCCGTTTCCTTGATATTTATGAAAAGTCACTGTCATAGCCTTCAAATATACACAAAAGCTCCTAAACCTATGTTTGTTAAAAGAGGGTTAAAATGAGTTAAGAATTGTTAAGTTTAATAAATAAAATGAAAAAAATATTATTTTTGAGTAGAACACTAATTTAACTTATACAATGAAAAAAATTCTTGGTTTTTTAACGATAGCTATTCTAGGAGGTATCGTATCTTTATTTGGATATATTTCTTTTTTTGAGAATACTCAATTAATCACTGAGACAAAGGAATCCCCCATTCAAACATTTCAAACAAATTACAACACTTCAGCATTTGAATTAAACACTGCCTCATATGCACCCACAAATTTCACTGAAGCTGCAGAGAAATCTGTTCATGCAGTAGTCCATGTAAAAAATACTGCTATTTCATCTGGAATAAATTCTATTGCAGATTTATTTAATGGTAAAAAAAGACAACAACAAATTGGTACAGGAAGTGGTGTAATTATCTCATCTGATGGATACATAGTAACCAATAATCATGTTATTGATGGTGCAACAGATTTAGAAATTACATTAAACAATCGAAAAAAATACAAAGCAATTCTTATTGGAACAGACTCTAAAAATGATATAGCTTTACTAAAAATAGATGCAGAAGAAATTTTACCATATATCCCTTTTTCCGATTCAGACAATCTAAATATTGGTGAATGGGTTTTGGCAGTAGGGAATCCATATAATTTAACTTCTACTGTAACCGCAGGAATTGTTAGTGCAAAAGGGAGAGATTTACAAGGAAACTATTCAACAGACTCTTTTATTCAAACTGATGCAGCTGTTAATCCCGGTAATAGTGGTGGTGCTCTCGTTAATTCTAGAGGAGAACTAGTAGGTATCAATACAGCCATTTCAACTAAAACGGGCTCCTACATTGGATACTCATTTGCAGTGCCTTCTAATATTGCAAAAAAAATAATTGACGATATCCTTGAGTTCGGTAAAGTACAAGAGGCTATTATTGGGTTTTTACCTGATCTAAGAGAGGATGATATACAGGGAGTTAGGATTGGGGATTTTTCTGAAGGCAGTAATGCAGAAAAAGCTGGACTTTTAAAGGGTGATATTATAGTAAAAATAGACGATATCAAAATTTCTAAATTTTCTGAATTAACGGGTCAGCTTTCAGCAAAGAGACCAGGAGATTCTGTAAAATTAACTATTGATAGAGATGGAGAGACTTTTACAAAAAATATTAATTTAATTAAAAGAATAGAACGATATATTTCAAGAACGTATGGAATTGAGTTTATAGACGATCCAAAAGGAGCAAAAATAATTAGAGATGGTCTTTCAGAAGACAGTCCCTCTAGCATAAAAGGGTATATTATTACTAAAATCAATGGAAAGGAAGTAGAAACTGCCTCAGAAGCAATTAAATTATTAGATGGTCTCCCAAGAAATGGGTATCGCTTAAAAGTAGAAATGATTGATTTAGACAACGAAACAAGTATTTATTTTTTCTAAAAAATTAAAAATTTAATTACCGATTATTTTGTTTTTTTAAAGCTTAGGTTCTTTTGATTACAATCAAAGGAATTTAGGCTTTTTTTAATTTTTTAAATAATTAACGAAATCGATTTCGTTTTGTAAAAAAAAGAAATACTTTTGCACAAAAAAAACAAGAAAAATAAATATGTTAAAAGCTAAAGATTACGAAAACGAAGTCATTTCACAAGCAAAAATTCGGAGAGCAACTACTGAGTTTATAAATATTATTAACGATTTATGGTACGATAAGTCCATAGAACTTGTTTTGTTTAGAAATACACTAGTAGACAAAAGAGCTAGTGAGATTTTAAACCTAATTAATTACGCTAAAGAATTTGTCGGAAAACCAATTTCAGTGTATGATGCACTAGATATTGCTAAAGCTATTCAGCATGTTCAATTGCCCTCGTCTAAGCTAGATATAGGAAAATTAGCTTATGAGTGCTATCTAGACGTCAATGGAAGTGAAGATAAAGTCACATTTGTTAAAAAACAACTAAAGGATGCTACAGAAGCAAAAGATATTCAACCAAAGGATGTTGTTTTGTACGGTTTCGGAAGGATAGGTCGTCTTTTAGCCAGAGAGTTAATGTCAAAAATGGGTAAGGGTTCTCAATTGAGATTAAGAGCTATTGTTACAAGAGGAGAAATCACCAAAAATGTATTAGACAAAAGAGCTTCTTTGCTAAGTATAGATTCTGTTCATGGAGATTTTTTAGGAACTGTTCAAACAGATGTTGAAAATAATGCATTAATCATCAACGGAACTACTGTTACCATGATATCAGCTAAATCTCCAGAAGAGATAGATTACACAAAATATGGTATTCAAGATGCATTAGTTATAGACAATACTGGTGCTTTTAGAGACAAAGAAGCATTAAATAGACATTTAAAAGCTACAGGAGCATCTAAAGTTTTATTAACAGCTCCCGGAAAAGGAATTCCAAATATTGTTCACGGAGTAAATCACAAAAAATATCATCCAGATACCCAAGATATTTTTTCAGCAGCCTCATGTACAACAAATGCAATTACTCCAGTTCTAAAAGTCTTAGACGACAACTATGGTATTATAAAAGGACATCTAGAAACTATTCATGCCTACACCAATGATCAGAATCTGGTAGATAATATGCATAGTAAAAATCGAAGAGGTAGAGCGGCAGCATTAAATATGGTGATTACTGAAACTGGTGCAGGGAAGGCTGTTTCAAAGGCACTCCCATCATTAAAAGGTAAGTTAACTTCAAATGCAATTAGAGTTCCTGTGCCAAACGGTTCTTTAGCAATATTACACCTTAAGCTAGGTACTGAAATAACTACCGAAGCTGTAAATTCTATAATGAAATTAAATGCCTTGGAGGGAGACTTAGTTGAGCAAATTCAATATTCTTTAGATGCTGAGCTGGTATCATCTGATATAGTAGGATCTACTGCACCATCTATTTTTGACAGTAAAGCTACCATAACACACGGAAATTCAATAGTTATTTATGTTTGGTATGATAATGAATATGGATATAGTCATCAAGTAATTCGTTTGGCAAAATATATTGCCAAAGTAAGAAGGTATACCTATTATTAATAGTTGATAACTTCATAACTTTTTTAACCCGAAACATCTTTGTTTCGGGTTTTCTTTTGATTATTTTTAACTTGTTAAATTTATTTGTAAAAATGATCTCTGTACAGCAGCAAATTAATTCTTTACGAGAAGAACTTAATCTTCACAATCACAACTATTATGTTAAGGATGAGGCCACCATATCCGACTATGAATTTGATGTAAAATTGAAAGAACTAGAAGCACTTGAAAGTGCTCATCCACAATTTTATGATGCCAACTCCCCTTCACAAAGAGTAGGTGGTACTATTACAAAAAATTTCAACACTATTCTCCATCAAAATAGGATGTACTCTTTAGATAATTCATATTCTAAAGATGACTTATTAGATTGGGAAAAAAGACTTCAAAAAAATTTAGGAACAGAGACTATAGAATATACTTGTGAATTAAAATATGATGGAGCATCTATTAATCTTAGTTATGAAAGCGGTAATTTTATAAAAGCTGTTACACGTGGTGACGGTTTTCAGGGTGATGAAGTAACTCAAAATATTAGAACGATTAGATCTATACCACTTAAAGTATCCTCTTCTTTTATGGATAATTTTGAGATGCGTGGTGAAATTATTTTGCCTTTAGTAGGATTTCAAAAAATGAATGAAGTCCGTTTGTTAAATGGTGAAGAGGCCTACAGGAATCCTAGAAATACAGCTAGTGGAAGTTTAAAACTTCAAGATAGTTCAGAGGTAGCAAAAAGACCTTTAGATTGCCTGTTATATCAGGTGGTTGCTAATGAACGAAAATATGCTACTCATTATGATAGCCTTCTAGCTGCAAGAAAGGCAGGGTTCAAAATTCCTAAAACCATTATGCTAGCTAGTTCTATAGAAGAGGTGTTTCGCTTTGTTAATGAGTGGGATATGAAACGTCATCAGTTACCCTATGAGACAGATGGTGTTGTTATTAAAGTGAATAATTTACAACAACAAGAAGAGTTAGGATATACTGCTAAATCTCCTCGTTGGGCTATTGCTTACAAATTCAAAGCTGCTCAAGTTTCAACAGTCCTTAAGGAAATAACATACCAAGTTGGTAGAACTGGAGCTATAACTCCAGTTGCAAATTTGGAACCTGTTCAGTTGGCAGGAACAACAGTAAAAAGAGCTTCTCTTCACAATGCTGATCAAATAAATAAACTAGATATAAGAATTAATGATACTGTTTTTGTTGAAAAGGGAGGGGAAATTATTCCAAAAATTGTTGCTGTAGATTTTACTAAAAGAGCAGAATATTCTCAATCAACTATCTACGCAACACATTGTCCTGAGTGCCAAACAGAATTGGTTAGATCAGAAGGTGATGCAAAGCATTATTGCCCAAACATGTATGGTTGTGCTCCTCAAATAACAGGAAGAATTCAGCATTTTATTAGTCGAAAAGCAATGAATATAGATGGTTTAGGAGGTGAAACAGTTGATTTATTACGAAAGGAAGGCCTCATTGAAAATTATGCTGATCTCTATAATTTAACTGCAGAACAAGTGATTCCTTTGGAAAGAATGGCTGAAAAATCTGCTAAGAATATGATTGAAGGCATCAATAAATCAAAAGAAATTCCATTTGAAAAAGTATTATTTGCCCTAGGAATTAGATTTGTTGGGGAAACAGTTGCAAAAAAACTAGCCAAACATTTTAAATCTATTGATAATTTGATGGCTGCCGATATGGAAACATTGATATCTGTTGATGAAATTGGTGATAGGATTGCAGAGAGTATTCAAGAGTTTTCTAATGATTTAAGTAACATATTATTAATCAATAGGTTAAAATCTTATGGAGTTCAAATGCAGATATCTGAGGAGGATCTTATTGGATTAACTGATAAGCTTCAGGGTAAAGTATTTGTAGTATCAGGAGTTTTTTATAAAATGACTAGAAATGAACTTAAAAAATCCATAGAAGATAATGGAGGAAGAGTAAGTTCTTCTATTTCAAAGAAAACAGATTACATAGTTGCAGGAGATAATATGGGTCCTAGTAAAAAAACAAAAGCAGAAGACTTAGGGGTTACAATAATTAGTGAACATGATTTTATTGAAATGATTAAGTAAGCTCTTATTTTCTATAATTACAGCTATAGTAAGTTATACAATAATGGTTTTATTAGAGATCTCTTTATTATTTTGTTTGTCGAAATAGAAATCTATACGTCCTAAATTTACTCCATAAGCACCTACTTGATTTACAATTACAGTTTCATTATTTATATTTTTAACAAGGGTTGGTTTTGGTAAAAAAGTATGTGTATGTCCACCTATAATTAAATCAATATCCTTTGTTGCGGCAGCCAATTTTAAATCAGATACTTTTTGAGTATTTTTATAATGATATCCCAGATGTGATAAGCATATAATCAAATCACAGTTTTCATTTTCTTTTAATTCCCTGGTTATATCTTTAGTTATTTCAATTGGGTCCAAGTAGTTAGTTTCTTTAAATAATTCTGGACTCACTAAATTGTGTAATTCTATACCCAATCCAAAAACACCTATTTTAATACCATCTTTAAAGAAAATTTTATAGGGTTTCACTAAGGTGTTTAAAATAGTATTTTTAAAATCATAGTTAGCACAAACAAAATCAAAATTAGCATTGGGTAGTTGATGATGAAAACCATCTATAGAGTTGTCAAAATCGTGATTTCCCATAGTAGCAGCATCGTATTTTAACAAACTCATTAGTTTGAACTCTATTTCTCCACCAAAGTAATTAAAATAGGGAGTACCCTGAAAAATATCACCCGCATCTAGTAACAACGTATTTGGGTTTTCTTTCCGTACTTTTTGAACTAATGAAGCTCTTCTAGCAACTCCTCCTTTATTTGCAAATTTATGATGACTTATATCAAAAGGCTCTATTTGGCTATGAGTGTCATTGGTGTGAAGTATAGTAATGTGTTTAGGTTTAGTCTCGCAAGAGTTAAAAGTTAACCCTCCTACACTAGCTAAAGCTAAACTAGCAGTGGTTTGTTTGATGAATTTTCTCCTTTTCATTGTTAAAATAGATTAAATATACTTTCCCGTTAATTTTTAATTTATAATTACTCTGTTATCTAGATTAGCACTTAATGTATCTTTACTTTCAAAATAATCTACTATTGCATCCCTTATTAAAAAATTACTATCAAACAGGCTTTCAGGTTCTGAAAAGAAAATCATTCCATCACCGCCTTTTTGTAAATAGTTAGATGTGGCAACAAAATAAGTTTTATCTTTTTTAATGGCTTTTCCATTAATAAGTACGTTGTAAGAATCATTTTTAATAGTTAATTGAATATTTTTTGACAATGGATGTGCTCTTTTTTTAGCCACAAAATAATTAAACAATGCTTTAATTTTATCATAATTGAGTTCCACCACTACTAGGGTATTATCAAAAGGCATTAGTTCAAAAGCATTGGAAACAGTTACATCACCTTTCATAATAGCAGCTCTAATCCCTCCATAATTAGACATTGAAAAATCTACAGTCTTTCCTGTTTTATTTTTGAAAAGTTCATTAGCTTTTTCATAAGATAAATCTGCAACTAAATTACCAAGTGTGCTTTGAAGATTTCCGTCTGTTCTCTCTAATATTTTAGGAGAAAAAGAAAGAGATTTGGTGATTTCATTCGTCATTTTTTTCTTGTAGGGAGTAAATAATTGAATGATTGAACTGTCTTGTTTGACCTCATTACCAATCTTTAGTTGTTTTGCATTAATTTTTGAAACTTCATGTGAGTTGTTTTTACAAGCTATTATAAGGAAGCTGAAAAAGAAAAGAATCCAGATTTTTTTCATAAATGATATGATTCGTTTTTTAATTATATTTGTGAGTACAAGATAGTTTTTGTGTCGTTGAATTTATGCTAAGATCTAAATTAAAATACTACTACATTCAAAAAAAGATTCATAACCTATCTTTAAAATCCCAATCAACAGCTGATGAATCTACAAAAAAAATTAAAACAGTTGGGATTATATCGTGTGATAATTTTTCAAAAAAATATGATTTTTCTGAAATTTTAATTCAAAAACTTAGCTTAAGAAATCCCAAAATTTATAGTTTTAGAAAATTTTCTAAAGAGGATCAAAAATCATACAAGCACTTTACCGACAAAGACTTTGATTGGAGAGGAGATATTCTAGATACTAGCTTAAGTAGTTTTCTTGAGGAGCCATTTGATTTATTAATTTGTTTGTACACCAAAAAAAACATCTTCCTAGAGTATGCAGTAGCTATCTCTGCAGCTTCTTTTAAAGTTGGGTTGTCTAATCTTAACACTGGGTTTTTTCATTTAGATATTACTTGTAATGCGCATCAAATAGATGTATTTTTTGATGAAATGAAAAAGTATTTAGCAATTCTTAATAAGCATACATAGTTTAAAATTTAACAAAGTATATGAATCTGTAAAAATTAGATTTTAAGCTATTTTATTTGAGATTTACTATAGCTAATAGCTTATTTTTGCTGAAAATATAATTTTTTATGCAAAAATTTGTAGGAACAGGCGTAGCGTTGGTAACACCTTTTAAAAAAGACTTATCCATTGATTTTATTGCATTATCTAAACTGGTTGAGTTCAATATAGCTAATGGAGTAGACTATCTTGTTATTAATGGAACTACCGGAGAGAGTGTTACAGTTTCTAAGGAAGAGAGAAAAAGAATAGTTGAGGTTATAGTTTCTGTAAACAAAGGAAGAGTTCCTCTGGTACTTGGTCTAGGGGGGAATAACACTGCTGCTGTCATAGAAGAAATTTCATCTTCAGATTTAACGAACATAGATGCTATATTGTCTGTAGCACCCTATTATAGTAAACCAACCCAAGAAGGTTTTTATCAGCATTTTAGAGCGATTTCTGTGGCAAGTCCAAAACCAATTATTTTGTATAATGTTCCAGGACGAACCTCAAAAAATATGGAACCTCAAACCACATTGCGTTTAGCCTCTGATTTTAATAATATCATAGCTGTTAAAGAAGCAGGAAATAATGTTCAACAATATTTAGAATTAATAAAAAATAGACCCAAAGATTTTTTAATCATTTCTGGTGATGATGATTTAGCACTTAATGTTGTATTGGCTGGTGCATCTGGTGTTATCTCAGTTATAGGTCAAGCTTTTCCTAAAGAATTTTCAACACTTATACGCCTAGGATTACAAGGAGAAAATAAAGAAGCCTATAGTATTCATTATAAATTAATGGACGTTATTACTATGATATTTTCAGAAAATAATCCTGCTGGAATTAAGGCCGTTCTTCAATGTTTAGGTATTGCATCAAATGAAGTTAGATTACCTCTGGTAAAAGCATCTGAGAAACTTCAAAAAGAAATCACTAATTTTGTTATAAATTTAGATTAAAAAATATGTTATCAAAAAAAATTGAAGAGGCTTTAAATAAGCAAGTTACAGTAGAAGCATCCTCATCTCAGGTATATTTAGCAATGGCTTCTTGGGCTGAAACTCTAGGTTTTGAAGGGGTTGCTACATTTATGTATGCACACTCAGATGAAGAACGTGAGCATATGTTAAAACTTATAAAATTTATTAATGAGCGAGGTGGTCATGCTAAAGTATCTCAACTTGATGCTCCACCAGCTGAATTTGGATCTTTCAAAGAAATGTTTGAAAGTCTATTTCAGCACGAAGTAAAAGTATCTAAATCTATTAACGATTTAGTAGACATCACACTTCAGGAAAAAGACTACGCAACTCATAATTTCTTACAATGGTACGTTTCTGAGCAGATAGAAGAGGAAGCCCTAGCAAGAAATATCTTAGATAAAATTAAGTTAATTGGTGATGATAAAGGAGGTTTGTACTTGTTTGATAATGATGTAAAAAGCCTTATTGGAGCTCAACCTGGACCAGAAGTTAATTAACAAACATTTAATACCAATAGGATTATTTCTAATAACTATTTTTAGTTATTTGCATCAATCGATATAGTTGTTTTTTGATTATTTGTAAAGATGAATTAAAGCTAAATTTAGTTTAACTTTTTAATTTTACATGATAGATAGTAGACCTATCGCAGCTACTTATAAATAAGAAAAAAGCGTTTTAGTAATCCATATAAAAACCTTACTTTTGCCAAATGCGAAAAATTAAGATTTTAACACTAATTTTATCCGTTTCACTATTATTAAATTCATGTGGGGAATATGCCCGTACTGTAGGTAAAGGGTCTATGACGGAAAGATATAAGTTAGCTGTAAAAAAATATGAAGCCAAAGAATATGCAAAGGCTTTAAGATTGTTTGAATTAATTACACCCTCATACAGAGGTAAGCCACAAATGGAGCGTATTCAATTTATGGTAGCACAATCAAATTTTAATGAAAAAAACTATGCTACCGCTGCTTATTATTTTGACAGATTTACAAACAATTACCCTAATAGTTCAAAAAAAGAAGAGGCAGCCTTTTTATCTGCTTACAGTTATAAATTAGCTTCTCCAGCATCCAGTCTAGATCAAACAGATACCAATAAAGCTATTGTAGCTTTTCAAATGTTTATAAATACCTATCCAGATTCCGAAAGATTGGCTGAAGCAAATAATCATTACAGAGAATTACAGTTTAAACTAGAAACAAAAGCTTTTGAAATTGGAAAAACCTACTACAAAACTGCCCAAACAGATTTTAGAAATTATAAATCGGCAATTGTAGCTTTTGATAATTTAATAAATGATTATTTAGGAACAAAATTAAAAGAAGAAGCTTTGTATTTCAGATTTAAAGCTTTTCATGATTTGGTTATAGTAAGTACTGAAAGAAAAAAACCAAATAGGATTAAAGATGCTAAAGCAGCATACGATAAGTTAGTGAGAAACTTTCCGGAATCTAAATTTTTAAAAGATTCAGATAAGTTATTATTAGAAATAAAAAACGAAGAAAAACAGTTAGTAAAGAGTTAATTATGAATTATAAAGAAACAAAAGCTCCTGTAACAACAGTCACTTATGATAAAGATATCGTAGAATCTCAAACAGAGAATATTTATGAGGCTATCTCTATCATATCTAAAAGAGCAGTTCAAATTAATACTGATTTAAAAACAGAATTAGTTGAGAAATTAGAGGAATTTGCTACTTACAATGATAGTTTAGAAGAAGTTTTCGAAAACAAAGAACAGATTGAAGTATCAAAGTTTTATGAAAAATTACCGAAACCTACTGCAATAGCTGTAGATGAATGGTTAGATGGTAAAGTTTACCATAGAACACCAGATACTGAGTAATGTCTATTTTAAGCGGTAAAAAAATTCTTCTTGGCATTACTGCCGGGATAGCCGCTTACAAGACGGCCAGTTTGGTCCGTTTATTTATAAAGTCTGGGGCAGAAGTTCAGGTTATTATGACACCTGTCTCTAAAGATTTTATTACACCCTTAACTCTTTCCACACTGTCAAAAAATCCTGTTCATTCTTCTTTTTACAGCAAAGAAGAAGAAAACGAATTATGGAATAATCATGTAGAGCTCGGACTTTGGGCAGATTTTATGCTCATAGCACCGGCAACCGCAAATACATTATCTAAAATGTCTAGTGGCACCTGTGATAATCTATTAATTGCCACCTACCTGTCTGCAAAATGTCCAGTATACTTTGCACCTGCCATGGATTTAGACATGTATAAACACCCTTCAACAATAACAAGTTTAGACAAGCTTCAGTCATTTGAGAACAAAATGATTCCAGTTACTAGTGGAGAATTGGCAAGTGGTTTGGTTGGTGAAGGAAGAATGGCAGAACCACAAGATATCTTGGCTTTTATAGAAAATGATATTTTATCTACGTTACCGTTAAGAGGTAAAAAAATATTAATCACTGCCGGGCCAACCTACGAAGCCATAGATCCTGTAAGATTTATTGGAAACCATTCTTCTGGAAAAATGGGATTTGAAATAGCTAAAGCTGCTGCCAATCTTGGAGCTGAAGTATTTTTAATAGCTGGACCCAGTGAAGAACAAGTAAATAATACGCTTATAAAAAGAATAAATGTGGTGACCGCTGAAGAAATGTATGAAGCTTGTCATCGCTATTTTTCCGAGGTAACTATTGCTATTTTATCTGCTGCAGTTGCAGATTATAAGCCAAAAAATATAGCTACTGACAAAATAAAAAAGAAAGATACCACGTTAGAGTTGGAGTTATCTCCTACTAAAGATATTTTAGCTTCTCTAGGAGCTATTAAGCAACATCAATACCTGGTGGGATTTGCCCTAGAGACTAGTAATGAAATTGAAAATGCACTCTCTAAATTAGAAAGAAAAAATTTAGATGCCATTGTTTTAAATTCTTTAAAAGATGAAGGTGCAGGATTTGCTTCAGATACTAATAAAGTTACTTTTATAGATAAAAAGCAAGATCAAGTACATTTTGAATTGAAATCAAAAACAGCGGTAGCCAAAGATATTATGAATGAAATTTTAAATAAATTAGATGCGTAGAATACTTTTATTTTTTATTTTTTTATCATCTATAACAATTTCTTCCCAAGAATTAAATTGTCAGGTGACTGTTAATTTTGATCAAGTTTCAGGATCAAATAGACAAGTCTTTACAACTCTAGAAACAGCTATTTCAGAGTTTGTAAATCAAAAAAAATGGACAGATAAAACTGTAAAATCCCAAGAACGTATTAATTGTGCTATCAATATTATTATAACCAAAAGAGATAACAATCTTTTTGAAGGATCTATACAAATCCAGTCTACAAGACCAGTTTATGGAACCTCTTATGAGACACCAGTTCTAAATATAAGGGATAATGACTTTAATTTTAAGTACAACGAATTTGATCAGTTCATTTATAACCCAACTAGATTTGATTCTAACTTAATTTCTACGATTGTTTTTTATACATATATTATTTTAGGAGTAGATGCAGATAGCTTTGCTTTAAACGGTGGTGAAACTTATCTAAAAGAAGCAGAAAATGTAACGCTTCTAGCACAGCAGAGTGGTCTTGCAGCTTGGTCTAACCAAGTGGGGGTTCAAAATAGATTTCAGATGATAGATAATCTATTATCACCTGGCCTAAATCAGTTTCGATCTGTAATCTATAACTACCATAGAAAAGGCCTAGACGAACTAACTGGAGATGCAAAAATTGCAAAACAAAGCCTTGAAAATACCATTATAACATTAGACAGGCTCTTTAATAAAGTGATAGGAAACCCATTGTTAAGATTATTTTTTGATGCCAAAGCAGACGAAATTGTAAACCTCTATTCAGATGGGCCTAATACTAGAAGCAAACAACGTTTACTTGCGGTGCTTCAAAAAATATCTCCAAATAACAGTTCTAAGTGGCGTAAGATAAATTAATTGTCTACCAAGTTTTGTATTTCAGTTTCTTTATAGAACATAGTTCTGCATTACTACGAACTTTAACTATAGATTAGCTAATCTATCATTACCAACTATTTTTATGTTCATTATATTATAATTATCTTCCATAAAATTATAGTCACTTATGAATGTTACACATTTCTTTCGTCTTTTAAATAAAGAAGGTCTTATTAGAATATACCCTATTCGTTTAGTTTCAATACTTGTAATCTTTATTTTTTTCACTTCATGTACCCCAAAAAAACAACTTGAATTAATAGATAAAGTTGAGGTCTTAAGAGACAAGCATGGGATCAATCATATCTATGCTAATAATCAACAAGATCTTTTTTTTATGCAAGGCTATTTAGCTGCAAAAGACAGACTTTTTCAATTTGAAGTTTGGAGAAGACAGGCCACAGGTACTGTTGCAGAAATTTTTGGAGAATCTGAATTAAAAAGAGATATTGGTACCAGACTTTTTAAGTTCAGAGGAGATATAAAAGAGGAATTAAATCATTATCACGAAGATGGCTATGAAATTATTAGCTCCTACACAAACGGAATAAATGCATACATAGAAGAAGTAAAAAACCAATCAGAGAAACTTCCTGTAGAGTTTACATTACTTAATATTCAACCAGAATTTTGGACGCCAGCAGATGTTATTTCTAGACATCAAGGACTTTTAGGAAATATTGGTCAAGAATTAAATATTGGGAGAGCAGTTTCTAGAATTGGTGAAGACAAGGTAAAAGAATTGTTGTGGCTTCATCCTAAAGATCCCTCTTTAAAACTTCATATGAAAATTAGAAAAGAAGATTTAGACCAAGACATACTGGAGCTGTATAATGCCTATAGAACTCCAATTAAATTCAAAAAAGAGTATCTACAAGAGAAGTTTCAGAAAAAAGAAGCAATAGCCATTTCATTTTCAGATAAAGTAGAAGATACAGAAGATGAATTTAGTATAGGGAGTAACAATTGGGCTATCTCTGGAAATAAATCATTTAACGGATCTCCTATTTTAGCCAATGATCCTCATAGAAGTATTGTAGCTCCATCATTAAGATACCTCACCCATTTGGTGGCACCTGGTTGGAATGTTATTGGAGGAGGAGAGCCAGAAATTCCAGGAATTTCCATAGGTCATAATGGTTATGGGGCTTGGGGCTTAACCGTTTTTAGAACAGATGCTGAAGATTTGTATGTGTATGAGATAAATCCTAAAAATTCAAAACAGTATTGGCATCAAGGAGAGTGGTTAGATTTTAAAGAAATAAAAGAAACTATTTCTGTAAAAGGAAAAGAAAATCAGGAAATAGTGTTGCAGTATTCTATTCATGGCCCTGTCACTTTTGTAGATGAAAAAAGAAATAGAGCATATGCCGTAAAATGTGGATGGTTAGAGGTAGGAGGGTCTCCCTATCTAGCTTCTTTACGCATGAATCAATCTCAATCGTGGGAAGAATTTAGAGAAGCTTGTAGTTACAGTCATATCCCAGGAGAAAATATGGTATGGGCAGATAAGGACGGCACCATTGGATGGCAGGCAGTTGGCATTGCCCCCATTAGAAACACCCATAGTGGGCTAGTTCCTGTTCTAGGTGATGGAAGTTATGAATGGGATGGATATCTACCCATTAAAGAAAAGCCTAATGTTGTAAACCCCTCTAGTGGTTTCTTCGCCTCTGCCAATCAAAATGTGACACCAGCTTCCTACAAAAAATGGAATGCCATTGGTTTTTCATGGTCAGATCCTTACAGAGGTGATCGAGTAAATAGTGTACTTTCTGATAAGTCTAGAAATAAATTTACGATGCAAGACATGATGGATTTACAAGTAGATTATCATTCTTTACCTTCAAAGGAGTTGATAAAAATGATAGATCAGACTTCATTAGATCCAGCTAATAAAAAATATTTTGAAATGCTTCTTGCTTGGAATAATAAACTCACAGCAACTTCTGTTGAAGCTGCCATTTATGTAAATTGGGAACGAACTATCATTAGAGAGTTTCATGATAAATATGTACCAAAGAATGTAAAAGGCTTATTAAATATTCAACTATTTAAAATAATTGAGAGAATAAACAAGTCACCTACAAAAGAACGTGATGAATTTTTAAAAAATACTTTTATAACTTCTAATAAAGAGCTAAAATCTAAATTTGGAACTGAGACTAGTAACTGGCTTTACGGTCAACAAGAATACAAACACATAAAGATAAAACACCCACTTGAACATGTAGTGAATGACTCAATTTATAAGTTGGTAAGCTTTAAAACTTATCCAAGAGGAGGAAATGCCTACACACCCGGTTCCTCTGGATCTAATTTACGTCAGTCTTCTGGAGCAAGTTTTAGAGTAGTAATAGATACAAAGGATTGGGACAATTCTGTAGCATCAAACTCACCAGGGCAATCTGGAAACCCTAACAGTAATTTTTATAGAAATTTATATGAAGATTGGTCAAATGACAGGTTTTTTGAATTGTACTACAGTAAAGAAAAAATAAAGTCGAATCTTCATAGTAAAGAGGTGTATTACCCAAAAAAATAATTACATTTAGTTTTTAAAATTATTAAAATTGTTATCATCTATTTCCATAAAAAATTATGCTTTAATCAATGAATTACACATTGATTTTTCTTCGGGTCTTTCAATAATTACAGGAGAAACTGGAGCAGGTAAATCAATTTTATTAGGAGCACTTGGCTTGGTTTTAGGTAATAGAGCAGATTCATCTTCATTAAAAAATACTACTACAAAGTGTGTGGTTGAGGCCATTATATCTATAGATACCTATAATTTACAAGATTTTTTTGAAACAGAAGATATAGATTATGAGAGTAATACTATTTTAAGAAGAGAAATTCTTCCTTCTGGAAAATCTAGAGCTTTTGTAAATGATACGCCTGTAACTCTTTTGGTTTTAACAGCACTAAGGGCTAGACTCATTGATATTCATTCGCAACATCAAACCCTTCAAGTTTCTGACCAGCAGTTTCAATTTCAGTTAATGGATGCTGTTGCCAATAATGAAAGTAAATTAGCTTCCTATAAGAGTGGATTAGCTAGTTACACTAAAGAAAAGAAGAGACTTGAGGAAATTCAACTAGCTCAAAGAGAGGCTAGTCTTCAATACGATTATAATTCTCATTTATACAATGAACTACTTGAAGCCAAACTAGTAGATGATGAACAAGAGTTGTTGGAGGAAAAGTTAGATAAAATAAATAATGTAGAAGAAATTAAACAAAATTTATCAGAAGCACTCCAACTAACAACTGATGAAAATATTGGAATTCAAAACCTATTGTTTTCATTAGAGCAAAAGCTAGCTAAAATAGCATCCTATTCTGGAGAATATCAAGAACTTTTAGATAGAATTTCTAGTGTAAAAATTGAATCAGATGATATTATTGGAGAAATAGAAACGGCCTACGAATCGGTAGATTTTAATCCAACAGAAGCAGAGCAATTAAATAATCGATTGCAATTGATCTATAATTTGCAAAAGAAACACTACGTCAATACAATTTCAGAGTTATTAACTATCCAATCAGAGTTATTTAAAAAAGTTAATACAGTAGAAAATGCCGAACAAAGTTTACTAGACCAAGAAACTATAGTAAAAGGAATAGCAAATAAATTAGATGCAGTAGCTTTAAAAATTTCAGATGCTAGAAGTAAAATCATTCTAAAATTATCAAAACAGTTAGCAGATATACTAGTAGATTTAGGAATGCCTCACGCTCGTTTTCAGATAAAAAACTCACTATCAGAAAATTATTACAAGAACGGAAAAGACAGTTTAGAATTTTTGTTTTCTGCTAATAAAGGAGGGCAATATGGAGAGTTAAAAAAAGTGGCTTCTGGTGGTGAGTTGTCTAGAGTTATGTTGGCCATTAAAAAGATCTTATCAGAAAACAGTCAGCTGCCAACTATTATTTTTGATGAAATAGATAGTGGCGTTTCTGGCGAAATCTCTAATAAAATGGCTCATATCATGTCTCAGATGAGCCAGAAAATGCAAGTAATTACTATTACGCATATCCCACAAATTGCTGCTAAAGGAAATCAGCATTACAAGGTGTATAAAGAAGAGTTAAACAATATTACTACTACTAATTTAAAACAATTGTCTGAGGATGAGAGAATTGTTGAGATTGCAGAAATGCTAAGCGGTAAAACTATTTCAGACAGTGCCCTAACCCATGCTAGAGAGTTGCTAAATTAATTGTTGATTTTTTGCATTTTAGTAAATTAGGTTTATTCCTAAATAGAGTATTCAAAAATAGAACGATAAAAATTAAACGATTATATTTGCCCACGAATAAAAAACAAACAATTTAAGAGATGTCTTATAATTTATTAAAAGGTAAAAAGGGAATTATTTTTGGTGCATTAGATGAAAACTCTATTGCCTGGAAAACAGCAGAAAGAGCTCATGAAGAGGGAGCAGAGTTTGTATTAACAAACGCACCTATAGCCATGAGAATGGGTACTATTAAAGACTTAGCTGCAAAAACAGGGTCTCAAATTATTCCAGCAGATGCCACTTCTATGGAAGACTTAGAGAATTTAATTGAACAATCTATGGAAATTTTAGGTGGTAAAATTGATTTTGTATTGCATTCTATTGGTATGTCTGTAAACGTAAGAAAAGGTAAATTGTATACAGACCCTAAGTATGATTTTACTACCAAAGGCTGGGATGTATCTGCGGTTTCTTTTCATAAAGTAATGAATGTCTTATATAACAAAGAGTCCATGAGCGAGTGGGGTAGTATAGTAGCCCTAACTTACATGGCAGCCCAACGTGTTTTTCCAGACTATAATGATATGGCAGACAATAAAGCCTATTTAGAGAGTATAGCGCGTAGTTTTGGATATTTCTTTGGTAGAGATCATAAAGTAAGAGTTAATACCATTTCTCAATCTCCTACCCCAACTACAGCAGGTAGTGGTGTAAAAGGATTTGAAGGGTTTTTAGCCTATGCAGATAAGATGTCTCCATTAGGAAATGCTACAGCATTAGAATGTGCAGACTATACCATTTCTTTATTTTCGGATTTAACAAAAAAAGTAACTTTACAGAACTTATTTCATGACGGAGGCTTCTCTAATATGGGAGTAAGTGACGCTGTAATGGATAAATTTACAGAAGAATAATTTACATAATATACACAAGAGTGTAAATAGGTTTTGATTTTATTAATCAAAACCTATTTTTTTTGCGATATAGTTAAAAAATAGTGTAATATATTTATAATTATTACTTGTTTTTTGGAATTTACATCAAATAGTGTAACTTAGCTTTTTAACAAAAAATTAAGAAATTAACTAAAACCAAATTTTATGAAAAAAATTACTTTATTATTACTATTATTGACAATAACTTTTACTAGTTATGCCCAATTAAATGAGGGTTTTGATACATCAGCGTTACCAACAGGTTGGACAGTGTCCAATGGAGGATGGGATTCTGGTGCTACTACTAATGGAAATGGAACTGTTTCTCCCAGAACTGGAGGTGGAATGGCTCTATTTGAAATTAACGCATATAGCGGTACTTCTATTCTTTCTACACCAAGCCAAGATTTAACATCCATAACAAACCCGCAACTAACCTTTTATTATACTTCTGTAGATTGGCTTGGTGGTACTGATGATTTAAGCATTTGGTATAAGGAATCAGCTTCTGGTGATTGGACATTAATTCAAACTTACACGGCAGAGGTTACAGATTGGTTAAAAGTTGAAATAATTTTACCCAACCCAAGTGCTGATTATTACATAGGTTTTGAAGGTGATACAGATTATGGTTATGGTATAACTTTAGATGATGTTTCCATTGCTTCTCCACCATCTTGTAGCTCAGTAACTAGCCTTGAAGCTACAGCTAACTCTCTTACAGAGGTTGAAATCTCATGGATAGCAGGTGGTACCGAAACTGAATGGACCTATGAATTTGGTCCTACTGGTTTTGCTCAAGGAAGTGGAACACTCACTGTAACTGGGCCCAATAACCCTATTACTCTAGGAGGCTTAACTTCCGGAGCTACCTATGATATATATGTTCAAGCAAATTGTAGTGGATCTGATGGTGATAGTTCTTGGGAAACTATTTCTTGGACTATGCCTGTAGTAGGAGATACCTTTGCAACTGCTACTACTTTACCTTTTACAATATCTCCTGAAGGCACAGGATGTACAACGTCTAATATTTCTATTGATTTCCCGAACTCAGGTTTTACAGCTAGTGGTTTGGAAAGCCAAGGAACAGATCCTACAGGTGTAGACGCTTATTTTAATTGGACAGCTACAACTGATGCTTTACGTTATTGGGGTTCAGGTGCTGGTTCTCCATACATTGCTATCCATAATGCATCAGGTACAGAGATTGCTTATTCTACATACAATCAAGATGATGTGGTTTTGCAAGGTTGGGAAATAGGTGATGAACTTGTAATTAGAATTTATGATTTCGGAACGTCTAACGTTGAAGTAGAATTTTGTTTAGAGTATTTTACTTTACCAACTCCACCAAATTGTGCAGAAAATGTTGCTCCAACAGGTACAGATGTGTCATTTACTAATGACACAATTAATATTACATGGGATGCACCTTCATCGGGGGTAGCACCTACTGGATATGAAGTTTTTTGGGGTCAAACATCAGGTGATTTAACCTCATTAGGTGTTACAACTAATACATTCGTTAATATTGGAGGTTCATCAATAATTTATGGAAACACGTATTACTATCGTATAGTTCCAGAAAATGGTGGCTCTCCGGCTCTCAACTGTACTGAATATTCTTTATCTACTGCAGCAGCTGCATCGATTCCTTTCAGTACAAATTTTAGTGGTTTTCCTGGGCCTGGATTCTCTCAATCTCAAGGACCTTACCTTGCACCTGACGCAACAGTAACTACCAGTGCTTGGGCAGCTTCTGGAGGTTTTTTAAATGACGCAACCTTAGGGGCTGGAGTAAAAGTTAATATTTATGGAACAAATAGAGATGAGTATTTTGTGTCTCCATCTTTTGATTTAAGTGCTGGTACTCACTACTTAAACATGGATGCTGGTATAACCGATTGGAATGGTACTGGTGCAGATCCTGATGGAATGGATGCTGATGATTACGTTGCTGTTCTTCTTTCAGAAGATGATGGAGCTACATGGTCAGAATTATATCGTTGGGACTCTGCAGATGAGCTAACAAATGCTGCTGAAGCAAAGTCAGAGTATACTTTATCATCTACTTCTTCAACAGCTAAATTTGCTCTTTATGCATATAGTGGAGTTGATGGAGCAGATTATGATTTCCATGTTACTAATTTTCAGGTTACAACTGAAACTTTAGGAACAGCAACTAATACTTTAGAAGGCTTTACATTGTACCCAACAATTGTAAAAGAAGAACTAAACTTTAGATCTCAAAATAATGTAGAGGACATAACAGTCTTTAATCTATTAGGTCAAAAAGTATTTTCTGGTGCACCAAACACAAATAATTCATCTATTAACTTGTCTAAACTTAGACCAGGTGTGTATGTTGTAAAAGTAAGTGCTGAAGGAAAAATAGGATCTTACAAGATTGTAAAAGAATAACTTTTTTTTAAACTATCTTATTATAAACGCAAACCGAAAGGTTTGCGTTTTTTTATGCTATTTTTACGCTTATAACTTAAGTTGAATAGATGAGTTTTTTTAAGAAAATAGATAAGGTGTTTTCATCTTCAAATAGTTTTCAACTTCTAGAAAGAAGTGAAGTAGATCTTCATATAGAAAAAAATATTAAAAGTGTTGGTATTACCAAATATGCTACATCAGACTACGGAGATTTATACATCGTAATTAATGAACTAGGGGGGTTTTTAATGCTAGGAACTATTTTAGTGAGTGCCACCAATGTAAAAACCAAAAAAGGAAGCAAGCTTACTTTTTCTGCTAAAGACGCTTCTCTAAAATTTGATTCTGATGAAAATAGAATTGAGTCAGATTTTTCTAGTGATGCTAATAGATATAGTACTAAAATAGATTACAATATAAGTGAAGAAGAAGTTGAAGTATTTAAATCAACAAAATACAATTCAGTTTTATTTGAAATTAACGGACAAGAAATTAACTTTTCTGTAATATAGCAATGCCAGTGAAACTAGTTTTTTCCATCATCATCCCTGTGTATAATCGTCCAGAAGAATTAGACGAATTATTGGCTAGTATTCTTATTCAAGAATATGATGAGGTTTTTGATGTTTGTGTTATTGAAGACGGATCTTCCGTAAAAAGTGATTTAATAGTAGAAAAATATAGAACTGAGTTACCTATTCACTATTTTGAGAAAGAAAATACAGGACCTGGACCTAGTAGAAATTTTGGAATGCAAAAAGCAACAGGAAACTACTTTATTATTCTAGATTCTGATGTAATTCTACCAAAACACTATTTAGCAACTATTGCTAAGCAATTAGAACATAAACATACAGATGCTTTTGGTGGCCCAGATGTAGCTCACCCTAATTTTTCAGTGCTACAAAAAGCCATTAATTATTCCATGACATCTTTTTTAACCACTGGAGGTATTAGAGGAAAGAAGAGCAGTGTTGAGAAATTTCAACCTCGCAGTTTTAATATGGGGCTTTCAAAAAAAGCGTTTGAGACCACTAATGGATTTTCAGAGATGCGTGCAGGAGAAGATATAGACCTTACGTTTCGTTTATGGAATCATGGTATAGAAACTCAGTTAATAGACAACGCTTTTGTATACCATAAGCGAAGAAATTCTATCTCAAGTTTTTTCCATCAAACCTATGCATTTGGTACTGCAAGACCCAAACTCAATAAAATGTATCCAACAACTGCCAAACTCACGTATTGGTTTCCAAGTGTTTTTATATTAGGGTTAGACTTGTCAATTTTACTTTTATTTTTTGGAATCTATAATCCCATACTAGTATATGGGTTGTACTTTTCTTTAATAGCTCTAGATGCTTCTTTTCGTAATAATTTTAATCCAATGGTGAGCCTTTTAAGTATCATAACTTCATTAACGCAGTTTTTGGGGTATGGTTTGGGTTTTTTAGAAGCTACATTCTTTTCAAAAAAATAGGCTAAGCTATCCTATCTAAGATGTTTTTAATGCTATTTATATCAGAAACTATTTGCGACGTATTTCCAAAATAAGAATGGGTTCTATTGGAAATAATCTTTGAGGCAGAGCTATGAATTTCGGTAAAACCATTATTTTTAAAGTGAATGCAATTCTCTGAATTTATGCCACTACCGGGAAGTATGGTGATTTTATTTTTCGCCAGCTTTTGAAGTTCAATTAATAAGTCTATGCCATCTTCAGCTTTTTCCTCATGCCCAGAAGTTAATAGACGGTCTACCCCTAAATTTAGTAATTGAAGTAATGCTTCTTTTGGTTTTGATACAACATCAAAAGCTCTATGAAAAGTAAAAGACATGGGTTTAGACAATTGAATTAATTCTGATGTTCTTTTAATATCTATACTATTGTCTTCATGCAGAACTCCAGATACTATTCCAGCACAACCTAAGTCTTTACATAGACGTATGTTTTCTTTCATGATGTCAAATTCTATATCAGAGTAGATAAAGTTTCCACTCCTAGGTCTAATTAATACATGAACAGGAATATTAATATCTGCCATTACTTTCTTCAGCAACCCATATGAAGGAGTAGTTCCACCAACAGAGATTTCTGAACATAATTCTATACGATGTGCTCCAGCAATGTTAGCATTAACAGCAGATTGATAAGAGTTCGCACAAATTTCTAGAATCATATTATTCAATAATTATTTCATCTATAAATGTCCATGCTTTGTGTCCTGCACCTTGTTTCCCTTCTGGAATTGTACCGTAATTTTTTATAATAATATCTAATTTTTTAACAGGTATAGATTTCAATTCATAGGAGTAATTTACTAACAAATTATTTTTTTCTTCCAGGATACTAATATCATTTACAGTTTTTCCATCTTCAAGATAAAAACTGAAACCAATTTCGTTGGGTGCATAGATCCATTGTCCGTTTCCATTATAAAATCTGGTGGAGATCGTTTTAATATTTTTTGGTCTGTCAAATTCTATGGTAATTACAATATCTTCTCCTGAAAAACCCAACCATTCTCTATCTCCGTAACGTTTGTTATTTCCAGAAATACCGTTTATTAAAGCACCTTTTCCACCAGCATTGTATGCTGGGTGTGGCTCTTTATCTATGGCTATTGTAGCGCCAACTCCTTTGTGTAAATTAATTTCTTGTTGAAAAATAGCTCCCAATGTACTGTTTTTTGAATTTAAAACAACTGCTTTAATATGCATAGATGAATCTACTTTAATTGGATCGAAATATAATTGTGAAGGAAAAGATTCATCAGTAGAATAATATATTGGGTAGCTGGAGGAAGTTGTATTTAATTCATAAGTTAAACGATCATTTACATAAGTTAATTCACCTTTTACGGAATAGATATGGTTGGCATAGTTTACATCTAATTGGTCCAATCTTTTTTGATACTGCTCTAATCTATGAATGAAATCTTGATAATTTTTATGTTCAGGAGAAGACCAGAGTACTTCACTTAAAGCTACTGCTCTTGGAAAAGCCATGTATTCTACCTGTTTTTCTGTTTTCATATATTCTGTCCAAACATTTCCTTGAGCACCCAATACATAAGTAGCTTCTTTATCAGTTAACCCCTCTGGTATTGGATTAAAATGATATACTTTTTCTAGAGGTAAAAATCCACCTATAGCTAGAGGTTCATTTTCATTTTCCGATTGATAATGATCAAAATAACAATGAGAACCTGGTGTTAAAATAACATCATGCCCCTCTTTTGCTGCTTGAATAGCACCACTAGTTCCACGCCAAGACATCACAGTTGCATTAGGTGCTAAACCACCTTCTAAAATTTCATCCCAACCAATAATTTGTTTGCCTTTAGAATTGATGTATTTCTCCATTCTAGTGATAAAATAACTTTGCAAGCCATGTTCGTCTTTTAAACCTTCTTTTTTTATAAGTTTTTGACAGTGAGCGCAATTTTTCCAATTGGTTTTTGGGGCTTCATCTCCGCCAATATGAATGTATTTTCCAGGAAATAATGTCACAACTTCGTCTACGACATCTTCTAAAAACTTAAAAGTACTTTCTTTTGGACAATACACTTCATTAAAAACTCCCCACTTGGTAGCTACTTCCACTTGTTTTCTAGTACAGCCCAATTCTGGGTATGCAGCAATGGCAGCTTGTGAATGACCTGGCATTTCAATTTCTGGAATAATGGTTACTTGTCTTGTTTTTGCATAAGCAACTACTTCTTTTATTTGTTCTTGAGTATAAAACCCTCCAT
>JADFAM010000021.1 GCA_015665265.1 Flavobacterium sp.
TCCAAGACCGTCTGCATGTCCGTTTATAATTTGAATTTTTCTAAAAACAATTATTCCAAAAAGTAATACAATAACTAATTTCAAAACCCTCATCATTCGAGTTGCATTTGTATATTGATGTACAGCATTTTCTTTTGTTATTTGACTAGGATAATTAAATATATGAGGATGTTTATTTAAAGTTGTTAATCCAATAAATAAGAGTGTAGAAATGATAGGCAACACAAATATTTGTGTCTTATTTCCAAATCCATCAGCTTTTCCAGCACCATTAAAATGTATTGGAATTATTTCCGGTAATATAGAATAGTTTGTTAATGATAAAGCCCAAATACCGAATACAGAAATCCAACCAATGATTTCAAGGACCTTGTCAGTTAGGTTTAATTGTAATTTTATTCTTGGTCTTTTATTCATACTTTATTTTTTTAAGCACTTACAAATTTTGATTTTTTTTATTTCTTGTTCAAGTATAACAATGAATTTATATACTCAATTAGCTTTAGTTTATTCGTTAATCAGGTGAGTTAAATTTATTTCATCCATGTAATTATAATAATCAATTAATTTTCCATTTTTATCAATTACAATTGTCGTGGGAAATCTTGTAATTGAAAATTTTTCTTGAAAATTATAACCATTTGAAATTATTTCGAAATTTGAATTTTGCAAATCAAATCCCTGTTTAATATCTAATTCATTTGAAGCAAAGAAAATGATAGCTTTAACTTTTTCATTTTTGTTGTTAATTTTATTAATTAAGTTATCAATTTGTTTAATTTCTTGTTTTTTAAATCTAAAACTATTTGCTTCTAGTTCAAATCTTAAAATAACAATTTTTCCTCTTTGCCTACTTAATTCAATTATTCTTTTATTGATTGTTTTTGCAATAAAATTTGGAAACAATTCCCCTTTAATAATTGGTTTAGTTCTATAATTTCTAGGTGAATTATTGATTATGGATAAGTCCAATAGATATTTCACTATTTCTCCATTAACACCAATAATTCTCTCTAATTGTAGATTGGATTATTTTTTTTTAATTTAATATATTTCTTTTTCTTTATTTTCTTTCCTGTTTTTTTGTTATAAATTTTAGAGAAATCTACTTTTTCAATCCGAGAAGTTTTGAATTTTCGGAACACTTTTTTTTCTTGCCCAAAAGTTATTAATACAGTAAAGAATAATAAAGTAATCAGAATCTTCTTTTTCATTTCATTGTTTTAATTATTGCTAACGTTTCAGGCTATGAATACTTGCGTGGTTTAGCAAGTAATTTAGTAAATAAAAACCGAACTCGCCTAACGCGCAGGTAAGGAAGAAAATTCATGAGGAATTTTATAAACTTTTAAGAAGGAGCAATAAAATAGCACAATATTTTTATTCATATTGATATGGCTCTTTATTATATATCATTCCCTTAATATTTTTCAAAACTCTTTTCATATACGTTTTCCAAAAAGTTTTTCCAAAAATCCAACAAAATGGGAAAAGTAAAAGATTGTTAGAATGTAAACAGTATGTGTAGTTAATTTGTATTTTTTTATTCGCTAATTTTTTCGTTTCCCATCTTCCAACAAACTTGTAAAAACTTAGCATCCAAGATTGAAAATTATCTACCTGAATTATCCAATATTGATTTTCTTTTCTTTCAATTAGATTGTCAACAGAAGCAAAACCTCCTTTTTGGGTTATCGATTTCGCGACATATACTTTTTTACAAGAGCCAGGTTTTCCCCAATCCTTGTTGTCTGTGGTATGTGTAACTTTCGGCATAATTCCGAATCCAGTATGAATTTTAGAAACATCACAAAGCAGAGGTGTTTTAAACGCTCTTTCGAGTGAACATTCGTAAATAGTTGAAACAGTAACTTTTGTAATCATTTTTTGGTATTCATTTTATCTGACTGCTATCGTGTTTGTGTAGGGTTAGCTGCTTGGTTAAGCACTAAATTTAGTAAATAAATCATAGTTATAAAGATCGCGAGGATTTTCATAAACTACTAAGAAGATAGCAATAAAATAGAATAGTATTTGGTAGTGTTTATTTTACTAAATGTAAAGTTTATTTGTCATTTAGTATTATTTAATTTACATTTGTTCAAAAATTAAATGTGTATAATATGAAGTTAAATTTTTTATTTCCGAATAAGTTTAAAAGAATTGGGTGGTTTACTCTAATTCCATCTGCAATTATTGGTCTGTTAACACTTATTTATAACTACGAGCCAAGTTTTTTAGATTTTAATGTCCCTGCAATTTTTGTTGATGAATTGTCCTTTAATGTCAATAGGAAAACTTTCAGAATGGTTGCTAATAATATTCTAAATGAAATTCTAGGTGTTTTGATTATTATTAGTTCACTATTAGTTGCTTTTTCAAAAGAAAAGTCAGAAGATGAATACATATCTAAAATTAGATTTGAGTCTTTGGCTTGGGCAGTTTATTTTAATTATGCTATTCTTACATTAACACTTTTATTTATTTATGATGTCGCTTTTTTCTGGGTTATGGTATTTAATATGTTTACGGTCTTACTATTTTTTATAGTTAGATTTAATTGGCAAATTTCTAAATTAAAAAAATCAGCTTCTTATGAAGAATAGCATCAAGGTAGAAAGAGCAAAAAAGAATATTACCCAAGCTGAATTAGCTAAATTGGCAAAAGTTAGCAGACAAACAATCAATGCAATGGAATTAGGGAAATATGTTCCGTCAACAGTTTTAGCTTTGAGATTAGCTCAAATTTTTGAAGTTGAAATAAGCGAAATTTTTACTTTAGAAGATTTTGATTGGTTATAGATCATATTGCTGCAATGTGTTCGTGTATGATTTGTTGCGTTTAAGTGCGCGATTGTTTTTCCGCAATGTAATATAGTGAATTGTAGGAAAAGATCCTTCGATTAAACACCTGCGCAGCAATTAGTTATACACGTTGTTGTGTACTGTTTTATTCCTTTAATAATTTGATACTACCTATTCCTGAACTAGTTGAGACTTTAACAATGTAAAGACCTTTAGCGAAGTTTGATATATCAATATCTGTACTAAAATTGTTAGGTTGAAGTTTTAAAATCTCTTTTCCAAGAATATTATGAAATGTGATACTATTTATACTCTTGTTTTTAGAGGTTATAGTTACTAAATCTTTAGTTGGGTTTGGAGAAGCATTCACCTTATCTGTATTAAAAGATTGATCAATACCATTACTTAATACATTAGATATTATTTCGATATCATCAAATAAGAAAGTTGCATTTGCTGATGCATCATTTGATCCATTGTAACCTAGCATCAAAGTTAATACATCGTATATCGGATTATCTGCGTTTGAGAGATCCCAAGTATAAGTTGCCCATTCACCAGATACTGTAGTTATGGCGTCTTGTTCTTTTCCGAATTGATCTGGAGGACTACTTTCTAATTTAAACTTAAGTATAGTGCCAATTGGAGCGTCGGTATATACTTTCATAGATAATGTTCCAATAGTTGACATATTTTCAATATAGTCTGTTAGTGCTAATTTACTTCTCATATATCCTGCACCGCCACTTCTCAGAAATTGACCTACTGTAGCACTAGGATTGTTTGCGTCTATTTGTGGATTAGGTATAACCGTTGTCACTGCACCGAAAAAATTTGTAAAATCTGTGGATACAACACTGTTTTCAAAATCAATTGGAAGTGTTGTTGGTATAGGGTTAGGAATAGCAGGGCCTGAGACTTGTTGTACATCGTCAAATAGAAAAGTTGAGGTATTTGTGCCATCTCCAATATTACCAAAATCAAACATTATCTGTATTCTATCGTAATCATTGGCTTGTCCGTCAAAATTCCAACTTATGGTTTCCCATTCGCCAGAGGTTGTTGTTAATTTGTCTAAATTAGTTCTTCCACTTGAATTTTCAAGTTCTAATTTAATTCTTGTTCCAATTGGTGCTGTAGTGTAGACTTTCATAGATATATGCCACATCGTAGATAAATCAATGGAATTGATTAAAAATATTTTACTTCCTGCCCAAAAATTGCCTCCATCTTTCACAATTTGACAAACTGTAGCACTAGGATTATCGACATCAATATGAGGGTTTGAAATAATAGTAGCTGTCGCTCCACTATAATTGAGAAAATCGGTACTTACAACACTTGATTCAAAATCAATAGGTAAAGAAGTTGGCACTGGAGCTGTTGGTCCAGAAACCTGCTCAATATCGTCAAAATAAAAGGTAGAATTTGCTGAGCCATCTCCAACATTACCAAAATCAAACATGAAAACAATTTCATTAAGATTATTCTCTGTACCTACAAAAACCCATTCTAAAGTTTCCCACGAACCAGAAACTGTAGTTATTGCATCGACATCAACAGCTGGTCCAGAGCCTTCTAGTTTAAATTTCACAATGGTTCCTACAGGTGCTGTAGTATATACTTTCATTGTTATTTTGGTTAAAACTGAAAAGTCTAAATTGTCTGTCAATAGAATTTTACTACCTGCGTAAATTGCCCCTCCATCTCTAACAATCTGCCCAACTGAACTGCTTATATTTATTCCTGATGGATTCGGGTTTGTTGTTACTATTGCTGTGCCACCATCAAAATCAATGAAGTTAGCAGAGGAAATATCCCCTTCAAAATTAATTGGTAAACTTTGTGAAAATCCAGAATAAAATGAAATTAGTACTATTAGAGAAAAAAAATGTTTCATAAAATATTTAAAAATAATTTTCACTAAAATATATTAAGATAAGCTCCTTATGAAGTATTTAACCAATACAAAAACCATACAACGACTATAATGAGTTATTTTATGGGAATAATTTTGAATCTTTTTAAATATTATAATAGACCTTGGTTTCTTGAAATTGTAACGGTTAGGCTATGAACAGTTGCGTGGGTTAGCACGGACTTTTGAAGTTGAAATAAGCGAAATTTTTACTTTAGAAGATTCTCCGATTGGGTATAGATCATATTGCTACCAACAATGGTCTTGTATATAAAAAGTAGCCTTAGTTTAAGAGATTAATAGGTTATTTTTCATATCCAATGTTAGCAACTGGCTTATTTTCAGTTAAAATGCATTTTCATTCCTTCGTGAGTTTGTTTAAACCCCAATTCCTTATAAAACTTAATCGCTTTCGGTCGTTTTTTATCTGTGGTTAATTGAAGCAAATGTGCTTTTCGTTCTTTGGCTCTTTTAATTGCCCATTCAAACATAATTTTTCCAATTCCGAGTCCTCTTTTATCCTTTCTAATTCTTACCGCTTCAATTTGAGCTCTAATTCCACCGCGATAGGTCAAGTATTGTATAAATGATAGTTGAAGAGTACCAATTATTTCCAAATCTTCATTTTCAATAACAATTAATTCCTGATTTTCATCAGAGTTTATTTTTTTAAATGCTTTGAGGTATTCTGAAGGTAATGGAATTTGAAAATTTTCCCTTTTCTTTCCAAGTTCATCATCAGCAATCATTTCCACAATTACTGAAACATCATTTTCTGTTGCTTTTCTAAAGTTCATTTTACAGTTCAGGTTTTCACTTGATGCTAACGGTCTTGTGTATGAAACGTAGCGTATAAAAGACACTAACTTTTCGGATTTAGCACGAGCCGAATTTTTCATTTTATTTTTATTTTCACCTTCCAAATTTTGTTAGAAGCCCTAGACTTTCCTTTACCATAATCACCTGGATTTATTGTACAACGTATTTTATTCCAATTTGAATTTAACTGTAATTTCGCTTTCAACTTTAATTTTTTCAAATTTTATATCAATAGGCTTGAATTTGGTTTCTTTTAAACTGCCCATTCCTCTGATTCTTATTCCTGAAACTCTTCCTTGTAATTGATTAGAAATATTGCCTAAATCTGAAATAAAAATTGCGTTTCCAACTTTTTGACTTAATGGATTTGCCATTGAAATTGCGTTTAATTTTGCTTTTTTAATCGCTTTAGATTTTAATTCAAGTTTCAATTTCTCAATTTTAGAATACTTAGTTTTCTCAAGATGAACATTTGAAATATTGATATTTTCTAATTCCATTATTACTTTTCCAGCAGTTAAAGCATCATAGACTAATAATAAATAAGCTTTACTTTTTAAAACGTCTTGCTGTTTAAGGAAGTATTTCTTGAAATTACTCGACAAATCAGATAATGAAAGTTGATTATCTAAATTAATTCCTAAAGTTTCGAGTTTCTCAGCCATCTTATTTTCAAGTTCCTCAACTGATTTTTTTCCTTTAGTGTCTTTTTCGGTGATTAATATCGTTAAGAATATTCTATCTGGAGTTACTAAAGTGTCAACCTTTGCACTTGTTTCAATATAAGCTTGATCAATAAAGTTTTTAGTTTGTGAAAATCCAATATTTGTAACAAATAAAGTTGTCAAAACTGTTATAATTATCTTTTTCATATGTTCGTTTTTAATATGTTGTACAACGTTTTATTGATTAATTTATAAGATGTTCATTTGTTAATCTTTGGATATAAACTCCAACGCTTCATCAAGTTGTTCTACATCGAAATATTTTTCGCTTTTGCCATTTTTAATCGATTTATAGATTACATTGTCGATAGAGACTAATACCTTTAAAACTTTTGAATGAGTTACAATGGCTATGTTTCCAATGTTTTTAATTTTTTTAAACAAAAAACTTAAATCTTCAAAAATAGCTTTAGCTTCGGTATTCATAATTTTATATTCATCTACTTTCACCAAAATGTTTACGATATCAAACCCTGCGTCCAATTTTTCCTGAATTAGTTTTTGAGCGAATTTTTCATCAGTTTCACTAAAACCGCCAATTACTTCTAATGCTACCGCATTGGTTTCAAATGTTTTAATTTGTTCAATCATAATTTCGAAATTTAATTATTAATGTTTATTTAATGTTGTACAACGGTTTTGTATAAACTTAGTAAGGGAATTGTATGCTATCAGTTTCAGTTTGTAAACTCTTTTTGCAAGTAAAAACTACCTTTGGTTTTAGTCATTAACCCTTATTAAGTTTATACCATGTTGTAAACAGTTATTTAATTATTAGCTTTTTCATGACTATAGCATTATTCAGTTTGTTTTTTATATTTATGTAATATAATCCTGATTTCAAGTTTTCTATTAATATTGAAACTATTGAATTGTCTACTGTAATTTCATTTTTGTTTATCAATTGACCTAAATTATTATAAATATTGATTTCATGAATTCCATTATCGATACCTCTAACCCTCAACAGATTGTTATTAGAAGTAGGATTTGGGTATAATACAATATTATCGTTTAAAACATCAATATCGTTTATACTTAAAGTCGAATGGGTTAAGGCGTTATATGCATTGATTCTACCATGACCATAGTATTGGTCCCATCCAATGGTATCATCAGAATCTCCAACTTGGTCTTCAGACGATTCTTCTAATATGGTTCTTATCTGGTCTACTGTCAAATTTGAATCAACAGATAATAATAATGACACCAAGCCAGCTACATGTGGTGCGGCTTGAGATGTACCTCCCCAATATGTATTAAAATTAGTGTTTGACGAATAGCTTAAACCATAAATGTAATTGCCAGGTGCTACAAAATCCAATTCTGGACCAAAATTACTTCCACTTGTACTGCTCCAAAAAAAAGGTGCACTCCTCGTATCATCTGAATCTGTAGAACCAACTGCAAAAGCATTGGTATATCTTGCAGGATATTGAATTACAGAATTTTGATTCCCAGTAGAAACAACTATTACCACATTATTGTTATAAGCATAATTAATTGCATTTTCTAGTAGGGTTGATGAACCATTTCCACCAGCGGAAAGGTTGATTACAGAAGCACCATTATCAACGGCATAATAGATGGCATCAGCCCACCAACTGTAAAAACCACTATTGTTATCATCTAAAATTTTGCACACCATTATTTTAGAATTCCAGTTTACACCAGCATATCCATTACTATTATTGCCACTCGCTACTGCAATACCAGCTACGTTAGTGCCATGACCATGATCATCTGTAGGATTATTATCGTTATTTACAAAATCCCAACCTCCATTAATATCATCTATAAAACCATTGGAATCGGTATCGCTCCCATCTTGAACTTCTGAAGGATTTGTCCAAATTCTACCTGCAAATTCAGGATGATCTAACTTTAATCCAGAATCTAAAATTGCGATAATTAAATTAGAATTACCTTGCGTTATGTCCCAAGCTAACTCACTATCTATGTCGGCGTCTACAGTTGAGTTGGACAAAGAAAAAGTACCATCATTGTAATGTGACCATTGTCTATTGAAGAAAGTATCGTTAGGGGTTGTTTGAGAATAACCATGACCATGACCAACAAAATTTGGTTCAACATATTCAAATAGGTCTGTTAATCTATATAGCTCAATCAATTCTTCAATCTGTTTATCTGAGTATAAATTAATGACATATGTATCTTCCATTTTTTTATTTCCAGTTAATATGATGGATTTTAATCCATTATTGGTATTTAGTATATCTATTTTGGAATTTTGGAATTTTTGCTGATTTTGAACAAAAATTCTATTCGGTTTATTTGTAGTTTTAAATTTAATTATCAAACTATTTTGTGTTTGACAGAATAAAAAGCTACTCATTAAAAGGCTGATTATGAATAAAGTAGTTTTTTTCATTTTTTTCATTTTTAATTGGTTACAACGGTTTTGTGTATGTTTCAGTTGCGTGGTCTAAGCTCTAAAATAGCAAATAATTACTGAATGCAAAATCCGCTAGGGTTTTCCAAAGTAGTCTATAAGCTAGCAATTGAATATACACGTTGTTGTAAGCAGTTATCTTTTAATTAACTTGTAGGTTGTCTGATTTATATTGTTTAGGATGGTCAAATAGTATATTCCTGATTTTGTTTCTGGTATTTTTATAGTTCCTGAACATTTTCCTTCAATAACATTTCGCCCTAAAGTGTCATAAATGATGAAGTATTCATCTCCAACAAGATTCTGAACAAAAATTTCATCCGAAAACGGATTCGGGTAAATTTTATACCCTTTTTCGATAAGGTTCTCTTCAATACTCGTCAAAGTAGTGCAGGAACTAACATCAATTTCACTGTATAAATTTGGGTCTTGGTTTGGGTCTTCGACCGTGTTAGCCATCATTGAAATTTTAACAATTTCATCACTTGTAGAAAAACAAAGTTGGTGAAAGTTGTCGTTGTCATTTATATCTGCTATCGAAATAGGTACATGCGGTATTAGAACTCCAGAACTTTCAGAATAGCCAACATAGTACTGAAATAAGTCAGATTCGGTATCACCACTTATATACGGTGTAATGCCACCATTCCAAGCAACTTGAATCGTTTGTGTTCCTGAATTACATTCATTCAGATCGCCATCAATTCTTTGGGCAAAGAATAAACTTGGTCCATCAGCAAGCGGAATAACATTCGTGGTAATGCTTCCGTTTAGGTTTATGATTTCTGAACAGGCAGACTCTCCTGAAAAAGTATCACTTGTAAATAAATCCCCTACAACTCTAACTTCAACAGGTGGATTAGTAATAGCAGTTCCAAATTCACCTATCAATAGCACTGTTCGATTTTCACCGTTTTCATTTGCTGGTGCTAAAACAGCACACATCGGTATGTGTATATTTCCAAGGTTATCTACAACTTCAAAATCAGATTCTGACAAGGTGGATGCATCTAATGGGAATTTAAAATTAACAGGCATACCATCTAGCAGACTTCCTGGTTGATTACATAATAAACCTGGTAGTCCATTATCAAGTCCAAAAAAAGCTGAGACAAGAGTATCTTGTGATTTTACACTGGTAACAAAAGATAAAATTGTTATTGCTGAAAATAGGATTTTTCTCCTCATATTTTATTAATTTATATTTCAGCTTAGACTCTATTTATCTGGTTTGGTTTAATTGCTTACAACGGTCTCGTATAACCGTCAGTTACGGATAAATAGACGTTAATTTACGGTTTGGCACAGACGTTAGCAATTGCGCGTGAATTCGGATTTAGTTGAAGCCACCGTAATTGCGGTTATATATTGTTGTGCAATATTTATAACTTTTTAATTTTCTTTATTTATATTCCAATAGGCAGTAAGTTCAATTTACCACGAAACCCCGAAATTATAGCATATACAATGTTATGGGCTAGTTTTACTCTGCCTTAGGGTCAGCACCGTATTCGTTTTCGCCTTTTGCCCCTTCGGTACAAGCTAAAATCAAATTGTAAATTGGAATAAGTATAAACCAACCACTTTTTCCAACATCATGCATTCTTCTCACTCCAACCGCTATTGAGGGAAGCAATATTGCTAGTGAGTATAATTGTGATAAATCTGGAACTCCAATAAGTCCACAAACAAATCCAAATACAAAAGCAAAAATTATATTGAATAAAGTAAACATCCAATATTCTTTTCTTCTTGCTCGCCCACTAAATGTAGCGTAATTCTTTAAAACTTTGAAATAATAATTCATACTGTTTTATTTTAACATTATTAATTTCCTACTCATTTGGCTTTTCAGAATACGCCCCGTTTTTTTGAGTGGGTTCTGGTCTCCACATTATTTTAATTTTTAGTCAAAATTGTATTTTTAATTCCTTTTAATTCTTATTTCTGTCCATTATATCGCTCCTTTTACTTGCCCATAACGGTTTTGTGTATGGCTCGTTGCTGATTATTTTTTCTGTGAATTTTTTCTTCAAGAAATATGGTAGGATGTTGTAGGGGTTTCATAGCACCCTCAAAGTAAATAAAAAAGTTGATTAAAACAAAAAAACCACCGATTTCGGTGGTTTTTTAGTGCATGAGTTTTTTAAGAATAAACCAATTTTTTTCTTTGTACTATTGGCGTTTAATAATCTTATTTTGCAAAATTAGTTCACCTTTGTTTTTTATATGGTAATAGTAGACTCCGTTACTGAGATAACTTAAATTAATTTCTAAATTATTAGAGTCTAATTCAAAATACCCTACAGACTGCCCTAAAGAATTGTAAATAATAAATTCTAAAGATTCAGTTTTTGACGGATCTAATGTAATAGTTATATTCCCTTTAGAAGGATTTGGATACACTGTAATATGTTGTTGTAAATGTGCAATATCTTTTGTTGAGAGCGTTTCTGAACTTGCAATCCAGTTACTCGCCAAACTATTGTCCGAATTTAAATCAACTAATTGCAAATACGGCCCATCTCCATCTGCACTTTCGGGCCAAGGATCACTGTCTGTATACCAAACTTCATCTATAGTATTTCCGTACGCATCCGATAAAATAATTTTATATGAGCTATTGCTTAAATCTCTTGTAAATTCACCAAAAGGGGCAAAACCATAGAAATCTTCAAATGCAGCAGTATCACCACTTAGATAAATCTTTTCATTTGCTGCCACAGTAGCATTAGATAGAAATTGATATGAAACGCCTAATTCTCTAATGTAATATCCTGTTAAATCGATAGTTTGATTGCTGTTGTTGGTTAGTTCAATAAACTCTAATTCTTTACTAGAATAGCCTCCTTCCTCCAGGGGCTTATAGTGTATTTTACTAATCACTAAATCAGGAACAGAGACATCAGAACATTCATTTGGAGAACCTATATTAGAGTTCATCCAATTAATACGGTTTAAAATCCAATCTTTCATGGCAATGATGTTCTCTTCTTGATCTGCTACCGTTGGCCAACCCTCTTGTGGAGGCCATCGTTGTAGCTCTCTAGCCTGAGATTCATTCAAAACCTCTGCAAATTCATCGATAAGAGTACTAATTGTAGTGTAGTTTAAGGCTTCATTTTCGGCAGTTAATTCAAACCAACGTTTAGATAAGTAACATTTAAAAGTATTTTCTTGAAATAAGTCTTTCCAAAATTTAGCACCCATATTTTCATATTCAAATTGCCATACATCATAAAAACTTCTATCTAACCCAAAAACAAATAAATCATTTCCATACGATAAATTATAATCCCATACAGGACCAGCTCTTAGTTTACCACCTCTGTCTTTGTGAAAGAAGGTGCTAAATTGGTATGAGTCTGGATTTGAAGCAATCTCTGCCACAATGATATAATCTACAAAACTAGGAAGATCTATAATTGATGGGTAGCCATTAATTATTGAGGCATTTGCCAAGTTTGTTTGGGTTTCTAAGTCCCTAAAAACAGTTTCTATATAAGCTGCTTGTTCGGTAGTAATATCCTCTGTTTTTGGGTAATGATGCAAGAAGTCTGTTTCCCATCCTCCATAATTAGGCATGGTCCATGCCACTTCATCTCCTCCAGTAGTTTTATCTGCTTTAACGATGTATCCACCCGTTACCTCTGGTAAATCAGTATCTTCATCATCAATTTTTTTCAGATTAACCCTATCAGAATCTCTTTTAATTTTTTCGGTTAAAATATAAACTCCCTTATAGTCATCGTTCACAATTACTTCAATGTATTTTACCCTTGGCGCATAATTACCCATATTAGCTGCTAAAGTATATGATAGATAATCACGAACCATAGATGGATCATAAGCTAAGGAATTTAAAACCCAATCATTCTCGGAAGGCATTCCCAACAAACTAACATTATTATTAGAATCGTCGTCTTCTAAAAGAGTGGAAAATCCATATGGTTTTTTATCCAATATTTGTGAGCTACTTCCTCTTAATTCTATTCCTATTCTACCATTGTAGTTTAAATAAGAATCATTGGTAATATCTGTTAAATAATTCCTAGTTCCGTCTGGTCTAAAAATAAGTTGCATGGTAGCTAGAATTTTTGGTTCATCCGGTATTTCAATGGGAGCATTGGTGTTAGGATCAATATCTGTAGTAATAACCATAATGGGCAAATTACTGTCGGTTAGAATTGTTTGTTGAGCAAATACAACCTGGTAAAAAAGGACTAAAAAAAATGATAAGACAATTGTTTTTTTATTCATAAAGAAAAAATACAGCAATGTTTTATAGAAGGAGGGTTCAAATTAAAAAGAATAGTTGATTAAAACAAAAAATCACCGAAATCGGTGGTTTTTTATATGAATGTGAATACAATTATAGATCAAATTTTATGCCTTGTGCTAATGGCAATTCATCAGAATAATTTATGGTGTTTGTTTGTCTACGCATATATACTTTCCAAGCGTCAGATCCAGACTCGCGTCCGCCACCCGTTTCTTTTTCTCCACCAAATGCACCTCCAATTTCTGCTCCTGAAGTTCCAATATTTACATTGGCAATTCCACAATCAGAACCTGCATAAGACAAGAACTTCTCAGCTTCTTTCAATTCATTGGTCATAATCGCAGAAGACAAACCTTGCGCTACTCCGTTTTGTTTATCTATGGCATTTTCTACACCATCAGAATATTTCATTAAATATAAAATAGGCGCAAAGGTTTCGTGCTGTACAATTTCAAAATGATTTTCAGCTTCAATAATGGCAGGTTTTACGTAGCAACCACTTTCATACCCTTCACCTTCCAACACACCACCATCTACCAATACATTTCCGCCTTCAGCTTTTGCTTTTTCAATAGCAGCTAAATACGTATTCACAGCATCATGATCAATTAAAGGACCAATATGATTTCGTTCATCTAATGGATTTCCAATAGTTAATTGCTTGTAGGCTCCTACAATGGCATCTTTTACTTTATCATATACAGATTCATGAATAATGAGTCTTCGCGTAGAGGTACAACGTTGTCCGCAGGTTCCAACAGCTCCAAATACAGCCCCTGGCACTACTACTTTTAAGTCTGCCGTTGGTGTAATAATAATGGCATTGTTACCGCCCAATTCTAATAAAGATTTTCCAAAACGTTGGGCAACAGTAGCACCAACAATTCTTCCCATTCGTGTAGATCCAGTAGCAGATACTAGAGGAATTCTTGTATCTGTAGTCATCATTTCACCCACGGTATAATCTCCAGAAACAATAGAAGAAATACCCTCTGGTAAGTTGTGTTCTTTTAAAACATCTGCAATAATATTCTGGCAGGCTACGGCACATAAAGGCGCTTTTTCAGAACCTTTCCACACACATACATCACCACAAACCCAAGCCAAAGCCGTATTCCAGGCCCAAACCGCTACCGGAAAGTTAAAGGCAGAAATAATACCTACCACACCAATAGGGTGCCATTGCTCTCTCATCACATGCCCAGGACGTTCAGATGGTATAGTTTGCCCATTTAGTTGTCTAGACAATCCAACAGCAAAATCACAGATATCAATCATTTCTTGTACTTCTCCATACCCTTCTTGTAAAGACTTCCCCATTTCATAAGAAACTAATTTACCAAGAGGTTCTTTTAACTCTCGTAGTTTATTACCAAACTGACGTACAATTTCTCCTCTTTGTGGCGCTGGCATATCTCTAAAAGTCTTAAACGCAGCAGTAGCAGTACTCATTACTTGTTCGTAATCTTCTTTGGTGCTAGCCTTTACCTTACCAATTAATTTTCCGTCTACAGGAGAATAACTGGCAATAAGTTCTCCATTAGAAAAATTGTGACTACCAGTAGAAGTTCCATGGTTAACATCTTGCAGTCCTAACTCTTTTAGGGCATGTTGAATTCCAAAATCTGACATTATTTTTTTATTTTGATTTGTGCCCACAAAAATACAATAAAGTTTTGCAAAATAATAGGCTGTATTTATCAATTATAATCAAAGTTTTTTAACTAAATCCTACTATTTTTGTGATATATGCAAAAAGCTATTTTCAACATACAAAACGAAACTGATTTTGAGCGCTGCGCTTTGCAAGTGTTTAAACATCAGTTTGAAAATAATAAGGTGTACAGATCTTTTTGCGATTTGCTGTACATTCATCCAAGTGATGTAAAAGAAGTAGCCCAAATTCCTTTTTTGCCCATTCAGTTTTTTAAAACCCATCAAGTACTTTCCACTAACCAATCGGTTCAAAAAACCTTTACAAGTTCTGGCACCACTGGGGCTCAAGTAAGTAAGCATTTGGTAGCAGATGTAAGTTGGTATGAGGCAAGCTATACCAGAGCATTTGAGCATTTTTACGGGCCTATTGAAGACTATACGGTTCTGGGGCTTTTGCCTAATTATTTAGAGCGGGAGGGTTCTTCATTAATTTATATGGTCAATGACTTTATCCATAAATCTAACAACCCTAAGAGTGGTTTTTACCTAGACAATCTATCTGAGCTAACAAAAACATTGATAGCACTAGATCAAAAAGGAGTAAAAGTACTGTTAATTGGAGTTACGTTTGCATTGTTAGATCTCATAGAAAGCCAAACCTTTACCTTAAAGAATACCGTTATTATGGAAACAGGGGGTATGAAAGGAAGACGTAAAGAACTCATCAGAGAAGAATTACATGAAATGTTATGCGCTGGTTTTGGGGTGTCTAAAATTCATTCAGAGTACGGAATGACCGAACTGCTAAGTCAAGGGTATTCTAATGGAGATGGTATTTTTGACTGCCCACCCTGGATGAAAATTATGGCAAGAGATACCGAAGATGCACTTACTTTAGTTGGAGCAAACAAAACTGGAGGGATAAATGTTATAGATTTGGCCAACTACAATTCATGCTCATTTATTGCAACACAAGACTTAGGAAAAGTAAACAGCAACGGCCGTTTTGAGGTGCTAGGCCGTTTTGATCATTCAGATATTAGAGGGTGCAATTTAATGGTAATGTAGAATCGCCTCTAAATCAACTAAGCTATTTTTAACAGAAAATAATTTTTTTTCCCTCGCTGAAGCAACACATAGGCATTGGCAATAATATCTGAAGTAGAAATCACAAAATCTTCTTTTACTTTTTCTTTATTTACAGAAATTGCGTTTTCTTTTAAGGCTCTTCTGGCTTCCCCATTAGAGTTTAAGAATCCTGTTTTTGCAGCCAAGGCGCCAATCATATCTAATCCGTTATCAATGTCTTCTTTAGAAACAGATGCTTGAGGCACACCTTCAAATATCTCTAAAAAAGTTTGTTCATCTAACGATTTTAAATCATTAGAAGTAGACTTTCCAAAAAGAATTTGAGAAGCTTTAATTGCATTGTCAAAAGCTTCTTGGCCATGCGTCATTATGGTAACATCTTCACCAATTTTCTTTTGTAACAGACGCAGGTGAGGGGTCTCTCTGTGATCTGCAACCAGGGCTTCAATAGCCTTCTTATCTAAAAAAGTAAAGATTTTAATATATTTTTCTGCATCTTCATCAGAGGCATTTAACCAATATTGGTAAAATTTGTAAGGAGAGGTTCTCTTTGCATCTAACCACACATTTCCGCCCTCTGTTTTACCAAACTTTGTACCATCCGCTTTGGTAACTAAGGGCACCGTAATGGCATAGGCTTTTCCTTGGGCTTTTCTTCTAATCAATTCTGTTCCTGTTGTAATATTTCCCCACTGGTCAGAACCCCCCATTTGCAACTTACAACCCATTTCTTTGTACAAATGATAGAAATCATAGCCTTGAAATAGTTGGTAGGTAAACTCAGTAAAACTCATTCCTACTTTAGATTCAGAACTTATACGCTTTTTAACAGAATCTTTAGCAATCATATAATTTACCGTGATGTGTTTTCCTATATCTCTCACAAAATCTATCAAAGAAATATCTTTCATCCAATCAAAGTTGTTCACCAACTCAGCAGGATTTTCTGTAGCATTAAAATCTAAAAATCTACTTAATTGTGCTTTAACCCCTTCAATATTTTTTTGTAAACTAGCTTCATCTAACAAATTTCTTTCTACAGATTTTCCCGATGGATCTCCTACCATGCCGGTAGCTCCTCCAACAAGAGCAATAGGTTTATGTCCAGCATTTTGAAAATGCTTTAGTATTAATATCTGAACCAAACTTCCAATATGTAATGAATCTGCTGTAGGGTCAAATCCTATATAGCCAGTAGTAGCGTGCTCTAGTAAGTGTATTTCAGTTTCTGGCATAATATCGAACAATAATCCTCGCCATCGTAACTCTTCAACAAAATTTGTCATCTTATTTCTTTATAAGAAGCAAAGATACATTTCTGAGGTAAATAAACTAAATTCGTACTATGATTTTAGTTACAGGAGGCACAGGGTTGGTTGGTTCACATTTGTTAGTTCGTTTAGTACAAGAAAATGAACCAATAAAAGCCACTTATAGAACCCTAGAGAGTATTGAAAAAACTAAAAAAGTATTTTCATATTACACCAATACCACTAAAGACTTATTTACCAAAATAGAATGGATACAGGCAGACATTACAGATGTGCCGTCTATGACACCAGCTTTTAAAGATGTAAAAAAAGTATACCATTGTGCAGCTGTTATTTCATTTGATCCTGCAGATTATAGAACCATGAGAAAGGTAAACATTCATGGTACCGCAATTATTGCCAATTTAGCGATAGATGCCAAAGTACAAAAATTGTGTTTTGTAAGTTCAATTGCAACCATTGGAGACGATCCAAAAATAGAGTTGGCTAATGAAGAAAATGACTGGGGAGGGAATGAAAAGAACAATGGTTATGCCATTACCAAATATGGTGCAGAAACAGAAGTTTGGCGAGCTAGCCAAGAGGGGGTTGATGTTGTTATAGTAAATCCAGGAGTTATTTTAGGAAGTGGTTTTTGGACTACAGGTTCTGGAAAAATGTTTTCTCAGATAGATAAAGAGTTTTCTTATTATTCTAACGGAGTTACAGGTTTTGTTGGGGTAAAGGATGTGGTTGGCTGTATGGTTCAGTTAATGCAAAGTAATTGCAAAAATCAACGTTTTATTCTGGTATCCGAAAATAAAAGCTTTAAAGAAGTACTATTTTCTATAGCAGAGGCTCTAGGAAAGAAGAAACCAACAAGATGTGTTCAGCCTTGGCAAGCTAGTCTATTTTGGCGCTGGGAGTGGTTGGTATCAAAAATAACATCAAGAAAAATAAGGATGAGTAAGTATACCGCTAAAACATTGTTTAGAAAAACCTATTATTCTTCAGAAAAATGCAAAATACAATTAGAGGTTACTTTTAAAAGTGTAGAAGAGGTTATAAAACAAGTAAGCAAAGAATATTTAGTTTAATTTTTTTCTAAAAGAAGTTATTTTTTTTTCGAAACCTTCAGAGATTCTCATTTTTTTCTTGTTTGCCTCTATTGTTTTATTAATTTTAGCAATTGAATCTGTAAGAATTGAGTCTTTCTTTTTTTTTAAGTTTGCATAAACAGCCTTCTCTTTTTCCAGCAAAGACTTTACCTCATTAATCATAGGTTGGTAGACATCTACTTTTGAGATATAATAAAAGTTGCTGGTACTAAAACGCATGCTGTCAATTTTGTGTTTATGGTACACAAGTGGCATATAAGAAACTCTTTTTTGTTGTTTTTTATTTTTTACTCCTTTTGCAGCACTTGCCAAATACAAATCTTTTAATACTAGCACCATAGAATCTTTTGGAATAAGATCTATTGGTTCTTCAAAAATGGTATTTCCCTTGCAAGAAACTAATAGCACAACAAAAATTAAAGCATTAGAAATATTATTCTTCATCATCTATTAAATGTAATTCGTTTTCCTTTAATATCATCATTAAAGGTTCCTTCATGATACATTAATACTCCATTTACAAACGTATGGGTTACACTAGAGGAGAAGGTTGTTCCTTCAAATGGAGACCATCCACATTTGTACAAGATATTTTCTTTACAGACTGTTTGTGGTGCTTTTGGATCTATTAAAACTAAGTCAGCATAATATCCCTTTTTTATAAAACCTCTATTTTCAATTTGAAAAATGATTGCTGGGTTATGACATGCTTTTTCTACTAGCTTTTCAATTGAGAGTACCTTCTCAGAGACTTTTTCCAACAAAGCTAGTAAAGCATGCTGAACTAACGGCCCGCCACTTGGTGCTTTTAAATAAAAGTTGGATTTTTCTTCAAGGGTATGAGGAGCATGATCTGTAGCAATAATATCTAGCCGATCATCTAACAAAGCAGCCCACAACCCCTCTCTGTCTGCAGTAGTTTTAACCGCGGGATTCCATTTTATGTGTGTTCCTTTCTCTTTGTAATCTTGATCTGAAAACCACAAATGATGAACACATACTTCTGAAGTAATTTGCTTTTCCTCTAAAGGGATATCGTTTCTAAATAATGCTGTTTCTTTTGCAGTAGACAAGTGAAATACATGCAATCTAGCACCTGTTTTTTTTGCAAGCGCAATGGCTCTGGAAGAGGATAAATAGCAAGCTTCTTCACTCCTTATTACAGGGTGTAATTCTATAGGGATTTGTTCTCCATTTAGCGCTATATGATCAGCGGTATTTTTTTTGATGGTTTCCTCGTCTTCACAATGTACAGAAATAATTAGTTTGGTAGAGGAAAAAATCTTTTCCAAAACCTCTAAATTATCCACCAACATATTTCCTGTTGAAGAGCCCAAAAATAATTTAATTCCTGCAACAGTTTTAGGGTCTGTTTTTAAAAGTTCTTCTAAATTATCATTAGTTCCCCCAAACATAAAAGAATAATTAGCATAGGATGTTTTTTCAGCAATATTAAACTTGTCTTGCAATAATTGTTGAGTTGTTGCCTGAGGCACCGTATTAGGCATTTCTATGAAGGTGGTAATTCCACCAGCAACCGCAGCTCTACTTTCTGAACCAATAGTTGCTTTGTGTGTTAATCCTGGTTCTCTAAAATGAACTTGATCATCTATTAGCCCTGGAATAAGATACTTTCCCGAAGCATCAATAACAGTCATAGAACTTGTTGTTATGGAGGTGTCAACTTTTTTAATTATGCCATTCTCTATGAGAACATCACCAACAAATGAAGATCCTTCATTTACAATAGTAGCATTTTTTATCAGGTAAGAATTCATCGTAAGCCTTTAAATCTCATTTTTATAACGCCAAAAAGCGCTTCGTATATGATGCCCTCATTCATTTTTGAGGTTCCTTCGGTTCTATCGGTAAATATAACAGACACTTCTTGAATATTAAAGTTGTGCTTCCATGCTTTAAATTTCATTTCAATTTGAAAAGCATATCCTACAAAACGAATAGTATTTAGGTTAATTATTTCTAACACGCGTCTCTTATAACAAACAAAACCAGCAGTAGTATCGTGCACAGGGATTCCTGTGATAAAACGAACGTATTTTGAAGCAAAATAAGAAAGCAACACTCTTTTCATGGGCCAATTCACAACATTTACTCCTTGAGAATATCGAGAGCCTATAGAAACATCTGCGTCTTCATTTTTACAGGCATTGTATAGCCTTACTAGGTCTGTTGGGTTGTGAGAGAAATCAGCATCCATTTCTATGATGTAATCATATTTTTTTTCAATAGCCCATTTAAAACCATGAATATATGCAGTTCCTAGACCGTTTTTACCTTCTCTTTTTTCAATAAAAAGACGATCAGAATAACGTAAAATTAAGTCATCAACAATGGCAGCAGTTCCATCTGGAGAATTATCATCAACAACCAATATGTGAAACTTTTTATTCTGCTCAAAAACAGTTTTTATAATGGCTTCAATGTTTTCTTTTTCGTTATATGTTGGAATAATAACTAAAGTATCGGACATAAAATGTGAAAGAATATGGGCAAATATACATTTTTTTATTACTAATTTTGTGATAATATTAAATCCAACAATTAAGCAATGGAGGCGTTACAAAGAGATATTTTGTCAAATAATTGGATCACAATAATTTTTCTAGTATCGTTAGCTGTACTCTTTTTTCTTAAACTATTTGAAGCTGAAAAATTAAAAGGCTATATCGCCTCTATTTTTAATAAGGGATTTATAGAAATAGAAGCAGAAGATAATCCCTCTTTTTTTTCTTTTTTTCACATAGGATTTTCTTTTTTCTTTTTTTTAATGATTACCATTACTGGTTACTTCTGCGCAAATATATACAGTCAAAGAACTATTTTTTTGTTACAAGACTACATTCATGTGTTTAACTATGTTTTGCTGTATATGATTGTGAGGTTTGTAAGTATGTCGTTGTTCATTTTATTATTTGAATTAAAACAAAGCATATATTTATTTTTAATTTCCAAAAAAGGCTTTTTGTATTCAATTTCAATAGGACTCCTATTTTTAAATATCATTTATTTTTACTCATTTCAGAATAAATATCTTTTAATTACTGGTGTTGGACTTCTTTTTCTTGTTAGATTCTTGATGATTTTGATGATAAACAAAAACCTGATTATTAAAGAGTTGTTTTATTTTATTTTGTACCTTTGCGCCTTCGAATTAGCACCGCTATTCGTTTTGTTTAGATGGATTTTTTAAATAAAAAGAAGAAGATAATGAAAGTGAAAACAATTCTGGTCTCTCAGCCAGCACCAAAAACAGAAACCTCACCATATTCTGATTTGTCTGATAAACAGAAAGTCAAAATTGATTTTAGGCCCTTCATTCATGTTGAAGGAGTTACTTCAAAAGAGGTTAGAGCTCAAAAAATAGATTTATCAAAGTTTACTGCCATAGTTCTTACTAGTAGAAATGCAGTAGATCACTTTTTCAGAATTGCTGAAGAAATGCGATTCAAAGTACCAGATGCGATGAAGTATTTTTGTCAATCTGAGGCAGTTGCCTATTATTTGCAGAAATATGTAGTGTATAGAAAACGAAAAATATATGTTGGAAAAAGAACCTTTCCAGAATTAAGTAAGTTAATTAAAAAGCACAAAGAAGAGAAATTTTTATTGCCTTCGTCAGATAAGTTAAAACCATTAATTCCCTCTGAATTAGACGCCTTAGGTGTTAACTGGAAAAGAGCAGTTTTGTACAAAACCGTTGTAAGTGATTTATCTGATTTAGAAAATGTTTTTTATGATATTCTAGTCTTTTTTAGTCCTTCAGGAATAGATTCTTTATTTAGAAATTTCCCAGAATTTAAGCAAAATAATACTCGAATTGCAGTTTTTGGAAATTCTACGGTCAAAGCAGCTACGGAAGCTGGTTTAAAATGTAATATCACAGCACCTTCTGTAGAAACACCTTCTATGACAATGGCGCTTGAAAAGTATATTAAAACGGCCAATAAAAAGTAAAAGAGATCTATTTTAAAAACAATCTTTTATAAAAAAACCAAGCATACTTGCTTGGTTTTTTTATGCAAATAAAGTAGCAAATACTTCTTCTATTTTTCCTACAAGAATAAGTTTTATACCACTCTCTTTAAGTGTAATTTTATTGTATTTAGAGGCAACAAATGTTTTATAGCCTAATTTTTTAGCTTCTAATATCCGTTGATCTATTTTTGAAACAGGTCTTATTTCTCCTGCCAAACCTATTTCAGCAGCAAAGCATACATTTGGAGAAATAGCAATATCCTGGTTAGAAGATAAAATGGAAGCTACAACCGCTAAGTCAATAGCAGGATCGTCTATACTAATACCTCCAGTAATGTTTAAAAAAACATCTTTAGCAGCAAGCTTAAACCCAGCTCTTTTTTCAAGAACGGCCAATACCATGTGTAGTCTTTTTAAATTATAACCAGTTGTAGTTCTTTGAGGTGTTCCATAAACAGCTGTACTAACCAAAGCCTGTACTTCAATCATTAAGGGTCTTATGCCTTCTAGTGTTGAGGAGATGGCTGTACCACTTAAATCTGCATCTTTTTTTGAGATTAAAATTTCAGAAGGATTAGAAACTTCTCTCAATCCGTCTGTGAGCATTTCATAAATACCTAATTCTGCGGTAGAACCAAATCTATTTTTTTGTGATCGTAAAATTCGATAAGTATGATTTCTATCGCCTTCAAATTGTAGCACAACATCTACCATGTGTTCTAAAATTTTAGGACCAGCTATTTGCCCTTCCTTATTTATGTGACCAATCAACAGTACAGGGGTGCCTGTTTCTTTTGCAAATTTAATTAATTCTGCAGTGGTTTCTCTAATTTGAGAAATACTACCAGGAGATGCATCTATGGCGTTTGTGTGAAGTGTTTGAATAGAATCAATTACTAAAACTTGTGGCTGAACTTTTTCTATGTTTTTAAATATTTGTTGGGTATTGGTCTCTGTTAAAATAAGACAATTAGAGGCGTTTTTTTGAATTCTTTCTGCCCTCATTTTTATCTGTGATTGACTTTCTTCACCAGACACATACAACACCTTATCTGGGATTACTAATGATATTTGCAATATAAGTGTAGATTTTCCAATACCTGGCTCACCTCCTAATAATGTGACTGAACCCTTTACTAGACCACCGCCTAAAACAGTATCAAGTTCTTTGTTTTTTGTGGGAATTCTTTCCTCTGCATTCAATTGAATTTCTTCAATTTTTAAAGGTTTAGAGATTGTTTTTGCAGCATTAGATTGTTTCCATTCTCTAGCTACTTCTTTTTGAATCACTTCCTCAATAATGGTATTCCATTCATTACAAGCACTGCATTGGCCCATCCATTTTGCATGCTGGGTTCCACAATTTTGACAAAAAAAAGTAGTTTTAGCCTTCGCCATCATAAATATATTTACACAAAGAAAAGAAAATTACTTTGCTTTATTACAGATTGGTAACAGTAAAAAAGAGAGACCACCAAAAATAATAATCATAGCAGTTTGTGCAGCCCACATAACACTTCCAAAAGCGGTTGAAGGCTCTTCAGGAACTCCAAATAAGGTAAATGCACCAGCTACTGCCAATGGGTACAACCCAATACCACCATTCGTAGCTGCAATGCTAAAACCACCAGCAATAAAACCAACTAGTATCCCTCCAAACGGAACTTCTAGCCCTTCAATTGCAGGAATGGTAGCCCAAAACATACACACATACATGACCCATATAAATACCGTATGAAAAATGAAAGCCCATTTGTTTTTCATTCTAAAAATACTGGTAATTCCCTCAACGAGACTTTTAACAAAGCTTTTGATTTTTAGCCCTATACCTGTTGTTGATTTTTGAACATATTTATAAAAGAAGAATCCACCAAGTAAGCATGAAATTAGAATAACAGTTATTTTTAAAGGATCTACATTTTTGGTTACCAATTCAACAATAAAATCAAACTGAATTAACAGGGTAATTCCTATAATCAAAAACATCATAAAAAGATCAGCTATACGCTCTGCTACAATGGTTCCAAATCCTTTTTCAAATGGAATATTTTCATAATTAGTCATCACTGATGCCCTAGAAACTTCTCCAGCTCTAGGGATGGCTAAATTTACAAAATAGCCAATCAAAACTGCCAAAGTACTATTTATGAATCTAGGGTTGTAGCCTAAAGGCTCTAACATAAATTTCCATCTATAGGCTCTAGATAAGTGACTTAAAATACCAAAAAATAAACCAAGTACAATCCACCAATAATTTGCATTTTTAAAGTATTCTAAAAGTGTTTTTGGCGGAATAATGGTAAATAAATAGAAGACTAAACCTCCTCCAAAAAGAAGTGGGATAATTATTTTTAAGGTTTTTTTTGTTTTTAAGGTCAAAATTAGATCAGTAGATTAGAATTTTCATCTGGAAAAACAAGTGCAGGGTTGTACACTTTAGCTTCATCAAAGTCCATAAAAGCATAGGTGATTAAAATTAAAACATCTCCTACAGCCACTCTCCTTGCTGCTGCTCCGTTTAAAGTAATTTCACCGCTTTTTCTTGGCCCAGGAATTACGTAAGTTTCAAGGCGTTCTCCGTTATTATTGTTAACAACTTGCACACGCTCTCCTTCTATAATATTAGCTGCATCCATTAAATCTTCATCTATGGTAATACTCCCAATATAATTTAAATCAGCACCTGTTACTTTAACACGGTGGATTTTTGATTTTACAACTTGAACTAACATCCGGCAAAAGTACTACTTTTTTAAAAATTTGGAATTAAAATCAAGTTAAAAGAAATTGGAATTATAGAGCCATAGTGTCAATTAAACGAACCTTATCTGCATGCACTGCAATAAAAGCACGATAATTTTTATTAGATGAAATAGTTGAAGCGGGTATCAGATTTTCCTCGTCTGCAATTACAAAATATTCCAATTCAAAATGAGGATTTTTATCAAATTGAGCAGCCACCCATGAATTTATTTTCTCTATGGATTCTTTGTTTATTAGTTGTTTTACTTCATGTAATATTTCATAGATGATAGCCCCTTCTTCCTTTTCTTTTTCCGAAAGGAGCTGGTTCCTTGAGCTCATGGCTAGGCCGTTTTCTTCTCTAAAAGTAGGACATCCTATCACAGACACAGGTAACTGGTTTTTCTGAACCATTTTTCTAATTATTTGAAGTTGCTGAAAGTCTTTCTCACCAAAATAAGCATTTGTTGGAGTTACAATTTCGAATAGTTTTTTTACAATAGTGCCTACTCCGTTAAAGTGTCCTTTTCTAAATTTTCCTTCCATTTGAATTTCCAACCCATCAAACTCAAAATGATTAGCATCCACAGTATTTGCATAAATTTCTTCAATAGACGGTATAAAAGCAATGTCACAAGAAACACCTTGCAATATAGATAAATCACTTTCAAGAGTTCTAGGATAATTTTCTAAATCTTCCTTTTTGTCAAATTGAGTAGGGTTCACAAAAATACTTGCAACAGTAATCTGGTTGTTTTTAATAGATTCTTTGATTAAAGATAGGTGCCCATTATGCAAAGCACCCATTGTTGGAACAAATCCAATTGTGAAGTTTTTAGAACTATACCCATTAAAATATGTCTTTAGCTCTGTCTTGGTTTTAAAAACCTTCATAATTTAATATCGTCTATGACCGCAAACTTAGCATTTTAACACGACTTTTGCATAAAAATTTGTACTTTTGCAAACTTATATAAAGGCTTAGATTCAATGAAAGATAAGAGAATATTATATGTTTCTTCAGAGGTTGTTCCTTATTTACCAGAAACAGATATAGCATCTACTGCATTCAATGTGGCAAAGAAGGCTCATTCTAAAGGTGTACAGACAAGAATATTTATGCCTCGTTTTGGGGTTATTAATGAGAGAAGACATCAGCTACACGAAGTAATTCGTTTGTCAGGAATGAATTTAATAATTAATGACATGGACATGCCTTTAATTATTAAAGTTGCTTCAATTCCAAAAGAAAGAATGCAAGTTTATTTTATTGATAACGATGAATATTTTAAAAGAAAAGCTATTTTTTCAGATGAAGATGATCAATTATTTTCAGACAATGACGAAAGAGCAATTTTCTTTGCTAAAGGAGTTGTTGAGACTGTAAAAAAATTAAACTGGGCTCCAGATATTATTCATGTTCACGGCTGGATGGCATCATTATTGCCATTGTACATTAAAGAATATTACAGTGAAGAGCCGTTGTTTTCAGAAAGTAAAATAGTAACGTCTGTATATGATAAAGATTTTGAGGGATCGTTAAATACTAACCTTGCTGAAAAAATTAAATTTGATAAAATTTCAGATGAAAAAATTAACATTTTAAAAGAACCAAACTATACTAATATTATAAAAAGCGCAGTATCAAATTCTGATGCTATAGTTAAAGGAAGCAAGCAAATTCCTGAGGAGATTGATGAGGAAATCACAAAAAATGATATACCTGCGTTATCATTTCAAGAAGAAGATTCGTTTGAATCTTACTTAAATTTTTACGAAGAACTTATTTCAGAAGAGTAAACTTAGGTTGGTTATGTTAAGAAAATATATGAAGGCAACAGTATCCGTTGCAATTACAGTGTTTCTTTTAGTGTCTATTGTATCGTGTGAAGAAGACTTCACGGATATAGGAACGTCTATTGTTAATAATGGAGAGTTTTCTATTAATGACACGGTTTTTGAAATAGAAGTTACTGGTAAAAATATTGAAAATGTTCAAGCAGATGGTTTTGAAATTGGAGGCGTTCTTGGGCAATACTTATTAGGTGTTTATAATAATAGTAACTACAAAAAAATAGAAGCATCTATTATTTCTCAACTTGCCATTCCCTTTGATCTAACAATAGTAGACAATGAGTATGGTTCAGACACTACAGTGGTTACTACCATAGATACTGTTTTATTAAGAATACCTTACAATGCTTCATTATTAGCTACCACAACAGTAAATTCTAATTATCAATTAGACTCAATTATTGGAAATCAATTGGTACCGTTTACACTCAATGTTTTTAGATTAGAAACCTATTTAAGTAATTTAAATCCATCTTCACCTGCTTTGTTAAACGCCTATCCATCTGATCAAATTTATGATGTAGGGACGCAAAAGTTAAATAGTATTGAAGACATACAGTTTATGCCAAACAGCAGAGATACTGCTAACTTTATAACTAGAAAACTAAGTACAGGGGAAGTATATACCACAGATACTATTGCATTTCCTAATCTAACCCCTTCCATTAGCATTCCTCTTAAAGAAGATTTGATCCAAGAGTTACTTTTTGATCAATATGAAACCCCAAATTTTGCATCTCAAGACGCTTTTAATAATTATTTTAGAGGAATTAAAATACAAGCAGAAGGAGATGGTGGTTCGTTGATGTCTTTAAGTTTAAATAGCACAGGATTACAGCCGTCAATCGATATATATTATACGAATACCATTTTAACAGACGGTGGTACTGTGGTGTATGACACTATTAATAAAACAGATTCTTTTTTACTGTCAGGTATTAGAAATAGCCATTTAGAAACAACTCCAGGGCAATCTTCAGGATCAAATAATATAGCAATCCAAGGAACTGCTGGATCTATGGCTCAGTTAAAAATATTAGGTGATGACAATGATCTTAATGGCTTGCCAGACCAGCTTGAGGACTTAAGAACAAAAAACTGGTTAGTTAATGACGCTCGTATCACTCTTTACATAGATAAAGATGTTGTTGAACCAGATACTACTGCAACTCCTTATCAGTTGTTTATTTATAAAGATGGTTTAACCAATTCCGGTGAAGAAAGGCCAAGTCAAGTTTTAGACTATATTACAGAAGGAGTTAATCAGGTTGGGGGTTCTTTAGAATTGGATAGTCAGAATAAACCAGATAGTTATACTTTTAATATAACTGATTATATGTCAGAACTTCTTGAGGGAACCACCAATGATTTACCAAAGCTTGGTGTAAGGGTTATTAATCCAACTGATCTTCCAGTATCTGCCATAGACACTATTGTAAGAAGCCATAACTGGAATCCAAAAGCAATCATGTTGCTGAATCACAATACTCAAGACGCTTCAAGAAAAGCTAAATTAACTATAGCATACACAGTCAAAACAGAAGAAAACTAACAAAAAATTAATTGAAAAAGAATTTTTATGTGTGGAATAACAGGCTATATAGGGAACAAACAAGCATACCCTATTATTATTAATGGGTTAAAAAGACTTGAGTACAGAGGTTACGATAGTGCCGGAATCATGATTTATGACGGAGAAGACATCAATCTTTCCAAAACTAAAGGCAAAGTAGCTGATTTAGAACAAATAACAGATAACGACTCCAAAAGAAAAGTTGGAACCATAGGGATTGGCCATACAAGATGGGCCACCCACGGGGTTCCTAACGATATCAATTCTCACCCTCACACATCTCAATCAGGAAACTTAGTAATTGTTCATAATGGGATCATTGAAAATTATGATACGCTAAGAAAAGAATTATCTTTAAGAGGTTACTCTTTTCAAAGTGATACAGATACTGAAGTTCTTGTGAATTTAATTGAAGAAGTTAAAAAGCAAGAAGAATGTAAGTTAGGGAAAGCGGTACAAATAGCTCTTACTCAGGTAATAGGAGCCTATGCAATTGCTGTTTTTGATAAAGAAAAACCTAATGAAATTATTGTAGCAAGATTAGGAAGCCCTATTGCTATTGGTGTAGGCAAGAATAATGATGAATTCTTTATTGCTTCAGATGCCTCTCCTTTTATTGAGTTTACTAAAAATGTGATGTACTTAGAAGATGAAGAAATGGCCATTGTGAAGCTTGGAAGAGATATTCGAGTAAGAAAAATAATGGATGATTCGTCTGTAGAGCCAACTATTCAAAAACTTAAATTAAGTTTAGAACAAATAGAAAAAGGAGGGTACGACCATTTCATGATTAAAGAGATTCATGAACAGCCAAAAGCAATTATAGATACCTACAGAGGAAGAATGTTGGCCAATCAAGGGATTATAAAAATGGCAGGTGTAGATAATAACCTTGAGAAATTTTTAAATGCCAAACGAATTATTATTGTGGCTTGCGGTACCTCTTGGCATGCAGGATTAGTAGGAGAGTATTTAATTGAAGAAATGGCTAGAATACCAGTAGAAGTAGAATATGCTTCTGAGTTTAGATATAGAAACCCAATTATTACTCCTAATGATGTTGTGATTGCTATTTCTCAGTCTGGTGAAACCGCCGATACTTTGGCTGCTATAAAATTAGCAAAGTCTAAAGGAGCATTTGTTTTTGGAGTATGTAATGTAGTAGGGTCATCAATCGCTAGAGAGACGCATGCTGGTGCATATACGCATGCTGGACCAGAGATTGGTGTAGCTTCAACAAAAGCATTTACAACACAAATTACAGTATTGTCTCTAATAGCTTTAAAGCTTGCAAAGGAAATAGGAACGCTATCAAAATCTGAATTTCACGCTTATTTGCAAAAAATGCAATTGATACCTAATAAGGTTCAAAAATTGCTAGAAATAGACGATAAAGTAAAAGAGATTGCTAGCATTTATAAAGATGCTAAAAACTGTCTATATCTTGGAAGAGGGTTTAATTTCCCTGTTGCCTTAGAAGGCGCCTTAAAATTAAAGGAAATTTCATATATCCACGCAGAGGGATATCCTGCTGCTGAAATGAAACATGGCCCTATAGCCTTAATAGACGAAGACATGCCTTTATTTGTGATTGCTACGAAAAAAGGGCACTACGAAAAAGTAGTCAGTAATATTCAAGAAATAAAATCTAGAAGCGGTAAAATTATTGCTATTGTTACCGAAGGAGATGTTACGGTAAAAGAAATTGCAGATCACGTGATTGAAATACCAGAAACCGAGGAGGCACTTACACCACTTTTAACGACTATCCCTTTTCAGTTGCTGTCATACCATATTGCAGTTATGTTAGATAAGAATGTAGATCAACCGAGAAACTTAGCCAAATCCGTTACTGTTGAGTAGTAACTACTTTATTATCAGGTACTTAGATATATTTTTGAACTAGTATAATTCTTTAAAAAAAGTATAACTACTCATATAAATCACTCAGAAAGGTCTAGTTGAGTTAATCCATTTTTTGTCCTCGATTTTTTTATTCTTTTACTTAAATTCATAAAAAAGAAATTAAATTTACTTAACAACAAAGTAACTGAAATTTTAATTTAATCATTAAATAATCAATACGTCATTTAAACGTCAATCAAGATTAATATTATGAAATTATGAAAAGGATTAAGGGAGTAAGATTAACCACTCCGAAAGAACAAACCATCACAGTGGAGTAATTTGTAATGGGTTGACTTTTTAATTACAATTTCTATATTTACAACATGGGCAAGGGACTCTTAATTTTACTAGGAACTTTTATTGTAGTAGCCATCTTGCACGTTGTATCTATGAAAATCATGAAGATTTCTGAGGCTAAAAAATCATCATTTCGAAAAGTGTTTTTTTATATCTATGGTGTTTTCTTAGTACTTAGTGGAATTTTACAGTGTGTAGAGAAAGATGAGATTCGTGTTGTTTTTTTAATTCAGTCTTTATGTGGCTTAGCATTCGTTATTTTAAATTTCACAGGAAAAATGGAGCAAAAAACCAGCTAAATCTTATCATGTACTTGGCTGTGTTCTCCGTTGTTCCATAAGGTTAAGATATCAGTTGCTACACTGGCTCCACTACCTGCTGCTATGGCAAATTGGCTTCTGTATCCAGATAAGGTTCCACAAACATAGACACCCTCAGTAACCAAATAATTTTCATTACTTAATTGAATTCTATTTTTGGATGCTTTTGCTCTTTGATGAGGTTCTAGATACGCTTCTAAACCTTTAATTAGAAATGGCTTTGCATAATTTAAGGCTAAAACAATGATTTGAGTCTTGTACTCTTTTTTATTGGTTTTTACGATATGAAAATCGTCTTGAATAGCAATAGAAATTACTTTTTCACCCTCAATTTGAGTAATATTTGGGTAATTTGTAGTCAATTGATTTTTTCCCGCTGTCAATACATCAGCGCCAAGAGTTCCTGAAGGTAAACCAAGCACATTGTTAAAAAGAGCATTCTGTAGATGAGAGCTTCTTTGATGCATGATTACCCCCACCTTTTTATTGATAGCATAGGGCTTTTTAAGCCCTGACCCTAGAACTAAAGCACATTGCATGCCCGCTACGCCACCTCCAATAATTAATGCGTCAAACATCGTTAAAAGAGTGCTTGAATGTTAGCAGCAAATAATTTTACAGCAATGGCTAATAAAATAACTCCAAATATTTTTCGAATAATTTTAATCCCGTTAGCACCAATAATGCGCTCTATTTTTGGAGAAGTTTTTAGAACAACATAAATCACCACAACATTGCATAAAACAGCAATAATAATATTTTCAATAAAGAATTCTGCTCGTAAAGATAAGAGCGTAGTAAGGCTTCCGGGTCCAGCAATTAAAGGGAATGCAAGAGGAAATACGGTAGCAGTTATGCTTTCCGAGTCTTCATCATCTTTATAAAGCGTAATTCCTAAAATCATTTCTAGTGCGATAAAAAAAAGAATGAAAGACCCTGCTACAGCAAAAGAATACACATCAATTCCTATCAATTCAAGTAAACTTTGTCCTAAAAAAAGAAATACCACCATAATAACACCAGCAATTAGTGATGCTTTTTCTGACTGAATATGGCCCACTTTTTTTCTTAAATCTATGATGATTGGAATATTCCCAACAATATCTATGACCGCAAATAACACCATGAATGCGGTAAATATTTCCTTAAAATTAAAATTCATAAGTAGTTGTTTAAAGTTGCAAAAGTAGAAAACTAACCGAATCAAAATGTAAAAAACAGAAAATATTTTATGCTATTTTTGCCAAATGTTTCAATTAGGAAAAACCATAGTTTCGGAAGACATTATAGAGAAAGATTTTACATGTAATCTTTCTAAATGCAAAGGAGAATGTTGTGTTTCTGGAGTAGCAGGAGCCCCATTAGAAAAAGATGAAACAGCTATTTTAAAAGAAATTTACTCAAAACTTAAACCCTTTTTGAGACCAGAGGGAATAGAAGTTATAGAACAACAAGGAACCTCTGTAAAAAGTAATTTAGGAGAATTAGAAACACCATTGGTTAACAATTCTGAATGTGCGTACCTCATTTTTAACGAAAATAAAATAGCATTTTGTGGAATAGAGGAAGCATACAACAAAGGAGTTGTAAACTGGAAAAAACCAATTTCTTGTCATTTGTATCCGGTTAGAGTGAAAGAGTACAGTGAATTTTCTGCAGTCAATTATCATAAGTGGGATATTTGTAATGATGCATGTACATTAGGGAAAGAATTAAAAGTACCCGTATATAAGTTTGTAAAAGAAGCATTAATTAGGAAGTTTGGAAACAACTGGTACTTGGAACTAGAAAAAGTAGCTGAAGGGCATAAGGGTTAAGATTCATTTTTTATAAATGGAACTCATTTCTAATATTAATTAGAAATGTGAAGAATTTATGGCTAAAAATCATAAAATTCCTCTGAAAAAGGATGAAAATTTCTAAAAAGAAGTTGTTTTTATTAAAGAGTTACTTTCTTGTGATATTCACAAACAAATTTTTTTTTAAAATTCAAAAAAAAGTATTTATTATTTTTAATAACCAATGTTTTAAGAATGTCAACAAGAACGGGGCTTTGTAAAAATTAATATTTATAAAATATTGATTTTCAAT
>JADFAM010000046.1 GCA_015665265.1 Flavobacterium sp.
AACAGCATTTACAAAAAATAGTTTACCATTATCCCAAAACGAACGAAATAATGGGTTATCTACCATATAAATAATGCTACCATTACCTTTTCTTTCTTCTCCAAATAATAATGATTTTGGAATATTTTTCAATGCTTTTTGTCCAGCAAATCCTGCGTATTTTTTAGCATCTTCATCAAAATAAGCAATATTATTTCCATTTTGAAGATACTCGTAACTTGCATTATTAAGTTTTAGAGAAAAATAAGAACTATTATAACCAAAAGCCATTGGGTGGCTATCGTCTACTGTGCTTTTAAAAATAGCGCCAGTAATTAAATTATTGGCCCTATTTCTTCTAGTATCTTCATATGAAGTTAGATTAGCTGTACTGTTTTCTTCATTACTAATTGATTTTTTACTTTTTAATGCAAAACCATCTTTGTTGGCAAAACTTCGTAAAGCTCCACCTATAGCTATAACAGTTCCACCAGCTTGTACAAAGTTGTTTATTTTTTTTAAACCACTTTTATTTAAGATTGTACTATAATATCCATTAGGTATTATTAATACATCATATTTGTTTAAATCAACTCTATTTATATAATCTGTATCTAAAGCAGTTAGCGGATAATGTAACTGGGTTTCAAAGAAATGCCAAATTTCACCAAAACTTAAAGAAGAGGTTCCTTTACCCGAAATAATAGCTACTTTTTGTTTATTGATTGGTTTTATACTTGAGGACCCAAAGTCTTTACCTGTAGTTACAAAACCTGTATTTACAGGGGTAATTTTTCTATTGTTGTTTCTAGCAATGGATGATATTTGATTATAAAATTTTTCATTTTTTTTATTATCAGCTTGTAAAATAATTAACGTGCCTTTCTTATATGAATTTCCTTCTACATTAAAATCCTTTTCAGAAAAACGAACACGAATATTTTTATGAAGCAGCTCTGCTAAGAAAGAAGCATCTTCTAAACTGTTCCATTTTGATAAATATGCATATGCATTTTCTTCTATTTTAATCTGTGGAGTATCTACTATGATATCATTTCTGGAAGAGACTTTATTTGAAGATGCCATTGCTTTAAAACCATGAGCATAAGGTAATGACCAAGCGGTAATATCATAGGTTAAAGAGTCACTTAATTTTGCATTAGGCTCAAATAAAACTTTTACCATCTTCCCTTTAGGTTGTTGAGTATGAATAACTAAATCATTTGAACTTAGTAACATACGAGATTCGGTTTGAGTTTGATAATTATACCCTTTTATTGTTCCTTTGTTAGCATATTCGTAATCAATTTCATGTTTATTTAGTAATGATATTATGCGATCAGTTTTATCTTTATTTTCATTTTTTAGAACATAACTCTTGTACTTGAAGTTTTTTAAAGTAAAGAATTTTTTAAATTCAGTATTTAATTTCAAAGCATTTTCAGAGGCTATTTCTACAGTTGATAAGCCGGTAGTTTTATGATGAGCAACTCTATCTATTAAAGTTAGTTCATACCCATGGTCTGTATCTACACCTAAACCACCCATACCACCACCAGCTTGCTCATACGTCATTCCTATTGCACCCATATAGGTAGGATAGGTGTCTCCATAGCTAGGGTAGAGTAGGTCAAAACTTTCTTTGGTAAAATAAAGCCAACCATTTTCATCAAAATATCGGGCATGATTTTTTCCAATCTGAACTTGAAAATTACGTTGCCAATCTGTGATGATTTCATGAAATGGTTCTGCAGCTGGAGCAAAATAATAAGGATTATTTATGTATTGCTCATGAAAATCTACATGAATATGTGGCATCCATTTATTATATATTTTTAAGCGTTGGGTAGATTCTATTTGAGTAGCCCAGGCCCAATCTCTATTTAAATCAAATAAATAATGATTCGCTCTACCACCTGGCCAAGGTTCTCTGTGTTCTTTTGCATTTTGATCTGCATTGTAGGGATTACTTTTAACCTGATTATACCAATTGGCATATCTATCTCGCCCATCAGGATTAATACAGGGATCTATTATTACTAGAGTATTTTCTAGTACATCCTTTTTTTCTGTCACTAATTCAAACAAAGTTTGCATGGAAGCCTCTGTACTAGACGCTTCATTACCGTGAACATTATAGCTCAGCCAAACTATTGCTATGGAATTGTCACTTGCAGGTTTTAATCCAGTTTGTCCTAAATTATTAAGTCTAATTTGTTCTAAGTTTTCAATATTCTTTTTTGATGAAATATAACTAACATACAAAGGTCTTCGCTCATTGGTTTCACCATATTTTTCAAGGACAACATTGTCTAATTTATTGCTTACATAACTAAAATAATCCACCACTTTGTGATGACGTGTAAATTGTGTTCCTAATTCATAGCCTAAAAATTCTTTGGGAGACTGAATATTTTGAGAAAAAAGTGAAGTTGATATTATAATTGTAAGTAGAATTAAAACTCTAGATTTCATGTGATAAGGATTTTATGAATCCAAAAATAAGAATTTATTTAAATAATAAATAACTTACAAAAGGCTCTTATTACATTTGGTTTTTAAAGGTGGCTACAAATTTAGTATTTTTGATAAATTTTTATTTTTAAAATTTATAAACTAAGGTTTTATCAAATCTTGTCACGTATTCATTTTATGAAATTTACTCATATTCCTTTTCACAAAACAGGATTCTTCTCCAAAACAATGACTGATTATTTAGATCAGAAAGAATCTATTAAACAGTTTTATAATAATTTCCCAGATATGAAGGGGTTTGCCTCACAAATTCAGGAGAAAGCAACATCTTTTCCACAAGTAACTAGAAAAGAATTGGTGACTGTTTTACAAGACCAGTATAGTAATATAACTGCTTCAGAAGCCACCTTAGAAAACATTAAATCACTAGAAAATAAAGATACTTTTACAATTACAACAGGCCACCAATTAAACCTATTTACGGGGCCTTTGTATTTTTTGTATAAGATACTCTCTACCATTAATTTGTCAGAAACTTTGGCAGAGCAATTTCCTTTGCAACGGTTTGTTCCTGTGTATTGGATGGCAACTGAAGATCATGATTTTGAAGAAATTAATTATTTTAATTTTAAAGGTAAAAAAGTGACTTGGGATAGACCAGAGGGTGGTGCTGTTGGAAGATTTTCGCTAGAAGGTCTGCAGGAGGTTTTTGCTAGTTTTTCAAAACAATTAGGAGATTCTAAAAATGCCATATTTTTATCACAACTTTTTGAAAAAGCATATGTATCCCAAAATAGTTTGGCCGATGCTACTAGGTATATTGCAAATGAGTTATTTAAAAGTTATGGGCTAGTTATTTTAGATGCTGATGACCAACGATTAAAAAATATATTTGCTCCTTTAATGAAAGATGAGCTTCTTAATCAAACTTCAAAGAAAGCAGTTTCTAAAACTATATTAAATTTAGAAAAAGATTATAAGGTACAGGTTAACCCGAGAGATATAAATTTATTTTATTTAACTGAAAACTCTCGAGAACGAATTATAGAAAACGAAGGACAGTATCCAATTCACAACACAGACCTTGTTTTTTCGGAAGCTGAAATAATTTACGAGCTAGAGAACCACAGTGATAGATTTAGTCCAAATGTAATTATGAGGCCTCTATATCAAGAAGTAATTTTGCCTAATCTTTGTTATATTGGAGGTGGAGGTGAGCTAGCTTACTGGTTTCAATTGAAAGCCTATTTTGAAGCCGTAGAGATTCCTTTTCCAATATTATTGTTGAGAAATTCAGTACAGATTGTTTCTAAAAAACAGGTCAAAAAATTACATAATTTAGATATTTCTTTTGAAGAAATGTTTATGGAACAACATCTTTTACTTGCTAAAAAAGTTCAAAAGAACTCAGACATTCAATTTAGTTTTGCAGATGCAACAGAATTATTAACCCAACAGTTTTTAGCCCTAAGAAGAATTGCCAATGACACAGATGTTTCTTTTATTGGAGCAGTAGATGCACAGCAAAGAAAACAACTAAAAGGTTTAGAGAATTTAGAAAAACGATTGCTTCGTGCGGAGAAAAGAAAAAACTTTCTTTTAATAAATAGAATTAAATCATTACAAGATCAATTATTACCAAATAAAAGTTTAGAAGAGCGTCAGCGAAATTTTTCTGAGTATTATTTAGCTCACGGACACGACTTAATTATCGCATTAAAAGAATCACTAAAACCACTAGAACAAGCATTTACTATCTTAGAACTCTAAATGAACTTAAAGCCGGGATTGCATCCTAGAAATAAGCATAAAAACAGTTATGATTTTGATGTTTTAACCCAACACAATAAAAATTTAATCTCTTTTGTTACTAAAAATGATTATGGAAACCTTACAATAGATTTTTCTGATCCAAAAGCAGTAAAAGAATTAAATCTTACTTTGTTGAAGGTCTATTATGGAATAAATAATTGGGTCTTTCCTGATGAAAATTTATGTCCTCCGATACCAGGTCGAGTAGACTATATTCATTATGTTTCTGATTTGTTATCGGAGTCTAAAAATAAAGATAAAATTACTGTTTTAGACATAGGTACTGGTGCAACATGTATTTATCCTTTACTAGGTGTTAAGGAATATGAGTGGAATTTTGTTGCAACAGATATAGAATTAGACTCACTAGATACCGCTCAAGATATTATAGATGATAATAATCTTAGTAATAAGATAATTTTGAGACAACAGTTTGATGAAGGAAATATTTTAGAGGGAATAATTGAAAAAGGAGATTCTTTTTCCGCAGTTATTTGTAATCCTCCTTTCTATAAATCTGAAAAAGAGGCTAGGGGAGCGAATGCAAGAAAAAACAGAAACTTAGGAACAAATACTGTTCGTAATTTTTCTGGTAATAATAATGAATTATGGTATCCTGGTGGAGAAAAAGCTTTTTTACATAATTACCTATATCAGAGCTCATTATATAAAAATAGTAGCCTTTGGTTTACTAGTTTAGTTTCAAAAAAGGAAACCATTGAAAGTCTTCAGAAATCTGGAGACAAACTTAATGTAAAAACAATGAAAATAATTCCTATGCATCAAGGAAATAAAGTTACTCGAATAATAGCTTGGCAATTTTAAAATATTATTTTAAGTAAAAACAACATCATTGATTTTTTTCTTTTTGCAGACAAAGGCTAATATCCCATAAACTATCATGTGAACAAAAACTAAACACATGAAGGCATAAAGAGGAACGCCAAATAGTTGATACGGCCAATAGTATGTCCAAACACCTAGATTAATTGTAATAATTTCACCAAAAGCTGGAACAAGAAATGAAAGCCAAAAAGCTATAATTAGTTTATTTTTAATTGTTTTGTATTTTAAGTAAGGAATCAATCTAGATTCAATACTATACAAGAAATAAAATGCTAACATCCAAGCAAAAGGAAGCCATAAAGGGAGTTCCCTAGATACTTTGTGGTATTCCCAATAAGCATTACTAACACCCCAATTTTCTCCAATCATTCCAGCTAAACCGGTTAAGGACATTCCGTACAACAAAATCCAATTTTTAATTTTAGATATGATTACATTTTTATAGACAACATGGATTATTTTTATGAGTAAAATTAGTGCAATAATTAAATCATACGATTTAAGAAGTCCTATTAATAGCCCAGCTATGCATAACTTTATAAAAGCCTTTAAAATTTCTAAGAGAAAGTTGTTGTAATTAATTATCAAGGAGTAATCTATTTAAAATCATATTGTAAAAATACAATTCTTAATTATCTAATAAAAATATTTGTGTAATCTGTAGGGTCATAAAAGTCCAAAACCAAAGCTTAGCTTTGGTCTAGGGGTAATTTCTTTTTTCATACAATAATTCCCGAAAAATACAAATATCAAAATGTATTTTGAATAAATATTGATTTTAAATATGTAACAAAAACAATGCCACAAAAATCAATTTTTGTTTTTTTAATTCTTAAGTATTGCTTTTTTATTGTAAGTACTTATAAATGAATAACTTCGTCATAGGCATCAGCTACAGCTTCCATTACTGCCTCGCTCATAGTAGGATGAGGGTGAATGGTTTTTAAAACTTCGTGCCCAGTAGTTTCTAACTTTCTTCCTAATACCGCCTCTGCAATCATATCTGTTACTCCAGCTCCTATCATGTGACAACCTAACCATTCACCATATTTTGCATCAAAAATTACTTTTACAAAACCATCTGGTGTTCCAGCTGCAGTTGCTTTTCCTGAGGCAGAAAAAGGAAATTTACCAACCTTTATTTCATATCCTTGATCTTTAGCTTGGTCTTCAGTGAGTCCAACAGAAGCAATTTCAGGACTCGCATAGGTACATCCAGGAATATTTCCATAGTCTATTTTTTCAGAATGTAAACCAGCTATTTTTTCTACGCATGTAATTCCTTCAGCTGAGGCAACATGAGCCAAGGCTGGACCGGGAACTACATCTCCAATAGCATAATATCCTGGAATATTAGTTTGATACCAGTCATTTACTAATATTTTGTCTCTGTCTGTAATGATCCCTACATCTTCTAATCCAATATTTTCTATATTGGTTTTTATACCTACAGCAGATAAAACAATATCAGCTTCTAAAATTTCTTCACCTTTTTTAGTTTTAACAGTAGCCTTTATTCCTTTTCCAGAAGTATCTACAGATTCTACGGAAGCATTTGTCATGACCTTAATACCAGCTTTTTTAAAGGATCGTTCAAATTGTTTAGAAACATCTTTATCTTCTAGAGGAACTAAATTTGGTAAATATTCTACGATGATAACCTTCGTTCCCATGGCGTTATAAAAGTGGGCAAATTCTACACCAATAGCACCAGAACCTACAACAATCATAGATTTTGGCTGAGAAGGTAAAGTCATTGCTTTTCTGTATCCAATTACTTTTTCACCGTCTTGTGGTAAGTTAGGTAATTCTCTAGATCTAGCTCCAGTAGCAATAATAATATGATCAGCACTGTATTCTTTTACCTTTCCGTCTTCGCCTGTTACAGCAACTTTTTTTCCCGTCTTAACTTTTCCAAACCCGTCTATAATATCTATTTTATTCTTTTTCATTAAGAATTGAACACCTTTGCTCATTCCATTGGCTATATTTCTACTTCTAGATACTACTGCGTTAAAATCTTTATCAATTGATTCTGCTTTCAAACCATATTGGTCTACATGCTTGAGGTAATCATATACCTGTGCACTTTTTAATAAAGCTTTTGTAGGAATACACCCCCAGTTTAAACAAACACCTCCTAGACTTTCTTTTTCTACAACAGCTGTTTTAAAGCCAAGTTGAGAAGCTCTAATGGCAGTGACATATCCTCCAGGTCCACTTCCAACAATGATGATATCATATTTCATTTTTTTACTTTTTAAGAATGTTTACACGGAGTTTTATCAGTTTTAAAATTTTATTGAGGTGTCTTTAACTCCCTACAGACACCATATATTACATTCTATTAGGTACATCTATGCCCAATAAATTGAATGCAGATTTTATAATTTCAGCAACTTTACTCGCCAATTGAACTCGTATTGTTTTTTTTGTTTCATCTGTTTCTCCTAATATGGATACATTTTGATAGAAGGAATTAAATTCTTTTACCAAGTCATATGTGTAATTAGCAATAAGTGCAGGTGAAAAGTTTTTTGCTGCTTGTTGAATTATATCTGGATACAATTCTATTTGTTTAATTAATTCTTTTTCTTTTGTATGTAGAGACACACCAGCAATATCTACTGGCTCATCATATTTAAAAGTAGCTTTACGAAGAATTGATTGTATTCTTGCGTATGTATATTGAATAAACGGACCCGTATTACCTTGGAAATCTACAGAAGATTTCGGGTCAAATAATATACGCTTCTTTGGATCTACCTTTAAAATAAAATATTTAAGTGCACCTAGCCCAATCATTCGATATAAGTCTATTTTTTCTTCATCTGAATACCCATCTAACTTTCCTAATTCTTGAGAAATATTTTTTGCAGTATCTGTCATTTCTTGCATTAGCTCATCAGCATCCACTACTGTTCCCTCTCTAGATTTCATTTTCCCTGAGGGTAAATCTACCATACCATAACTTAAATGATATAATTGTGCTGCCCATGAAAACCCTAATTTTTTTAAAATCAAAAATAAGACTTTGAAATGATAGTCTTGTTCATTTCCAACTGTATAAACCATTCCATTGATGTCTGAATGATCTTTGACACGTTGGATGGCAGTTCCAATATCTTGAGTCATATAAACAGCTGTACCGTCTGATCTAAGCACTAGCTTTTCATCTAATCCTTCGTCAGTTAAATCACACCATACAGATCCATCGTCTTTTTTAAAGAATACTCCACGAGTTATTCCATCTTCTATAACATCTTTACCTAATAAATAAGTATCACTTTCGTAATATAAAGTATCAAAATTTACCCCTAAATTTTGGTAAGTAATTTTAAATCCATCATACACCCATTCATTCATCATTTTCCATAGAGCAACAGTTTCTGGATCTCCTGCCTCCCATTTTAACAACATCTTTTGAGCTTCAATTAGAATAGGCGCTTGTTTTTTTGCTTCTTCTTCAGATAGTCCATCAGATATTAGGTTGTTAATCTCTTTTTTATAGATATCATTAAATTTCACATAATAGAACCCAACAAAACTATCTCCCTTCATTCCTTTTGATTCTGGGGTCTCTGAGTTTCCATACTTTTTCCACGCTAACATGGACTTGCAAATGTGGATACCACGATCATTGATAATCTGAGTTTTATAAACTTTGTTTCCGGAGGCTTTTAAAATTTCAGCTACTGAATACCCTAGTAAATTATTTCTTACGTGCCCCAAGTGAAGTGGCTTGTTGGTGTTAGGTGAAGAATATTCAACCATCACAACATTTTTAGAGTCGGAGCAAAGGCCATAAGATTCTTGATTAAAATTAGTGTAAAAAGACTGAAGATAAAAACGATCATCTATGACTAAATTTAAAAATCCTTTAACTACATTATAGGAAACAACTTCTTCAATGTTTTCAACTAGATACTTTCCAATACCTTCACCTATTTGAACTGGGTTTCCTTTCTTATACCTGAGCATAGGAAAGATAACAATAGTAATATCTCCTTCAAAATCTTTTCGCGTAGCCTGAAATTCAACCGATGGAATTGTAGTTTCAAAAAGTATTATAAAACCTTCTTTTACTTTGGTCTCTAAAAGGGTTTGAATATTCATTGAGTATCTTAAATTGAAGTGCAAAATTACATATTTTATTTGTTTTTATGATGGATGTTTAAGTAGATTTTATTGGTACTTTTGCATAGCTATAGCTAATTTAAAAGATATCAAACTAGAGAAGGAGCAAGCTTTGAGTACAAAAGCAGAAAAGTTTAGTTTTACAAAATGGAAAAAAGATTAAAACAGTTAACCAAATTGTCCAAGGAAACCATGCCTGAGACTCTGAAGTATTTTAAAATGCTTAAGAAAAGAACACCTAAGAATCTAGATCTAGTAATGAAAAATCTTCATGAGGAAGAATTCAAAAAAACTGATTGTTTGTCTTGTGGAAATTGTTGTAAAACAACCAGCCCAATATTTATAGAAAAAGATATTCAACGAATTTCTAAATATCTAAAAATCAAAGAACATGTTTTTATAGATAAATACCTCGTGAGAGATCAAGATGATTTTATGGTTTTAAAAACTGCTCCGTGCTCTTTTTTTGATGAATCTGACAATTCGTGTTTTATATACAATGTTAGACCCAAAGCATGTTCTGAATATCCTCATACAGATAGAAAGAAATTTATTCAGATTACAGACTTAACTGCTGCTAATACTGAGGTTTGTCCTGCTGCATTTTCAATTATAGAAAAATTAAAAAAGCATATTCCACTTCAGTATAATAAAAAAGTTAGAAGAAGCTAAGTATTCTTGAAGATGAGTTATTGATTTTTGTAGATTATTTAGTATCGATTAATTTTTAAAAAAAACTTGTATTTTAGTACAAAATAAAAATCATGTCATATATATTGAATTATTTTGAGACCATTCCTTCTTTGCATAGAAGTTTGATTCTAGTTGGTGGAATTACTTTTTTTTGGCTTTTAGAAGGCGTATTACCTTTATTTAATTTTAATTATAAAAAATGGAAACACGCTTTCCCTAATTTATTTTTTACAGCCACGACTATCATTATAAATTTTTCTTTGGCCTTTTTACTCTTAAATACAGCAGATTGGGTTCAAGTTAATAATTTTGGTATTATAAATTGGTTACCCGAGATGCCACTATGGCTTTATGTATTAATAGGGATACTTTTGCTTGATTTTTTTGGCGCCTATTTAGCACATTTTACAGAACACAAAATTAAACCTTTGTGGATGATTCATTTAGTTCACCATTCAGATCATAAAGTAGATACCACTACCGCTAACAGACATCATCCATTAGAAAGTGTTATTCGTTTTACATTTACGCTGCTAGGTGTTTTAGTAGTAGGGACTCCTATCGCCATTGTGATGATTTATCAATCGATGTCTTTAATTTTTACTCAGTTTACACATGCAAATATTAAAATTTCAAAATCGTTAGATAAACTACTAAGTTATGTGATTGTCTCTCCAGATATGCATAAAGTTCATCATCACAACCTATTACCATACACAGATGCTAATTATGGAAATATTTTTTCAATTTGGGATCGTTTATTGGGTACTTATATGCATTTAGATAGAGATAAAATTGTCTATGGTGTAGATACTTTTCCTAATGAAGCAATCAATTCGTCTTTAAAAGAATTATTAAAACAACCTTTTCAGAAGTATAAAAAACGAACCAATTCTACTAATTTGGAAAAATAGGTTATTGATAAATCAAATATTTATTTCTAACAATTTTAAACTTATCTAGGCCTTTCTTCCAGGAAGCTCTAATAACAGACTCTGAAGTTTCTTTTTCTAGTTGAGTTTGTAAGGATTTTGTTCCAGCTAATTTTGTGAAAAAAGAATTAAAAAAACTTTTAGTTCTATTTTGTTTGTAGGCTTTAATCAACCAACTTAGATTGATGTTGCTTAGTTTGTTTACTTTTCTTAAATCTTCACCATATGATATTGCATGAGCATGTTTTGGGTATTTTGAACCTTCATTTGGAACAGCAGTAAACGTAAATTTACTTTTTTTGTTTAAAAAAGGTGAACCATAAATTTGAAATTGCATATCTGTTCCGCGACCAGCACTAACGTTAGTTCCCTCAAAAAAACATAAACTAGGGTATAAATTAATAGACTTCTCATTAGGAAGGTTTGGTGAAGGTTTAATAGGTAATATATATTCTGAATTGTGAGTGTAGTTTTTTAATTTAATTACTGTTAAAGCCACCTTAACACCGTCTTTTAACCATTTTTCTCCATTAATCATTTGACCATATTCACCAATTGTCATTCCATAAACAACAGGGACGGGGTGCATTCCTACAAAACTTTTGTGATCAGTTTCTAAAACAGGACCATCTATATAATGCCCATTAGGGTTTGGTCTATCTAACAATATTAATGGGATTTTTAGTTCTGCACAAGCCTCCATTACATAATGTAAAGTAGAGATGTAGGTATAAAATCTAGCACCTACATCTTGAATATCAAAGATTACTAGATTAATTCCTTTTAATTGATCTTTAGTAGGTTTTTTATTTTTTCCGTATAAAGAAATAATTGGAAGTTTTGTTTTTATATCTACTCCATCCTCTATAGACTCTCCCGCATCTGCCTTACCTCTAAAACCATGTTCTGGAGCAAATACTTTTTTTATATTTAAATCTAAAGAAACTAGGCTATCTACTAAGTGGGTAGTTTTTTTTCTATCATAAATAACTGAGGTTTGATTTGCAACAATCGCAATTTTTTTTCCTTTTAATTTTGGTAAATATGAGCCAATTTGATCTGCACCAGTTTGTATATAATGCATAGATTCCTGTTCTTGACCGAAGGAAACGATTGTTGAACTAATTACTAGAAGAATAAATAAATATGTATTTTTACGTATAGTTAAAATCATAGCATTGAATTACGAATTTTTTTTGGCGAAACGCATTATCTCTAGCAAAGAGTATAAAAATAGTATTTCATCTCCAATAATAAAAATAGCTATCATGGCAATTTCATTAGGAATGATAGTTATGTTGATTGCAATTGCTACAGGAGATGGTCTTCGAGAGAAAATCAGAAGTAAAATTTCTGGTTTTAAAGGGCATGTTCAAATTACAAACTATGATGCTAATAATTCCGATGGTTCTGTTATTCCTATTGATAAAAATCAGAAATTTTACCCAAGTTTTTCAACTATAGAGGGAATAAAAAATGTTCAAGTTTATGCCAATCAAGTTGGGTTAATTAGAACAAAAACAGATTTTGAGGGAATAATTTTTAAAGGAGTTTCTTCAGATTATGATTGGACTTTTTTTAAGGAATATTTAATTTCAGGAAGTCTTCCAAACTTTAATCAAAAAAGAACGAGAGATATTCTATTGTCATCAACAGTCATCAATAGATTAAAATTACAATTAAATGACACAATTAATGTAACCTTCTTTAAGAACAATACTAATAAACTACCTTCTAATAGAAAATTAGTTATCGTAGGTGTCTATGATACTGGTTTTTTGGAATTTGATAAAAATATGATGATAGGAGATATTAGGCAAGTTCAAAGATTAAATAAATGGAAATCAAATGAAGTTGGAGGGTTTGAAATCATTTTAGAAAATTTTGATGATTTAAGTCTCAAGGGGAATGAAATTTACAGAGAAATAGATTCAACTTTAGATGCTACCACTATAGCTGCAAAATACCCTGCTCTTTTTGAATGGATAGAACTTTTTGATAATAATACATGGTTTATTATAATAATTATGATTTTAGTAGCAGGTATTAATATGATTACTGCACTTTTAGTTTTGATTTTAGAGCGAATACCTATGGTAGGAATTTTGAAGTCTTTAGGGAGTACTAATTGGAGCATACGAAAGATTTTTTTATACAATGCCTCTTACTTAATTTTTATTGGATTATTTTGGGGGAATTTAGCAGGCTTAACATTACTTTTTATTCAGAAATATGGAGGATTTATTACTCTAGATCCAGCTACATATTATGTTTCAGAAGTCCCCGTAAGTATTAATTTGTTATCTATAGTTTTATTAAATATTGGAACCTTAATAGTGTGTTTAGTTATGTTAATTGTTCCTTCTATTATTATTACAAAGATTGAGCCTTCTAAATCTATCAAATTTGCTTAATAATCTCCCTATGAAAACACCAGTCCCTAGAAGGTTATCTCTAAAATATTTTGTTCCTTTACACCATAATATATAATTGAATGCAATACGCTAATAATATTTTAGAAACTATTGGAAATACTCCTTTAGTTAAGATAAATCATTTGACAAAAGATTTACCATGTTTAGTTCTTTCAAAATATGAAACTTTTAATCCAGGAAATTCTGTAAAAGATAGAATGGCCTTACAGATGATTGAAGATGCAGAAGCGGATGGGCGTTTAAAACCAGGAGGAACTATTATAGAGGGCACTTCAGGGAATACTGGTATGGGATTAGCATTGGCAGCTGTAATTAAAGGATATAAGTGTATTTTTGTAATGGCTGATAAACAATCTAAAGAAAAAGTTGATATTCTTAGAGCAGTTGGAGCAGAGGTAGTTGTTTGCCCAACTGATGTTGAGCCAGATGACCCCAAATCTTATTATTCAGTATCTAAAAAATTAGGAAAAGAAACTCCAAATTCTTGGTATGTAAACCAATATGACAATCCAAGTAATTGCAAAGCACATTTTAAAAGCACAGGTCCAGAAATATGGGAACAAACTAGTGGTAAAATAACTCATTTTGTAGTTGGAGTAGGAACAGGTGGAACTATTTCTGGTGTTGGAAGCTATTTGAAAATGATGAATCCCAACATCAAAATTTGGGGAATAGATACTTACGGATCAGTTTTTAAAAAATATCATGAAACTGGTGTTTTTGATGAAAATGAAATTTATCCATATGTTACTGAGGGTATCGGAGAAGATATCTTACCACTTAATGTAAACTTTTCTTTGATTGATGGATTTACTAAAGTAACTGATAAAGATGCAGCAATTTATACTCAAAGACTTGCAAAAGAAGAAGGAATGTTTTTGGGGAATTCTGCAGGGGCAGCAATTAAGGGACTCCTTCAGTTAAAAGAACATTTTACAAAAGATGATGTGGTCGTAGTATTATTTCATGATCATGGAAGCAGATATGTTGGGAAAATGTTTAATGATGATTGGATGCGTGAACAAGGGTTTATCTAGCATTAATCAAGTAAGATTAGTATCTTTATAATTAATAATGAAATTATTAATTATGAAAATTTTAAAAATTATCTTTTTTACATTGTTTATTGTATCATGTTCAGATATTCAACAACCTACAAATAATCCTATGAATTATTCAGATACAGTTTTAGAAAAAGCAAAAGCTATACACAATAGAGTATTAGTCTTAGATACTCATGTAGATATTAATGTTTCTAATTTTACTGCTGACAAAAACTATACAAAAGACATAGGAAATCAGGTAAATCTACCCAATATGGAAGCTGGCGGATTAGATGTTGCATGGTTCATAGTTTATACGGGGCAAGGAGAATTAACTCCAGATGGGTATGATAAAGCTTATGAAAATGCAATTAGTAAATTTGATGCTATAGAAAGATTAACTAAAGAAATTGCACCTCAAAGAATAGGTTTAGCAGTTAGCTCTAAAGAAGCCAGAGAACTACATGCTGAAGGTAAGAAAATAGCTATGATAGGAGTAGAGAATGCTTATCCAATAGGTACAGATATATCTAGAGTAAAAGAATTTTATGACAGAGGAGCTAGATACATGTCATTATCTCACAACGGTCACAGTCAGTTTTGTGACTCTAATACTGGAGAAAAAGATAGTTTATGGATAGACAAAGGAGTGAGTAATCTTGGAAAGCAGGTTATTAAAGAAATGAATAAATGGGGTATGATGATCGATGTTTCTCATCCATCTAAACAATCTATAAAAGACATGATATCTCTATCCAAGGCTCCAATTATAGCATCTCATTCATCAGCAAGAGCTTTATGCAATCATAGTAGAAATTTAGATGATGAGCAATTAGAATGGATGAAGTCTAATGGTGGAGTAGTTCAAACAGTAGCATTTAGCTCTTATGTGAGCTCAGAAAAACATAATGCATATTCAACTGCTATCTCTAAAAAAATTGAAAATTTAGCCAACGAAAGAGGAATAGAGATGTTGTCTTGGGATCAGATTAGAAAATTAGAGGCTACTGATAGAGAAATCTATGTAAAGGAATACAGAGCAATGTCAAAAGAGGCAACTTTAATGATGAATGATTCAGATCCAAAACCAGTAGATGTAGCAGATTTTGTAGATCATATAGATTATTTGGTAGAAAAAATGGGGTTAGATCATGTTGGTATAAGTTCAGATTTTGACGGAGGAGGAGGAATTTATGGATGGAATGACGCCTCTGAAACGTTAAATGTAACCTCAGAGTTAGTAAAAAGAGGGTACACAGAAGATGAAATTGAAAAATTGTGGAGTGGTAATTTACTAAGAGTATTAGATGAGGTAGATGCAGTAGCAAAAAAACTCCAAGCAATTGATAAATCGTAACTTAGTACTATTATTTATAAATTTAAAAAACCATCTCCTCAGAGATGGTTTTAAAGTTAAAACTAATTCAAATCACTTTAAAAAATCAAATAATAAATTTTTAATTAATAATTCAACTACTGTGCCAGAATTAGTTATTTAGATTATTTAGTGTAATAAAATATAATTTTTACATTTATTTAACTTAATTGTTTAATATTTATGAAAAAATCTGAAATTTTACTTGGCGTGCTTATGAGCCTTGTAAGAAGAGCGAACCAATGCACCACTTTCTACATACATAAAACCCATTTCTAAGCCTAAAGTTTCATATTTTTTAAACTGACTAGGAGTAATAAATTCTTTAACTGGTAAGTGTTTTTTTGTAGGTTGTAAGTACTGACCAATTGTTAATACATCCAATCCAACCCCTTGGAGGTCTTTCATTGTTTGAATGACTTCTTCCTCTTTTTCTCCTAAACCTAACATTAATCCAGTTTTGGTTCTCATTCCTTTTTCCTTTAAGTATTTCAGAACCCCCAAACTTCTATCATATTTGGCTTGAATTCGTACTTCTCGAGTAAGTCTTCTTACTGTTTCCATATTATGAGAAACTACCTCTGGATGTACTTTTATAATTCTATCTATCTGTGAGGTTTTTCCTTGAAAATCAGGAATCAAAGTTTCTAAAGTTGTGTTTGGATTTGCTCTTCGTATAGCCTCTACTGTTTCTGCCCAAATAATTGAACCTCCATCTTTTAAATCATCCCTATCTACTGAGGTAATTACAGCATGTTTAATATTCATAAGTTTGATGGACCTAGCCACTTTCTCTGGCTCATCCCATTCCACTGTTTCTGGTCGTCCTGTTTTAACGCCACAAAAACCACAAGAGCGAGTACAAATATTTCCTAAAATCATAAATGTAGCGGTACCTTCTCCCCAACATTCACCCATATTTGGACAACTCCCACTAGTACAAATAGTGTTTAATTTATACTTATCTACAAGTCCTCTAAGTTCAGTGTATTTTTTACCTACAGGTAACTTTACACGCAACCAATTTGGTTTTTTTTCACGCCTAGGGAGTACAACTGTATCGTTTACCATTAACAACTAAATTTTTTTCAAAGTTACGAAGAAAACAATTAAAAATTCAATAAGAACCAGATACTAAATCCAATTAAAAAAATAATTCCACAAATACTTAATATCTTCATATAAATGGAAGGTTGGTATTTCTTTGGTGTATGCTTTCCGCTTATCAAAATAAAGTTTAAAATACCATAAAAAGGAGCTGTTAGAAAAGATAGTATAGTTGCTATTTTAACCATTAATCCCATGTCATTTCTAAAGTATCTCAGGATGATGTAGGTCCCTATCCCTAAAAGAAGAATCCAAAACCAATAGTTTAATTTTATTTTTTCAGAAAACAATAAATCATTAGCTTTAGTCATCGTTCTAGGTGAAGCATCTAGAGTTGTAATGGTGGTACTAAACATGGTTGTAAATGCAGCTATAGCAATAAACACATAAGCTAAATTACCTAAATTTTTAGTGTATAATGTTATTAATTGTCCTGCAAAAATATCTCCTTTGTTAGAGAAACTTTCACCAGAATTATACATTACCAAAGCACCTAAAATCACAAAACATACAGCTAAAAAAATGGTTCCAAGATAGCCAACATTAAAATCGAAAATGGCTTGTTTAGTTGTTGTTTTTTTTAATGTAGCCCTTTCTTTTTCTAATGACCATATAGATTGCCATATTGAAATGTCTAAAGGTGCTGGCATCCAGCCTAAAAATGCAATTAAAAAAGTAATTTCAAAAGTTCCTTTTGGAAATACTTGAGTGAAGGTAAATGCCTGGTTATTTTTTATAAGGGCCACGATAACTGCAATTAGTGTACAAATAGTTAATAGTAAAATAACATATTTCATCAAATTATCTAAAAGTTTGTATTCACCAATAAGCAATATAGTAATACTAAGAATTGTAATTAATAAAGACCAAGTAACCATGTCAAAAAATCCAAAAAGGTTAACAGCTAATCCAGCAGTAACAATGGTAACAGCAGCTTGTATAATAAACATTGTTATAAAACTAATGCTATAACAAATCCCCAAAACACCTTTTCCTAATTTTTTGTAACCATCTAACAGTGTCTCTCCTGTTGCAGCAGCATAACGAGGGCCAAATTGGAAAAAAGGATATTTAAAAAATGCAGCAATTAATAGTGCCCATAATAAACCAAAACCAAAATCTGCCCCAGCTCTTGTAGACTGAACTAAATGAGATACTCCAACAGCAGCCCCAGCAAAAAGCAATCCAGGCCCTAAAGATTTAAACATCAATTTTTTCATTAAGATTTTTTTATAATCTCAGCTAATATTTTTTTCGCTCTTAATAGTTTTATTTTAACGTTGTTCATTGGCTCATTAATTTCATGAGAAATTTCTTTATAACTCAATTCTTTAAAATAACGTAAATGAATGACCTCTTGATATTTTGGTTTCAGCTGTTTGATGTCTAATAATAATTTTGCTAAGTTTTGTTCAGTAATAATTTTATCTTCTGGTGTGGGGTTATCATCAATAATTCTATAGGCCTCTGCTTCCTGATTTTGAGACGTAGATAGATTAATGGTGGTTTTATTTTTTCTTATGAAATCTATGTGTATATTTTTTGAAATTGTAATTAGCCAAGTTTTAAACTGATATTTTTCATTAAATGTGTTGATTTTATCAAAAGCTTTTGAAAAAGATTGAATAGTAATATCTTCAGCGTCATTCTCGTTTTTTGTTCTTTTTAGCTGATAATTGTAGACGTCTGACCAGAAATGGTGTAACAAAAAGTTAAAAGAAACTTGGTTTCCTTCTTTTGCTTTATGAATATTAGCAGTCAAAATTTCCTTTGTTATTTCCAATGCCTTGGTTTTGAAATAGAGTTGGTTATAAATATAGCAAATTGGAATAAAACTTAATAGATAACCAAATTGAATTACTGAAATAGCTACAAAAATGTAGATTAGAACAGTAAAAATCATCAGTCTTTAATTATGAGAAGGTTCAGCACAATCTTGAAACTGGTCGGGAGTTTTACCACAAAAACCACATGCTTCACCATCTTTGTTTAGTACTGGGTTTTGACTGGCGCAAGTTCCGGCAAATTCACCATCTTTTTTTGCCCAAATTTTTATAGCTATACCAGCTACTCCCAGAGCTAATAATCCAATGGTTAATAAAATAAGTTTCATAGTAATATATTTTTATCGTACAAATATACTCTTTCTTCTAGAGAAAATAGTTGTGTCATGTGCCAATATTAAGTAGCATTTAATATCTAAACAAAATGAAATAAATAACAGTATGTATAGTTTAATAAAATGTTATTGAAGCTTATTTAATAACATTTACTTCAATTTCTAATGCAATTTCAAAAGTATCCAAGATAGCTTGTTGAATTATTTTTGCAAGTTTAAGAATATCTGACCCTTTAGCATTTCCATAGTTAACTAAAACTAGTGCTTGGTTTTCATGAACTCCACAATCTCCAAAACGCCTCCCTTTAAAACCAATGGTTTCTATTAACCAACCTGCAGGTATTTTATATGAAAGAGTGTTACCTGTGTTGTTGTTTGCTTCAACTTTATAAAATGGAATAGTTGGATGTTTTTCTTGCAGTTTTATAAATTTTTCAGAGGAAATAACTGGGTTTTTAAAAAAACTACCGCTATTTCCAATTTTTTTAGGGTCTGGTAACTTAGATTTTCTGATGTATATCACTGCATCTGAAACATCTTTGATTGTTGGATTGATAATATTCTTAGCGGTCAATTGTTGTTCAATAGCACCATAATTTGTATGTAACTGATGTTGGTTTTTGCTTAGTTTGAAGCTGACTGAAGTAATAACAACCTCTCCTTTTAATTCATTTTTAAAAATAGAATTACGATATCCAAACGCACAGTCTGCATTAGAAAATTCAATTCTTTTTGCAGTACTTATGTCTATTGCTTCAACTTTAGTAATTACATCTCTAACTTCAACACCATAGGCGCCAATATTTTGAATAGGTGAGGTTCCTACATGTCCAGGTATTAAAGAAAGATTCTCTAAACCACCATAATTTTGAGAAATACACCATACTACAAATTCATGCCAATTTTCTCCCGAATTTACAGTTATAAGAACTTCATTTTCATTTTCAAAGTCAACAGAAATTCCTTTAATATTAATATAGACAACAAGCTTATTGATGTTTTGAGTGAGAAGCATATTGCTACCTCCACTAAGCAAAAAAATATTTTTTTCTTGTGCTAATATTTTTTGAAGATTGTATACACTATCTACACTAACAAACCTTTTAGCAAAAACATCTATTCCAAACGTATTGTAGGCTTTAAGAGATATGTTTTGTTGTATATTCAAGTTGTAAGAATTGAAAAAAAATAAATTAAGAATAACTAAATTGAGTTAGTTCAAACTTACATTTTTTATTTTTGATAGCTTATCAATGCCATTTTTAAAATTTCTACACATCTAATTAATTCCACTTTGTTTAAAACATATGCCAGACGAATTTGGTTTTTACCCTCACCTTTAGTTGAGTAAAAACCACTTGCGGGTGCTACCATTAACGTTTCATGTTTATGGTGAAATTTTTCTAACATCCATTGAGCAAAATGATCAGCATCATCTACTGGTAATTCAGCTACACAGTAGAATGCTCCTTTTGGGTTAGCAACTTTTACACCTTCTATTTGTTTTAATTCAGAAATTAAAGTGTTTCTTCTGGAAACATATTCTTTGGTAACTTTATTAAAATAATTTTGAGGAGTATCTAAAGCAGCTTCACTGGCTAAAAGAGCATAAGTTGGTGGGCTTAATCTTGCTTGAGAAAATTTAATAGCTGTATTCATAAACTCCTTATTTTTGGAAACTATACAGCCAATTCTAGCACCACACATGCTATAACGCTTAGATACAGAGTCAATCATAATTGCATTTTCCTCTAAGCCAGGTTCAGACATTACAGAGTGATGTTGATGACCTTCATAAGTAAATTCTCTGTAGACTTCGTCAGCAATTAAAAATAAATCATATTTTAAAACAAGTTGTTTTAATTTTTGAATCTCATCTTTACTGTAAAGATATCCTGTTGGATTTCCTGGATTACAAATTAAAATTGCCTTAGTTTTTGAAGTGATTAATTTCTTAAAGTCTTCAATAGAAGGTAATGCAAAATTTTCTTCAATTTTTGAAATTACAGGAACTACAGTAACACCGGAAGCAGTTGAGAATCCATTATAGTTTGCATAAAAAGGCTCTGGTATAATAATTTCATCTCCAGGATCGGTGATACTTCCAATAGTAAACAATAGAGCTTCAGAACCTCCTGTAGTTACATTAATATTTGTAGCATTTATGTTAATGTTATTTTTTTTATAATATGTAGCTAGTTTTTCTCTGTATTCTTCAGATCCTTCAGATCTAGCGTAAGAAAGTACTTTTAATGTATTGTTTTTTACTGCATCTAGAGCAACTTTTGGTGTTTCAATATCAGGTTGACCTATATTTAAATGATAAACTTTAGTACCGTTCTTTTTTGCTGCTTCTGCATAAGGAACGAGTTTTCTTATTGGAGATTGTGGCATTAAAAGCCCTTTGGTAGAAATTGATGGCATTTTATTTAAAATTGAAATTCTTTTGCAAATTTGCAAAATATATTTAAGATAATTCTAAGTTTTTATCATAGTCATTAAGTATGTTCATGATTTTAAAAATATTTTTTCTTTTATCATAATAAATGTATATTATGGTTATAACATTTCCCTATGAAAAATACACTTCAGATATTTTTAATCTTATTTTTTGGCATATGTATTAATATTAGAAGTCAAAGCGAAGGTTTTCGTATGATGAATACTATGAAAACTTATGAAGACATTCGTTTTCAATTCATTAATAATCTTATAGTAATCCCAATTCAAGTTAATGACAAAAAACTTAATTTTATTTTAGATTCAGGAGTTAATAAAACCATAGTTTTTAATTCCTCAAGGGTAGATACAATACTTTCAAATTTTGAATACAAATATAAACTTAAGGGGTTAGGTAAAGGGTTACCAGTAAATGCGGTTGTTTCTAGAAACAACCGATTTAAAATTAATAATTTAATAGCTGTCAATAAAAATGTATATGTGATTTTAAAGGATGATTTTGATTTATCATCAAAGATGGGAATTACTATTCATGGTGTTATTGGATATGATATTTTTTCTGATTTAATTTTAAGAATTAATTATAAGAGTAAAAAAATCCGTTTTTATAATCCTTCCAAATACAAACAAAAAAAATGTAACAAATGTGAAGTGTTGCCTTTAACTATTTTTCAAAAGAAACCCTACATTGATGCATCAGTTAAACTTACTAATAATTCAAAAAAAATTCCAATTAAAATGCTCATAGATTCTGGTGGTTCAGATGCTGTTTGGTTATTTGAATACAGTAATAAAAATATTGTAACACCAGAAAATTTTTTTACTGATTTCTTGGGTGTTGGGTTGAGTGGTACTATATATGGTAAACGCAGTAGAGTATCTTCTTTAGGATTGGGAAAATTTTTATTAAATAAACCCACAGTTTCTTTTTTAGACACATTATCAACTAAAGACGCAAGAAAATTTAATAAAAGAAACGGAAGTATTGGAACTGGTATCTTAAAACGATTTACTATTTGGTTTGATTATCCAAACAACCGATTAATGCTAAAAAAAAACAGTTCTTATAATGATGAGTTTAATTATAATATGAGTGGTTTAGAGGTGGTTTATGATGGAAAGATTTTGGTAGAAGAATCGTTAAGTAGTTATGCTGAAACAAATGGGGGAACATCAGATCAAAATGGAAATTCTGTTAGTTTAATTAAAAGTTATGTATATAAATTTAAACCAAATTTTAAAATTTATAATGTTTTGGAGGGATCACCTGCAGATTTAGCAGGAGTCATGAAAGACGATATTTTGATTAAAATAAATGGAAATCCAATTTATAATTTTCAATTGCATGAACTTATTTCCATTTTTCAGGAAAAAGAGAATAAATTAATTCGTTTGACTTTAATGAGAAAAAATAAAAAAATTAAAATTGAATTTAATCTGAAGAAGATTATTTAATTCTCTTGAGAAAGTATACTTTTATTCTTTTCTGGTGAAGATATTTTTTCTACATATCCTTTAATTTTTATCATTTTCCTCTCTGTTTTAGCATTTGAAAAAATAGTGATAGCCTTTGAAAATCCTCCAATTCTTTTTGTATCATAAGAAACCTCAATCTTACCTTTTTCACCAGGCATTATGGGTTGGTCAGGTTTTTTAGGAACTGTACATCCACAAGAGGCTTGAACTCTAGTAATTATTAATGGAGATTTTCCTGTATTAGTAAATTCAAATACACGAGTCCCATTAGAGCCTAATGAAATTTTACCATAATTAATAGTTTCCGTTAGAAATTTAAATACAGGTTTTAAATCATCAACTTCTTGCGCAAAAGAACTGATGTTAAAAAATAAAAATGTAATAAGTATTTGAAGGCTTTTCATAAAATTTTATTTTCTATTGTTAACTTCAACAAATTTAATCAAAAAAACTTCAACACACTTTTAAATACTAGAGATAATTGTACTTTTGCCAAATACAGTATAAAACTATTAAAGGTATGAATATTCCATCTAAATATGATGCAAGTTTAGTTGAAAGTAAATGGTACGACTACTGGATGAAACACAATTATTTTCATTCAGAAGTAGATGAAAGGGAGCCCTATACCATAGTCATTCCACCACCTAACGTAACAGGTGTTTTGCATATGGGCCATATGCTTAATAATACTATTCAAGACGTTTTAATAAGACGTGCACGTTTGCTGGGTAAAAATGCTTGCTGGGTTCCTGGAACAGATCACGCGTCTATTGCCACAGAAGCAAAAGTTGTTGCAAAATTAAAAGAGCAAGGAATTGATAAAAACGATCTTTCTCGTGAAGAATTTTTAACACATGCTTGGCAATGGAAACATGAATATGGAGGTATTATTTTAGATCAGCTAAAGAAATTAGGAGCTTCATGTGATTGGGAAAGAACTGCTTTTACATTGGATAAAGAAATGTCAGAATCTGTTATTAAGGTTTTTGTAGACTTATATAACAAAGGTTTGATCTACAGAGGTTTTAGAATGGTAAATTGGGATCCTGAGGCAAAAACTACCCTATCTGACGAAGAAGTTATTCATGAAGAAAAACAAGGTAATTTATTTTATTTAAATTATAATATAGAGGGAAGTGAAGATGTACTAACAATAGCAACTACTCGTCCTGAAACAATTTTTGGTGATACAGCTATTTGTATCAATCCTTCAGATGCTCGTTTTAGTCATTTAAAAGGGAAAAAAGCAATAGTCCCTTTGTGTGGCCGTGTTATACCAATCATTGAAGATGAATATGTAGATGTTGAATTTGGTACAGGTTGCCTTAAAGTAACCCCAGCACATGACGAAAATGACAAAGTATTAGGAGATAAGCACGCATTAGATGTAATTGATATATTTAACGATGATGCTTCTTTGAATTCTTTTGGTTTACATTATGAAGGAAAAGATAGATTTGTAGTTAGAAAAGAAGTTGCAAAAGAATTAGAAGAAAAAGGGCATTTGGTAAAAACAGAAATTCATACCAATAAAGTTGGAACCTCAGAAAGAACGAAAGCTGTCATAGAACCAAGGCTATCTGATCAATGGTTTTTAAAGATGGAGGATCTTGTAAAACCAGCTATTGACGCAGTTTTAGGAGAAAATCCTGATATTAACCTTTATCCAAAAAAGTTCGAAAACACTTACAGACATTGGATGGAAAATATTCGTGATTGGAATATTTCTCGTCAGTTGTGGTGGGGCCAACAAATTCCTGCCTATTTCTATGGAAAAGGAAAAAATGATTTTGTTGTAGCTGAAAGTAAAGAGGTTGCTTACGAATTAGCTAAGAAAGAATTGGCAAAATCATCTAATAATAATTCCTTTTCAATTGACGATTTACAACAAGATGAAGATGCTTTAGATACATGGTTTTCCTCTTGGTTATGGCCAATATCGGTTTTTGATGGAATAAGAAATCCTGAAAATAAAGAAATTAAATATTATTATCCCACCAATGATTTAGTAACTGGGCCAGATATTTTATTCTTTTGGGTTGCCAGAATGATAGTAGCAGGTTATGAATATAAATCTGAAAAACCTTTTCAAAATGTTTATTTAACAGGTTTGGTTCGCGACAAACAAAGACGTAAAATGTCAAAATCATTAGGAAATTCTCCTGATGCTTTAAAACTGATAGATACATACGGAGCTGATGGAGTTAGAGTTGGTTTATTACTGAGTTCAGCAGCAGGGAATGATTTAATGTTTGATGAAGATTTATGTCAACAAGGAAAACAATTTGCAAATAAAATTTGGAATGCATTTCGTTTGATCAAGGGTTGGGAAGTTGATGAAAGTTTACTTCAACCATCTACTTCAAAAATGGGTATTGCATGGTATGAAGCTAAATTTCAAAAAGCGTTGACAGAAATTGAAGATCATTTTTCTAAATATCGATTATCTGATGCTTTAATGACCATCTATAAATTAATTACAGATGCTTTTTCTTCATGGTTGCTAGAAATTGTAAAGCCTGCTTATAAACAACCAATAGACACTTATACCTTCAATGCAGTTATTAGAATTTTAGAAAACAACTTAAAAGTTTTACATCCATTTATGCCATTTCTAACTGAAGAAATTTGGCAATATATAGCTAAAAGAACCCCAGAAGAAGCAATAATCATTGAAAAATATCCAACACTTGAAGATTTTGACAAAGAAATTATTTTAAAATTTGATTTTGTAACTGATGTTATATCTGGAATTAGAACTGTTAGAAAAAATAAAAATATTCCATTCAGAGATTCTATAGAATTGAATGTTATCAATAGAGAAAAGACCACCAATCAGTTTGATGATATTATTTCAAAGTTAACTAATACCATTAAAATAAAAGAGGTGGCAGAAAAGGTAGAGGGTGCATCATTTAGAGTAAAGTCAAATGAATACTTTATTCCATTAGCTATTGATAACATAGACATACATGCTGAATTATCAAAGTTAAAAAGTGAGTTAAAAAGAGCTGAAGGTTTTTTGTTTGGCATTCAAAAGAAATTATCTAATAATAAGTTTGTTGAAAATGCTCCTGAACAAGTAATCTCAATGGAAAGGAAAAAAGAATCTGACACCTTAGCCAAAATCAAAACCATTACTTCTAGCATCCAAAACTTAAGTGACAATTAACATATGTTTAATTTATTTAAGTGATATTTAACAAATGTTTAATTTTTTGTATTAAAAATATGTTAAAATTAAATAATTATTAAATAGTTGTTAAATTAAACTAATTTTTATTAAACTATTATTAACTAATTTTTGTAATTTTGATAAATTAAAAATCTAAATTAAAAACACGTGAAAACCCTCCCCAAACGTACATGTGCTATTGCTGCATCCATTCAAATACTAGGTGATAAATGGTCGCTTCTTATTTTGAGAGACATCATCCTGCACAAAAAATCCAGATTCAAAGAATTTAGAAATTCTAAAGAAAAAATTGCGACAAATGTTTTAACCATTAGGTTAAAAACACTTGTTAGTGAAGGGCTTATTGAAAAACTTGATCCTACAGGAACAAAAAAAAGTACTCGATACTTAGCAACCGAAAGAGGAATTTCATCTTTACCTATTATTATTGAGATGTATTTGTTTTCTATACAGACTATAGATGAGTCTGTATTAGATGAGTCTCAAATAAATATTAAAAAACAAGCTTTATCCAACAGACAATTATTTGAAGAAACTAAGATTAACGAGTATTATAAATTCTCAAATCAACTTAAGGAAGATTTAATAAAATCAAAACTTTTAGTTGAAATAATTTAATTTTTTAAATACAAATTTAAATAAGAGCCTCTCGTAATACTGTTATAGGATGTTTAGCCTGTCTTTTTGTACCATCCAAAATTTGATGACGACAGCTAGTCCCTGAAGCTATTATCTCTGTTTCTTTTGATGTATTTCTTATTTTGGGAAACAGAGTATCTTCGCCTACTTGCATACTTATTTTATAATGTTCTTTTTCATAACCAAAAGATCCAGCCATGCCACAACATCCAGTATTCATTATTGTTGGCGAATAATTTTCAGGAATATTTAAAATCGAAAAAGTAGCGTGTGTACTGGATAATGCTTTTTGATGACAATGACCATGAATTTTAATAGACTTTTTTTCAGTTGTAAATTGATTGGTTCTAATATTTCCTTTTTCAAATTCATTTTTTAAGAACTCTTCTATGGTAAATGTATTTTTAGCAATGATTTTTGCTGAATTGACATCATCAGCCAATCGAATATATTCATCTCTAAAAGTTAATATTGCTGAAGGCTCAATACCTATAAGAGGTGTTTTATTAGTAATTAAATCTTTAAAGATTGATATATTTTTATTTGCTACATCTTTAGCTTCTTTTAAAAACCCTTTAGAAATAAAACTTCGTCCACTTTCTGGATGCTTTATAAAGGTAGGATTATATCCTAGCCTTTTTAAAACAATAACAGTATCTTTTCCAATTTCTGTATCATAGAAATTGGTAAATTCATCACAGAAAACATATATAATTTTTTTACTACTAGAATGAGTTTGTTTCTTATACCAAGATTTCAAGGTTTTAGGAGTTAATTTAGGTACACTTCGTTTTAATGAAATACCCATAATAGATTTTGTTACAAATGTATTTAACACCAAATTTGTTAAACTTGGAAATAAACTACCGATTTTATTGTATTTAACATTGTTTGCGAACATTGAATTTCTGAAAGAATAACCATTCTCTTCTTGATACTGATATAAAAATTCACTTTTAAGTGCAGCCACATCAACATTACTTGGACATTCTGAAGCACACGCCTTACAACTTAAACAGAGATCAAAAACTTCTTTAAGTTCTTGATGATTAAATTTATTTGATCTCTTTGAATTGGTTAAGAATTCACGCAACGTATTTGCTCTAGCACGCGTAGTGTCTTTTTCGTCTTTGGTTGCACGGTAACTTGGGCACATAGCACCACCAGCAGAGGCGGGCTTTCTACAATCTCCAGAACCATTGCATTTTTCAGCTAATTTTAAAATTCCTTGATTGTCAGAGAAGTCTTGAATAGTTTTTATTTCAGGTTCTTTTCTGTCTATACTATATCGAAGACTCTTATCCATTGGAAAAGCATCCGTAATTTTTCCTTTGTTAAAAACATTGTTTGGGTCAAATGATTTTTTGATGCGTCTAAGTAGTTGATAGTTTGTTTCTCCTATCATTAATGGAATAAATTCAGCGCGTACAATACCATCTCCATGTTCTCCACTAAATGACCCTTGGTATTTTTTTACTAATTGAGCAGTTTCAGTAGTTATTTTTCTAAATAAAGAAACATCCTCTGATTTTTTTAAGTTTAATATTGGACGAAGATGTAATTCACCAGCCCCAGCATGCGCATAATAAACCGCCTTTTGCTGATACTTATCCATAATTTTAGTGAATTCATCAATATAATTTGGAAGATCGTTTAAATCAACAGCAGTATCCTCTATACATGCTACCGCTTTTTTATCTCCAATAATATTTCCTAATAAACCCAGCCCAGCTTTTCTGAGATTAAACATGCGTTTAATATTTTCCCCAACAACTTTGGGGTGGTGATATCCAAAATTGTTAATATTTAGCTCAGAGATTAATTCATCTGCTTTCTTTTGGGCTTCCTTCTTTGTGTCACCTGAAACTTCAAACATTAAAATTGCCTCAGGATCTCCTTGAATAAAAAATCGATTCTTAGCTTGTTCACGGTTGTTTTTGGTGCAATCTAAGATTACTTTATCCATTAATTCACACGCATATAACTCGTGGTTCATAGCTAAAACTGTAGCTTTTAGACTTTCTTTTATACTATTAAAATGAGATGCAATGATTACACTTTCTTTAGGTTGTAGAGCATCTAATTGTAGCGTGATAGCTGTCGAAAAAACTAATGTACCTTCGCTACCAGACAAAAGTTTTGCTATGTTTATGGTGTCATCCATACCGCCAAATAAATCAAAGTCAAGTAATTCATCTACAGCATAACCTGTATTTCTTCTGTGAATACTAGGTTTTGGAAATTGGTTTTTAATTTCTTGTTGAACTAGTTCTTGTGAAAGTTCACTGTATATAGAAGCATAAATACTGCCTTCTAAAGATTTGATTTGGGTTTTTAATTTAAATTCTTTGGAGTTTAATTCTTTAAAACTAGCAAAAGATCCATCACTTAAGACACCATCTATTTGTAAAACTTTGTCTCTAGTTACTCCATACTTTATAGAGGTGCTTCCAGAAGAATTATTACCAACCATTCCACCAATCATACACCTATTAGATGTTGAAGTATTCGGTCCAAAAAAGAGCCCAAATGGTTTTAAGAATAAATTGAGTTCGTCTCTAACTACTCCTGGTTCAACAGTAATCGTTTTATTGAGTTCGTCAAAAGCTAAAATTTTTGTAAAATGTTTAGAAACATCAACTATGATTCCTTCACCAACACATTGGCCAGCCAGTGATGTCCCTGCTGTTCTTGGAATTAATGTCAAGTTATTAGATGTGGCAAATTCAATTAAAATTTGAAGATCTTTTTCATTTTTTGGATAAGCAACAGCTAAAGGTATTTTTCTGTATACAGATGCATCTGTAGCATAAAGAGCCTTGTGTAAATCATCATATACAAGTGATCCAGACAACTTATTTCCAATTTCTTCTAATTTATTTTGATCTATCATTTCCTATTATTGAATATTTTGATTGTCTGAAAATTGTCCAGAAATATCCTCTTTATTTTTATCTAGCAATTAATGTAAGTTTCTCAAAGAATAATTTATTATTAGATAGCATAAATTTTTCAATCAAAAATAAGAGTTTTGTTCCAAAAAAAAGTAAAAATTGTTTTTAATATCTTTGTTAAAATCAAATCTAAATACTAATGAAAAATATAGTTCTCACCTTTTTATTTTTAACAATTTCTTTTTCAATAAACTCTCAAGAATTAGATCTAAATTATTACGTTCCCTCTGATCAAAATTACAATGACAAGATTCCTACTCCAAAGGAAATTATTGGCCATCAAGTAGGAGAGTGGCATGTTACTCATGATAAACTTGTTGAGTATATGAAGGTGTTAGCTAACTCATCTGATCGTATTACTCTTGAAGATAGAGGGAAAACATTTGAAGGAAGACCCTTGTTATTGTTAACGATTACCTCTCCAAACAATCATTCCCGTATAGACGATATAAGACAAAGGCATATAGAAGGTACCAATGACTCATCACTGGATGTAACCAATGACCCTATCATAGTTTATCAGGGTTTTTCTATCCATGGAAATGAGCCTAGTGGTTCAAATGCTGCTTTGGCTGTAGCATATTATCTAGCAGCTTCAACAAGTTTAGCTACTGAAGATTTATTGAATAATACAGTAATTTTATTTGATCCATCTTTTAATCCAGACGGATTACAACGTTTTGCTTATTGGGCAAATACCAACAAGAGTAAAAATATTAACCCAGATTCAAATGATAGAGAGTATTTTGAGGTTTGGCCAAGAGGTAGAACAAATCACTATTGGTTCGATATGAATAGAGATTGGTTACCAGTACAGTTACCAGAATCTAGAGCTAGAATTGCATCATTTCACAAATGGTTACCTAATATATTAACAGATCATCACGAAATGGGATCCAATTCAACTTTCTTTTTTCAGCCAGGTATTCCCAGTAGAACTCACCCTTTAACACCGCAATTAAATCAAGATTTAACTAAAGAGATTGGCACCTATCATGCAAAAGCATTAGATAAAATCGGTTCACAATATTATTCAGAAGAAAGTTATGATGATTTTTACTACGGAAAAGGGTCTACATTTCCAGACATCAATGGAAGTATTGGTATTTTATTTGAACAAGGAAGTTCTAGAGGTCATGCACAAGAAACAACTAATGGTATTTTAACGTTTCCATTTACAATTAGAAATCAATATACAGCAGCGATGTCAACTCTTGAAGCTGCAAAAAATATGCGTGTAAAAATATTAAAATATCAACAAGATTTTTACAAGAAAGCAAGGAATGAATCATCTAAAGCCAAAGCTATTGTTTTTGGAGATCATAAAGATGCCGCCAAAAGTTATCATTTAGCGGAGGTTTTAAAAAGACATCAAATTGCTATTCATGAAGTAAAGTCAGATTTTAGAGCAGATGGCAAAAAGTTTAGAAAAGGATATAGTTATGTTGTCCCAATGAATCAAAAAAACCAAAAATTGGTAAAGGCAATGTTTGATGTAAGAACTAGCTTTAAAGATAGTTTATTTTACGATGTTTCTGCATGGACATTTAATCACTCATTTGGTGTAGATTATGCAGAAAATATTTCTTTAAATAATGCTGGGCCAGAAATTAAAACATTAAAAATAAATGAGGGTAGTGTTAGTAAAAAGAGTAATGTTGGTTATCTAATGCCCTGGAATGAATATTATACACCCAAAGCGTTGAATGCAATATTGCAAAAAGGGTTACGAGCAAAAGTCTCTATGAAAAATTTCAATAATGGAGGAAATTCATATGATTATGGTACAATTCAAATACCTGTTCAAAACCAAAAGCTAGATAGCCAAGAATTATACAATTTTTTAAAAACAGTTGCTAATGAAAGCCATCTAGAAATTAAGGGCGTTTCAACAGGCTTAAATGATGGGATAGATTTAGGAAGTAATAATTTTAAGAATATTTCATTACCAAAAGTAGCAATGTTAGTTGGTAATGGAGTAAATGTAAGTGACCCAGGAGAAATATGGCATTTATTTGATCAACGATATGATATGCATGTTACAAAATTAGACATGATTTATTTTAATCGAATAGACATAAGTAAATATACCGTTATAATAGCCCCTAACAGTAGAGGTTTAGATAAGAAATCAATTGAAAAACTTCAAAAATGGGTTCGTGATGGAGGTACTTTAATAGGTTACCGAAGTGCAG
>JADFAM010000036.1 GCA_015665265.1 Flavobacterium sp.
ATATAGAATTCATTTTTTTTTGTTAAGATTTTGATTTTGTTAAAAACTGAGCGGGTTTTGTGAATAAGTAGAGCTTTGTATTCATCCCTTTTTTTTCAATCTTTGTTAACCCCGATATAAGCATAAATTCCAATAATTAAGAAAACCTTAACACAAAATGTCCACACAAGAGCCAATTTTAGAACCAAACGATAACCGATTTGTGATTTTCCCTATTCAACACGACGATTTATGGGATTGGTACAAAAAACAACAAGCTTGTATCTGGACAGCAGAAGAAATAGACCTTTCTGAAGATGTTATAGATTGGAAAAATAAACTATCAGAGGACGAACGTTATTTCATCAAACATATTTTGGCATTTTTTGCAGCTTCTGACGGAATTGTGAATGAAAATTTAGCTGAGAATTTTGTAAATGAAGTTCAATATTCAGAAGCAAAATTCTTTTATGGGTTTCAAATTATGATGGAAAATGTTCACTCAGAAACGTATTCTCTTTTAATTGATACCTATGTTAAGGATGAACAAGAAAAAGACAAGTTATTTAATGCAATAGAAACTTTTCCAGCAATAAAAAAGAAAGCAGAATGGGCCTTAAAATGGATAGAATCAGATTCTTTTGCGGAAAGGTTAATTGCTTTTGCAGCTGTTGAAGGTATTTTCTTCTCTGGAGCTTTTTGTTCTATTTTTTGGTTAAAGAAAAGAGGATTATTACCAGGGCTTACATTTTCTAATGAATTAATTTCAAGAGATGAAGGAATGCACTGTGATTATGCAGTTCATTTACACAACCATCACATTATTAATAAAGTTCCAAAAGAACGCATTAGAGAAATTATTGTAGACGCTTTAAATATTGAAAGAGAGTTTATTACTGAGTCTCTACCAGTAAGTTTAATTGGAATGAATGCAAAGTTAATGACTCAATACCTTGAGTTTGTAACGGATAGATTACTAGGAGAGTTCCATTGTGAAAATGAGTACAACTCTTCCAACCCCTTTGATTTCATGGAAATGATTTCTTTAGAAGGAAAAACTAATTTCTTCGAAAAAAGAGTATCAGAATATCAAAAAGCCGGAGTTAAGTCTGGCGGAACAGGAAGTATCAGTTTTGATGCTGATTTCTAGGAATCTGTTCTAGAGAAAATAGTGCCAAAAGTTATCAGGCACAAAACCAAATCAAAATAATATAATCGCTTTTGCGATTACAACTAATTAAAAAACAATAGCAGCATGTATGTAGTAAAAAGAGACGGTAAAAAAGAGCCAGTGATGTTCGATAAAATCACGGCAAGAGTAAAAAAAATGTGTTACGGTCTTAACAAGATTGTAGATCCAGTAAAGGTAGCCATGCGTGTTATAGAGGGTTTGTATGATGGTGTTACCACACCAGAATTAGACAGTTTAGCTGCCGAAATTGCTGCTACCATGACTACGGCACATCCAGATTATGCAAAACTAGCTGCAAGAATTGCTGTATCTAACTTACATAAAAACACCAAGAAATCTTTCTCTGAAACCATGGTGGATTTATACGAATATGTAAATCCAAGAACGGGTAAAAAAGCACCGTTGTTATCTGATGAAGTTTTTAAAATAATAACTGATAATGCTGAAAAATTAGATTCTACAATTATTTACAGTAGAGATTTTAATTATGATTTCTTTGGATTTAAAACACTTGAGCGTTCCTATCTATTAAAATTAAACGGAACCATTGTAGAAAGACCACAACACATGCTCATGCGTGTTTCTATAGGAATTCATTTAAATGATATTGATGAAGCAATTGCAACGTATGAGTTAATGAGTAAGAAGTTTTTTACTCATGCAACCCCTACCTTATTCAATGCAGGGACACCAAAACCACAAATGTCTTCATGTTTCTTATTACAAATGCAAGATGATAGTATAGACGGAATTTATGATACACTAAAACAGACTGCTAAAATATCTCAGTCTGCCGGTGGAATAGGATTGTCTATTCATAACGTTCGTGCTACAGGGTCTTATATTAGAGGAACAAACGGTACTTCCAATGGAATTGTGCCAATGCTAAAAGTATTTAATGATACTGCTAGGTACGTAGATCAGGGAGGTGGAAAAAGAAAAGGATCTTTTGCCATGTACATAGAACCTTGGCATGCTGATATTTTTGAATTCTTAGACTTGAAAAAAAATCATGGGAAAGAAGAAATGAGAGCACGTGATTTATTCTATGCGATGTGGATGCCAGATTTATTTATGAAACGTGTGCAAGAAGACGGAAATTGGACGTTGATGTGTCCAAATGAGTGTCCGCATTTATTTGATACATATGGAGACGAATTTGAAAAGTTATATGAAGGCTATGAAAAAGTAGGGAAAGGGAGAAAAACTATTAAGGCAAGGGAGCTTTGGGAGAAAATTTTAGAATCTCAAATTGAAACGGGAACTCCTTACATGCTTTATAAAGATGCAGTCAACAGAAAATCAAATCACAAGAATTTAGGAACCATTAGATCTTCTAACTTGTGTACAGAAATAATGGAATATACAGCTAATGATGAAGTAGCTGTGTGTAATTTAGCTTCTATAGCTTTACCGATGTTCGTCAGTCAAAACGAGGCAGGAGAAAAATATTTCAATCATAAAAAATTATATGATGTAACTAAGAAAGTAATCAGAAACTTAGATACGGTTATTGACAGAAACTACTATCCAGTAAAAGAAGCAGAAAACTCTAACTTTAGACACAGGCCAGTTGGGCTAGGTGTTCAGGGTCTTGCAGATACATTTATTATGCTACGCCTGCCATTTACATCTGAAGCTGCAAAAAAATTAAATCAAGAGATTTTTGAGACCTTATACTTTGCCTCTGTTCAATCTTCTATGGAGATTGCTAAAGCCAAAGAACCTTATTCAACATTTAAGGGATCTCCAATGTCTGAGGGAGAATTCCAATACAACATGTGGGGAATTAATGATGAAGATCTAAGTGGAAATTGGGACTGGAAAAAATTACGTAAAAATGTAATTAAACATGGAGTTAGAAACTCGTTGTTAGTAGCTCCAATGCCAACAGCATCTACTTCTCAGATTCTAGGCAATAATGAAGCTTTTGAACCATATACTTCTAATATTTATACCAGACGTGTTCTCTCAGGTGAATTTATTGTAGTAAATAAGCACCTTTTAGAAGACTTGGTAGAGATGGAATTATGGGATAATAATATGAAAGAAGAGATCATGCGAGCAAACGGATCTATCCAACATATAGACAAAATTCCACAAGAATTAAAAGAATTATACAAGACTGTTTGGGAAATGAGCATGAAAGATATTATTGATATGGCTCGTCATAGAGGATATTTTATAGATCAGTCGCAATCCTTAAACTTATTTATGCAAGATGCAGATTTTGCAAAATTAACATCAATGCATTTCTACGCATGGAAATCTGGATTGAAAACAGGAATGTATTATTTAAGAACAAAATCTGCGGTTAATGCAATTCAGTTTACGCTTTCTAAAGAAAAGAAAGAAACAACTCAAGAGCAAGATGCTCCAATGACACCAGAAGAATTCAAAGCAATGGTAGAATCTTCAAAAAATGGAGGACCAGATGATGATTGCTTAATGTGTGGTTCTTAGAAACTAGTTAATATTACAGGTTTAAAAAAGAATCTCAATCTAGTTGAGATTCTTTTTTTTATATATATAAAAATCACAATAATTATGATGAATTGGGAACAATTACTTTCTTTAAAACGGTTTGGAGACATTCAAAAACGTCCAAGAGCCAAACAAGATGAAACACGTTTGGGTTTTGAAGTAGATTTTGATAGAATCATATTCTCAGAAGCATTCAGAAGTTTACAAGATAAAACTCAGGTAATTCCACTTTCAGAAACAGATTTTGTTCACACTAGACTTACCCACAGCCTAGAAGTATCTGTAGTTGGAAGAACTTTAGGGAGAAGAGTTGGAAAAGTCTTACTAGAAAAATATCCAAATTTAATAAAACTAGGGTATACCTTCAATGATTTTGGAGCCATTGTTGCTGCAGCATCTGTGATGCACGATATTGGAAACCCTCCTTTTGGGCATTCTGGAGAAAAGGCAATAGGAGAATATTTTAAGACAGGTAAAGGAATCCAACATAAAAAAGAGTTAACACAAAAGGAGTATCAAGATTTAGTAGATTTTGAAGGGAATGCAAATGGGCTTAAAATTTTAACTGAAAATAGAGAAGGGATCTACGGAGGATTGCGTCTGTCTTATGCCACACTTGGAGCATTTATTAAATATCCAAAAGAATCGTTACCAAAAAAACCTTCAAGTCATATAGCAGACAAAAAGTATGGATGTTTTCAGTCAGAAAAAGAGTCCTTTTTAGATATAGTTGAAGATTTAGGGTTACTTAAAAAATCTAAAACAGATGATATTAGTTATCATAGGCATCCATTAACTTTTTTAGTAGAGGCCGCAGATGATATCTGCTATACTATTATAGATTTTGAGGATGGAATTAATTTGGGCTTAATAGAAGAAGAATTTGCATTAGAGTATTTAATCAAATTAGTAAAAAACACCATCGATATAAAAAAATACCATTCATTACAATTTAAAAAAGATAGAGTTAGCTATTTAAGAGCATTAGCTATTAATACCTTAATTAATGAAGCCGTTGATATTTTTTTAGCGAACGAATCCGCTATTTTAAAAGGATCTTTTTCTTCATCATTATTAGATAAATGTGCCTATGAAGCGCAAATTAATGACATTATAAATATTAGTGTTTCAAAAATATACAAGAGTCAAGAAGTAGTAGAAAAAGAAGTGGCTGGGTATAAAATTATAGCCGATTTATTAGACATTTTCGTAACTGCCATAAACAATCATCAAACAGGAACCTTATCTAATTATGATGCCCTACTACTTAATTTGCTTCCAAAAGAATTTATGATAAGTTCTGAATCTAAGTATGAAAGAATCATGTCTATTTGCACGTATGTTTCAAGAATGTCAGATAGTTACGCTATAAAAATTCATAAAAAGATACAAGGAAGTATTATGTAATAAATTAATTTGACTATATGTTGTATATTTGACAACATTAAAATTAAACCTCATGAATACCAATCAAAAATTTACTCTAATTTTCCTTTTGACTATAGGAATTATAATAGTTAACAACCAACTTTCACACAAAAAAGAGTTTATCAATAAAGTAACAGATCTACCAGAAAAAAGGACAAAGAAAACTTTAGAAGAAAGACAATTATTTTCTGAGGAAAGAGCATTATATGAGTTTAATATGCAGAAAAACCCTATTACAGGTGAAATACCACTCGAGGAGAAACAAAAAGAATTTGAAAATGCAAATTTAGCAAAGCAAAAATCATCAAGCCAAAGAATAACATCAAATCTATATACCCAAAGAGGACCATCAAATTTAGGAGGTAGAACAAGAGCTTTGGTAATAGATAAGTCAGACAATACAAGTAATACTATAATTGCAGGAGGAGTTAGTGGAGGTGTTTTCAGAACAACTAATGGTGGAGAAAGCTGGACAAAAGTATCCTCCAATGATGAGATTCATAATGTAACTGCAATAGCGCAAGATCCTAGACCCGGTTTTCAAAATATATGGTATTATGGTACTGGAGAGTGGCGAGGAAATAGTGCAAGTCTAGGTGCCGCATATCGAGGTTCTGGAATATGGAAATCAATAGATAACGGTATAAATTGGTCACAAATTTCAGAGACTAACTCTATTTATGAATCATTTGACAGTTATTTAGACTATATTATGGCATTAGAGGTTAGTCCTATTAATGGAGATTTAATGATTGCTGCAACAGGAAAAATTTCTAGATATGATGGATCTAATCTTGTGATTGAAATTGAAGAACCTTCAAACGGAACAGGTTGGACAGACGTAGTTATAAATAATGCAGGTGTTGTATATGCAGCAATAGAAGGGACATCCTCTGAAAACGGAGTATGGACCTCACAAACAGGAAATGGTTCTTGGTCTCGAATAGCTCAAAATGGTTCACCATCAAGTTTCAATTCAACAGTAAGAACTGTTTTAGGAACAGCACCTTCTAACAATAATATTATTTATGCCCTTTTTACAAACGGTGATTCTGGAAATATTGAAGCAGATCTTTGGCAGTACAATTCAGATACAGATACATGGACAGATTATTCCTCTAAACTACCAGATGAACCGGGTGGTGATTCATCAGGAAACGATCCATTCGCAGTTCAGGGAGGATATGATTTGGTAGTTTCTGTGAACCCTAGAGATGAAAATTTTGTAGTTATAGGGGGGACAAATATATACAAAATAGAAGATATTGTAAATGATTCATCCTTTTCTAGAATTGGAGGTTATGCAAGTAATACAAGTTATGGATTGTACAGTATTGGTGGTGTTCAACATCATCCAGACATACATGCATTAGTTTTTGACCCTAACAATGAAGATGTTCTTTTTTCAGGAACCGATGGAGGAGTTCATAAGAGTTTAGATGTTGATAAGTTTTCAGTTGCCTGGGAAAACTTAAATAATAATTATATCACATATCAGTTTTATCACGTAGCCTTAGACTCCGAAGATGGATCAAACGCAGTAATTGGGGGTGCTCAAGACAATGGAACTAAGATTGGAGGAACTGATCTTGGACTTGAAGACAATACTCAGATGAGTAGTTTTTACTCAGGAGATGGGGTTGCCGTTGGAATTACTCAGCGTGACGGTGATTTCCAATTCTACTATGGTTCTCAAAACGGAAATATGAGAACTAATTACCCTAGCTTTAGATCCATTGATCCAAATGGATCTGTAAGTCAGTTTGTAACATATTTTTATTTAGATCCAGACAATACTAACGCATTATATTATGCAGGGGGTAATAGGGTATATAAAACAGCAGATGCTGAAAATATCACATCTTCTTCCTGGGATGATTTAGGGACTCTGCCCTCAGAGGAAGATATAAGATCATATGCAACTACAAGAGGAGATTATGATACAGCCACGAGTTATATGTTGATTGGAGGAGAAAGCGGTGGAATTTTTAGACTAAATGATCCACAAAATTCAACAGATGTGTCTAATGCAACTAATATTACGCCAAGCGAGGCATCAATAACTGATGGTACAATAGTTAGTGGCCTTGCTATTCACCCAACAAATCCAGATATTGTTTTGGCAGTGTATTCAAATTACGGGATTAATAATATATTTATTACAACTGACGCAACTTCAAATACTCCTACATGGACACTTGTTGAAAGAAATTTAGATGCCCATTCAATTCGATCTGCAGCGATAGTAGCGTTTGAAAATGAAACAATTTACATGGTTGGAACAGCAAGAGGTTTATATGCTTCAGATGATCCGCTAAATAATGATTGGGAAATAGAAGGATCAGATAAAATTGGACTAGCAGTGGTTAGTGGATTAGCTTTGAGAACAACAGACAATGTCTTGTTAGTTGGAACCCATGGGAACGGTATGTTTGAGACATCAGTCCAGCAGACGCTTTCTTCTAATTCATATTTAATAGAAAATAGTATTAACTTATACCCAAACCCAACAAAATTTGAGTTAAACCTTCAAGGCAATACTATTAATTTTGAAAGTGAAATAACTTATAGGATTTCAGATATTAATGGTAAAATCCTACAAAGAGGAACGGTAGCTAATAGAAAAATTAATGTAGAAGAATTAAAAACAGGTGTTTATCTAATCGATCTGAATATTGATGGTAAAAGAGAAACCTCTAAGTTTATTAAAAACTAAAGCTATAGTTTGATAAATCAAAGACATATTTTTAGATTATTTTTACTAGTATGTTTATTGGGATGTAGCAATCAGTTTAGATTAGAAAAAAATAGTTCTCTAACAGTCAAAGAATTCCATTATCAAGAATGGGTTTCTGGGTTAAAAGGTGGGGGCTCAGGATATAATATTTTTCTGCTTTTAGATAAAAACTCTATGAATAGTGATTTTCAGATGCAAGGTCTTTATTTTAGAGAAAAATATTGCAAATTAAAATCTCAAGGAGATAGTAAATATCAAGGTTTTATTAAAACAAGTGAAAATATAATTCCAAATATTTCTGACAATTCTGTTTCAGTAGATAAAAGTGAAGATGAAAAGATTCCATTTTCTTTAGAGAAGAACAATGCTGTCCTGTCTTTTACAGAAAATGGAAAACAGAAATACGTTAAGCTGAAGTTAAATAAAAAGAAAAACCAATATTTTCCAATGTAAAAACTAATTGGGTAACTTAAAAAAGGTACTATTAAAATACCTTTTTTAAGTTTAAAAGAATGTTTTTTATAGAGTTAGTATCTATTCCATTTATTTTTTGTAATTCATCTATTGTTCCGTGTTCAATAAAATTGTCATTTATCCCTAAAATAGTTACGGAGTTTTTATAGTTATGTTTGGCTATAAACTCTAGAATAGCTGAGCCAACTCCACCTTTTTTTACACCGTCTTCAATGGTAATGATATGATGAAAGTTAGCACATATTTTATGAAGTAATTTTTCATCTAGAGGTTTTGCAAATCGAAGGTCATAATGAGCAACAGTGGGAAAATCTTCTAGCGCTTTGGTACTATTTTTTGCAGTAGTTCCAATAGAGAGCACGGCAATATCTTTACCTTCTTGCAAACAAACTCCTGTTCCTATTTCAATAGCTTCAAAAGGACCTTCCCAATTGATCATCAGACCTCTTCCTCTTGGATAACGAATAGCTATTGGAGCAGGAAGCCCTAATTGAGCGGTATATAAAATATTTCTAAGTTCTACTTCATTTCTTGGTGCAAAAACAACCATATTAGGAATTGCTCTCATGTAGGCCAGATCAAAAACTCCATGATGAGTTGCTCCATCTTCACCAACCAATCCAGCTCTATCTAAACAAAAAATAACTGGTAAATTTTGCAAGGCCACATCGTGTATTATTTGATCATACCCTCGCTGAATAAATGTAGAATAAATGGCACAAAAAGGCATCATTCCTTGGGTAGCCATCCCTGCTGCAAGTGTAACTGCATGTTGTTCGGCAATGCCAACATCAAAAGTACGCTTAGGAAACTTTTCTAACATTAATTTTAAAGAACTTCCAGTAAGCATAGCAGGAGTGATTCCAATAATTTTTTCATTTTGTGCTGCCAATTCAACAATGGTTTTTCCAAAAACATCTTGATATTTTGGAGGAGTAACCTCGGTACTTTTAGGAACTAACTCCCCTGTTTTAGCATCAAATTTTCCTGGAGCATGATATTTTACTTGATCTTTTTCTGCTAGATCTAATCCTTTCCCTTTGATGGTATTGATATGCAAGAATTTGGGACCTTTTTTATTTTTTAAACGGCTCAATTCTTTAAGTAACCCATCTAAATCATGGCCATCAATAGGTCCAGAATAATCAAAGTTGAGTGCTCGGATAATATTGTTTTTTGCTAATGATTTATCTGTTTTTACCTTTGTTAGATACTCCTTTAAGGCACCTACCGAAGGATCGATGCCAATGGCATTATCATTTAAAATAATTAGCAAATTAGCATCGCTTACACCAGCATGGTTTAGAGCTTCAAAAGCCATTCCGCTAGCAATAGAAGCATCACCAATGACAGCAATATGATGTTTTTTTGAGTCTCCTTTTAAAGAAGAAGCTATCGCCATTCCTAGAGCAGCAGAGATAGAGGTAGAAGAATGGCCAACACCAAAAGCATCATATATACTTTCAGTGATGTTGGGAAATCCTGAAATTCCATGAAGCTGTCTGTTTGTATCAAAAATTTCTTTCCTACCTGTTAAAATTTTATGCCCGTACGCTTGATGGCCTACATCCCAAATTAATAAATCATTGGGTGTATCAAACAAATAATGCAGCGCAATGGTTAATTCTACTACGCCTAAACTTGCTCCTAAATGTCCTTGTTTAGTAGCAACGATATCTATGATAAATTCACGCAATTCTTTTGCCAATTTTGGCAATTGATCTGGAGTTAATTTTCTCAGATCTGAGGGGAATTGTATGGCGTCAAGTAAAGCATTCATCATACTACAAAAATACAATTTTACAACTCAAAAGATATTTGTAATATTGAATAAATATTTTATATAAATGATACAGCCTTTTGATGATACTTATTTTATGAAAAAAGCACTACAGGAAGCAGAGTTAGCGTTTAATAAAAAAGAGGTGCCTGTTGGGGCTGTAATTGTAATGAATGATAAAATTATTGCTAGAGCACACAATCTTACCGAAACACTAAACGACGTAACTGCACATGCAGAAATGCAGGCATTTACTGCAGCAGCTGATTTTCTAGGAGGCAAATACCTAAAAGACTGTATACTTTATGTAACCTTAGAGCCCTGTCAAATGTGTGCTGGAGCAAGTTATTGGACTCAAATTGGAAAGATTGTTTACGGTGCTTCTGAGCCTCAAAGGGGTTTTGTTAATTTACAAACAACACTTCACCCAAAAACAAAGGTAGTTAGTGGTATTTTAGAAGATGAATGCAGTCATTTAATGAAGCGATTTTTTATTGAACAACGTAATTTAAACTAGGGCTCTTTATCAACTCCTTCAATTTTTTGGTTGTAAGAGTGTGTGCCTAACACACAAACACATCAGTTAAACTTTTTTAATAACACTTGTAACTATTCCCCAAATTACAAAATCATTCTCTTCAGTGATTTTAATTATTGGGTAATTAGGATTTTCTGGTTGCAGCCACACCTCGCCATTCTTTACTTTTAATCGTTTTACAGTAAATTCACCATCCAAAAAACAGATAGCTATTTTGTTATTTTCAGGCTCGAGGCTCCTGTCAATAACCAATAAATCATTATCGTCTAAGCCAGCTCCAATCATAGATTGTCCATTTACTTTAGCAAAAAAAGTAGCTTCTTTGTTTGTAATTAGTTCTTCATCAAGAGAAATTCTTGTTTCCTTAAAATCGTCTGCAGGAGATGGAAAACCAGCAGATATCCCAGTATCAATAAAAATAGCACCATTGCTATTGGATGTTTTTGGGGTAAAAAATTGAAGTTTTTTTATCATTTATTTTATGGTAATAATATCGTTTATTTTTGTGGTATACTTTGGAGATAAATGTTCTTGTTTCATCTTCCAAGTTCGTTGTAAATCTTGATTTGCTAATTTAATTGTGGCTGGGTTAAATTTTTTATTTAGATGATCTATGGCAGACATTAATGGTTTGTGTTTCGGATTTTCATGCAGAAATAAGTTTAACTGGTGGTTGTTAGTAGCAACAAGACCCGTAACAATAACTCCTGCTTTTTTATAATTGATTCCTTTTTTAAAAATTGTTTTTATTGCCTCTACAGCAGCTTTTGTAATGGTAAGGGTAGAATCTGTAGGGTATGAAAAAACAACAGTTTTTGACGCACTATGTTGTTCTGCTTTTTTTTTGTGACGATCACTCCTTAGCATCACGATAATCATATGACAACTAGATTTTTGTGCTCTTAATTTGGATGCGCATTGTGCTGCAAAAGTAGAAATCCTTTCTGTAATATTTTCAATATCTGAATAACTCTGTTCAAAACTTCTAGTGGTAGCAATAGATCGTTTTATTTCTTTTATTTCAAATCCAATAGTTGGAATTCCTTCTAAATCTTTTTTTAACCGCCATTCTGTAATAGAGAAATTACTACGAACCCAATCATCGGATAATTGTGTAAAATCAAAAGCTGTTTTACACCCTTTTAAGAGCAATCTTTTTTCTAGACGATGGCCAATTCCCCATATATTTTTTACAGCGGTCCATTTTAAGGCCTTTAAGCGTTTTTCTTCAGAATCAATCACATAAACCCCACCAGTTTCTTTTGGGAATTTTCTTGCAATCTTGTTGGCAACTTTACAGAGCGCTTTAGTTGGAGCAATTCCAACACAAGTTGGTATTCCAGTCCATTTTAAAATTCGCTGTCGAATGCTCTTGCCGTATTCATTAAAATTATATTGATCAAACCCTGTAAGATCAATAAACGCTTCATCGATACTGTATACTTCAACAGTTGGCGTAAACTGTTCTAGAATTGTCATAACTCTGGTGCTCATATCACCATATAACGGATAATTAGAAGATAAAATGGTAATGTTATGATGCTTGCAGAAGTTTTTCCATTTAAAAATAGGAGCACCCATTGGTAAATTTAACGCCTTAGCTTCATCACTTCTAGCAATTACACAACCATCATTATTACTTAATATGACAACAGGTTTTTTTTGTAAGCTAGGGTTAAATACCCGCTCACAGGAAGCATAAAAATTATTACAATCTACCAAAGCATACATATTTGTAAAGATACAAACAAGAAAGTATCAAAGATTATCAATGAGTTACTTATATTTGGGAAAACGATAAGAATTATGAACATCTTCGATATAGTGATAGCGGTTATTCTAATTATTGCTTTTGTAAGAGGCTTTATAAAAGGGTTTTTTGTTGAGATAGCTTCTTTAATAGCTTTAATTGGAGGGGTTTACGGAGCAATTCATTTTTCTTACTTTGCTGCAAATATTTTAAAAAAATATGTAGATTGGAGCGAGAATTACATCGCTTTAACAGCATTTGCAGTTACGTTTATAATCATTGTAATAGCAGTTTCCTCTTTAGGAAAAGTCTTAACAAAAATGGCAAATTTTGCAGCTCTTGGACTTATTAATAAAATATTTGGAGGGATCTTTGCTCTTTTAAAAAGTGGCGTAATTTTAAGTGTAGTTTTTGTCTTTATTGCTCGAGTAAATAGCACCATCCCTTTTATAGAAAAAGAGACCTTAGATACTTCTGTTTTGTATGCACCTGTAAAAGAAATTGTTCCTACGATATTTCCTCAAATTATTGAAGAGATTGATGAAAAGAAAGAGGATTTTCAACAAAAATAAACGCCACAACTTACCTCAAAGTAATAAGTTATAGCGTTTAAAAAGTATCTCTTAAATTTATAAATTAAAAAAGATAGTTCCGATAATTACTTAGGAGTCTTTATGGTCTTTTACCCATTGTAAGCAGCTTTTAAAGTTCTCAAACACATACTCTTCAGAAATTAATTTAGGGATCATATTTACACGTTCTAACATATATCTTGGTTGCTTTTGAAGATCAACAAATAAGACATTTTTATTTGCCTTTTTTAAGTCTATAATACTGTCTTCTAGTGCATATAACCCAGATTGATCTATATATTGCATTCTATCCATACGGATGACAATGGTAGCTGCTGTATTTGGAATCTGTTTTGCAAGTTGTTGAAAATCACTTGTATAACCAAAAAATAATGGGCCTTTAATATGCTTGATGAAAATTTCATCACGTAATTTTTTTGTGATTCCAATTTCATCAGCCCAAGATTCTTCTTTTAAAGAAGTTACTTTAGATTGTTGCGCTGTTAAATCTCCAATTTTCTTCATAAACATTAAAGAAGCAATCACCAATCCAATACCCACCGCATATACTAAGTTCCAGAAGGTAGAAAGTAATAATACTACAATCATGATAATAACTTCTGAGCTTAATTTGACACCCACAACTTTAATATCTCTTGGTAAATTAGGAATTGCCTTCAATCCTTTATAGTCCATAACACCAATTCCCACAGTTACTAAAATTCCTGCTAAGACAGCAGCTGGAATCTTCGAAGCAATAGGCCCTAAACCTAACAATATAACTAACAACATTAAGCCTGCAATCATACCTGATAGTTTTGTTTTTCCTCCAGAATTAATATTTACAACAGTACGTATAGTAGCACCTGCACCTGGAATTCCTCCAAACACTGCTGCAATACTGTTACCAATTCCTTGCCCTACTAATTCTTTGTTAGGCTTGTGCTTTGTCTTCGTCATATTATCCGCAACTACAGAAGTTAACAATGAATCAATTGCTCCTAGCAGTGCCAAAGTTAATGCTGTAAATATATACGGGGTTAGACTGGAGAGACTAAACTCTGTGAAAATCCCCAAATTTGGAATAGGAAATCCTGTTGGAATTTCTTCAATTGGCCTGTAATTAAGACCAAAACCTACAGATATACCGGTCATTACCACTAATGCAACTAAAGTACTTGGAACAGCAGTTGTAATTCTTTTAAACCCATATATTATAAAAATGGTTCCCAGGGCTAAAATTAATTCTAACCAATTGATAAATTTCAAAGCTCTTGGAAGTACTTTTATTGTACCTAATACCCCCGAAGCTTCTTTAGAGGCAAGATTTTTACTTTCTTTAATAATATCAGCCTCTATAATACTTTCACCTTTTGATACAGCATTTTTAAAATCTCCTAATGTAAGAGTTTTTGTATCATTGTTGTTTTTAGTGTCTTTAAGATATCTATTTAAAACTACTTCTTCAACTTGCGTTTCAAATTGCTTCACAAATTCAACATCTTCTTTAGCATTATATCCTATAGAAGGTAAAATTTGAGTAACTAATATAATAACTCCAATTGCAGTCATAAATCCAGAGACCACCGGATAAGGGATATATCTAATATATTTTCCCAAACCAGCTGCTCCTAAACCAATTTGCATAAGACCAGACAGTAAGAAAACAGTTAAAATAATAGGCAATGCTTTCTCTACATCACCATTATTTGCTGCAATAATACCTGCAATTACGACCATGCTTACAGCTGTCATTGGTGCTGTTGGACCAGAGATTTGTGTTGGTGTTCCGCCAAAAAGAGCTGCAAAGAAACTAATAAATATAGCTCCATATAATCCAGCATCTGGACCTAGTCCAGAAGATACACCAAAAGCAAGAGCTAATGGAAGTGCAACGATACCAGCGGTTATACCACCAAAAAGATCGCCACGAACATTTGAAAATAGATTTTTCATAATTTATTATTAAAAGTTTATAAATGTGATGAGATTAATTTGATCTCTACTAGAGGTTTCAAAAATTTGATTCATATATCCAACTTCTAGTTTTATTCCTGAAGAAACCTTATACCCTAAACCTCCATAAACTCTATTTCTATCGTATACATTGGAGGATCCATTTAGGAAGATTTCATTGTAAGCGGATAGATAATATTTAGAGTCTTTAAAAGGAATATTTAGTCCCAAGAAATAACGAAAACGAGTTTTAAAATCACTGGCTACAAAACGCTGCTCAAAGCGATAACGATGTTGTAAACTAAGTTTTCCAATAGTGTGTTTTGTGATAAATTGCTGAAAAATCCGATGTTCTTCCACAGTAAATTTATCGTCTTCGTTTCCAGTATAGTTTTCAGAGTTTATGTATCCGTAACCAAGAAGTAAATTACTTTTTTCACCTACTTTATAACCCAGACCAGTTCTTAGTAATAACTGTTCTAAATTACCAATAGTATTGTAATTTCTATACTGAATTTCGTGGTGAAGGTTCCATTTGGAGTTTAGCTGCTTGCTTCCAATATAAACAAGCCAATTACCGGGACCGTTTTCTTGACTAAATCCTAAAAAAGGAACAGCTAAGAATGCTAGAATTATACTGAGTTTTTTCATGGAGTTTTTATTCATAAAATGTTACTGAACCATCTTTAATATCATACATGGCACCAACAATTTTAATTTCTCCTTGTTTTTCCATTTCTTCTAAAACAGGGCTTTGCTCTCTAATATTAGCTATGGTCATGTAGACATTTTTTTCTGCCACATTATTAACAAATTCAATGTTTCCAGAATTTCTTTTACTTGTATCAATAGGCTCTGATACTGCTTCAACAGCAGGTTTTAATTTATTGAGTAAAGTTGTTAAATTACCAAGTTTAGCGTCATCACAAGCTCCTTTTACAGCTCCGCAAGCTGTGTGCCCTAAGACAACAATTACTTTAGTTCCAGCAAGTTTACACGTAAATTCCATGCTTCCTAGAATATCTTCATTTACAAAGTTTCCAGCAATTCTAATACTAAAGACATCTCCAATCCCTTGGTCAAATACTAATTCTGCAGAAACTCTAGAATCTACACAGTGTAATATTGTAGCAAAAGGATATTGACCTGTACTTGTATCTGATACCTGAGCCAATAAATTTCTATCTATTTCTTTATTTGTTTGAAACCGTTGATTTCCTTCTTTTAATATGTTAATGGCATTATCAGGAGAAATGGCTGCTTGTGTTTCTTTTGTAAGAGCTTTCATTATAGTTTGTTTAGTGTTAATCGAATAATAAATTTAAAGATGGTTCTATTTTTATAAAAATAAACCATATAAAGAGTTGGTAAAAAGGCTACGCCTTTTATTATATAAGAAATTTTTCAGGAGGTGGACTATTCAGTTCTGTTAAACTAAAAGTATAGTTTCTTGAAAGGAAACGGATTCTTTTATTTTTCTCAAGATCTAAAACTGATCCGCCTTTATCGTCTATGAAGTATATTTTAACTTCTAAATCTTTCAGAGATTCGTTTCCTTTATTTTCTTCTTCTTCTCCATAGTCAACTATTTCAGTTATTTCTACATTGAACTCATGCAAATTGATAAATGTTGGCGAAACTATTGAAGCCAGAATTATTATAGAGAAGAAGAAAGTTATAATAGCTTTACTCATATTAAAATTAAAAAACAAAGGTACAAAGTTGGGTGTAGTTTTTTTAAGTTTATTTTAAAATTTGTGAATAATTTTTATTTCTTCGGCACTAATCCAACCAATTTTTCCATCAGCAATTCTAATTTTTTTCCAATTATCTACGCTATCTAAGACTAGTACTTTTGTGCCCTCATGAAGCGTGAAAATTTTATCACTATTCATAGTAGGAGCATTTTTAACCTCGCTTTTTTCACTAAATATAATGGCCTCCACTGTTGAATTTACATAAGAATATTCTTTTACTGTAAAAAAGGAGGTTACTAGTAATAAAAGAAAACTAATTATACTAGTAATAAAAAATAATCTTTTTTTGGATGGAGTGAATGAAAAGTAAAAAAGCAGAAAAAATAACGATCCAAGTATAGAAAAGATAACAGCAGAGAAAGCCCATTCGTTAAATGATAATTTTTTAATAATGGTTGCATCTAGCTTCTGGAAAATTGTTAACGGAATTTCTTCAATATTATCTACAGTAAGTCTTTTAGCAAAGATTAAGTTTGTTTGAGCGTCTTCATTTAAAGGATCTAGAAGCAATGCCTTTTCATAATTAAAAATAGAAGCAGCTACTTGATTTAGTTTGTAATAACAATTTCCTAAATTATAATATAATTCAGAGGAAGAAAGACCAAGATCTTCTATTTTTTGATAGTGTATGATTGCTTCAGAATAGTGTTCTAATTTGTATTCCTCGTTTCCTTTACTAAATAATTCTTCTGCTGTTTGTGAAAACAGATTCTGAGCTATGAAAACTAGTAAAATAAGTATTTTTTTCATTTTACAATTGCTTGTCTATTTGTGTAATTACTAACTTTGCTTTTTCATAATCACCCTTCATTTCAACATCTGATACAGGAGAGTATCTTGCCATATCACAACTATTAAAAACTTGAATAAATGAGTTTATGTCATTGTTGTTAATCAATTTATTTTTTAATAGTTCAGTAATTTTTTCCTTGCTAATATCAGAAGTTTCAATACTAAGCTTGGCTTTTAAATAATTATGAAGTGCTTTTTCCAGCGCAACATAAAAAGCCTCTTTAGTTCCTAATTGTTTTTTTGCTTCAGACAAATATTTTTTTGCCAATCGGTCAGCCTTACGCAACTTATTCCCTAAAACATCATTATTCCTTGCTTTATTTCTTTTCCCAATTATAATTCCAAGAGGGATAAAAAGTAAAGGAAGTATTAAGAAGTAATAATAAAAGTCAGATGTGTAGAAATTTGACTTGTAAATAGGACTAAATAAACTGTTGGTTTGTATGTATCTAAAATTTGAGCCAGTAACTACAATGTCTTTTTTTGAATTTATGGAGGTGTCGGAATCTGTAACTAATTCTTTACCTTCCAAAACATCTAAAAATAAATCCTCTGATTTTAAAGTCACATATTTTTTTTCAGTAAGATCAAAATAAGAAAATTCAGTACTAGGAATTTTATATTTCCCTTTGTATTGAGGAACAACAGTATAATTCTTTGTTATGGAACCTCTAATTCCTCTTGAGCTTATTTTTATTTTTTCTTTTTGTTCAGGAGTAAATACCTCTAACTCAGAAGGGGTTTTTATTTCAGGCAACTCAAATAATTTTAAATTTCCTTTTCCTGTTACCTTCATTGAAATAGTTGCCGTCTCATTAGATTTCAAAATATCTTTACTAGAAGTAACAATAAAATTAAAATCTCCTACTGCACCATTAAAACTTTCTGGTTTATTAATTAATGGAAGTTCTTTAGACCGTACATATTTTTTTGCCGATGCAAAACTCCTGGTAATATTTCTAACAATTGGATTTCCAAAAAAATCGCCTCTACCGGTTGGTACACCAATAACAATATCCATTTTTATTGGATCGATAGTAAGTTTTCCAGATTTTGTTGGTATTAAGAGTGCTTTTTGTAAAACAACATATCTGTATTGTTCCCCATTGTAGGTTCCGTTTTTGGTAGTTAATCCTCTTATTTTAATATCCTGATTCCAAAAACCATTGTATTGGGGAGATTCTGTATATGAAAAGTCTCGTACACTAATATTTTGGCTTACATATAGTCTATACTCAACATATATACCTTCACCTACATATGGATTAGATTTGGATATTTCGGCTACTAAATGAATATTTTGTTGAGCTATATAATTAGGGTCATTAGGATCTTTTGGAATTTCAACAGGGTCTAAAACAATAACTTTAATGGGTTTAGATTTTATTCTTTTTTCATTTAGTTTTATACTAGCAGCAGGGATTAAAAATTCTCCTTTTTTGAGAGGTTTTATAATGTAAGTATACGATTGAGAAAAACTTTGCTTTCCATTAATCCATGACTGGCTAATAGATTGGCTTGGACCACTTACAATTTGGAAATTTTTAAAGTTTGGAGGAGTAAAATTATCTGCTCCTTGTTTATTGACCGTAAATTGAATTCTTACTCTTTGGTTGAGCCCTAGTTTGTTTTTGCTTACAGAAGCAACTAGCTCTGGTGTTTGAGCATACATAGACATGCTCAAAAGAATGCATAAGGTGAAAATGTAATAAATTTTCTTCATGTTACTTTCTAACGATTGACAAATATAAAATTTACCAATCTTTTTCTTGTTTAATTTTTGAACCTTTAGCTTTTTTTGCGTTTAATTTTTTTTGTGTTTTCTTTTCTTCGTTTTTTAGACTTTCTAACAATTGTTTAATTTGTTCAGGAGACATTTTGCCTTGTTGAGGTTTTTGTTTTTTGTTTTCATTGTTTTTTTGATCCTTTTTTTTCTTCTGATCTTCGTCTTTGTCGTTTTCTTTTTTTGGATCTTTTTTATCTTTATCGTCTCCCTCTTTTTTGTCCTTATCCTTATCCTTGTCCTTGTCCTTGTTCTTGTCCTTGTTCTTGTCCTTGTTCTTGTCTTTGTTCTTGTCTTTGTTCTTGTCTTTGTCTTTATTTTTTTCTTTTTCAAGAAGCTTTTGTGCAACAGCTAGATTATATCTAGTTTCATCATCATTTGGATTTTTACGAAGAGAATTTTTATAGGCATCTACTGCTCCTTGATAATTTTTTTCTTCCATCATAGCATTACCAATATTATGATAACCTTCAGCTTTCTCAAATGAATCTTCTGAGTTCTCAGTCAAAATTTTGTATTGAGGAATAGCTTCTTTAAAATTCTTTTCTTGAAATAATGAATTTCCCAAGTTGTAGGTTGCTTTTGTGTAGGAACTATTTTTTTCTAGCGCTTTTTTGTATGAAATAGTGGCATCTGCATATTTTTTTTGGTTGTAGAGTTTATTTCCCTCTCTAACTAACTTTCTAGCCTCTCTTTGTAGTGAAATAGAATCTTTTTGGGAATACATAACCAAAGAAGACAGCATCATTAAAGTAAATACAGATATTGATATGAGTTTCTTCATCTAGTTAATTTAATTTTTCGTTAAATAAATCTACTTTTTTTAGCCATTTGGTTTTCTTGTCTAGGAAAAAAACATCTATTAGTAAAAATAATATACCAATTCCTAAAAACCATTGAAATTGATCTTTATAGTCCGAGAATTGTTTGGTTTCAAATGCCGTTTTTTGTGCATTACCAATAATTTCCTCAATTGCTTTTACAGGTTTGTCAGTTAAATTACCATCAATATAAACTCCATTAGCGGCATCAGCAACACCTTTTAAAAGTACCGGATTACGTTTTGTTAAAACAGTTTCTCCCTTATATTTTTTATATCCTATTAACGAACCATTTATCTTCATAGGAATAGGAGCCCCTTTCTCAGTTCCTACTCCTATGGTGTACACTTTAATTCCATCATTAGAAATATTTTGTGCGATTTGTTTTGTTTCTTCTTGATGATCTTCTCCATCAGAGATAATAATTAAAAAACGATTTGTTTGGTCATCGTTGTTGTAGTATGTTTTGGCTAAATCTAACGCATCATTAATTGCTGTCCCCTGGCTAGATACTAAATCTGGATTTGCACTCTGGAGAAACATTTTAGCAGCACCATGATCGGTTGTAATTGGTAAAAGTGGATATGCATTTCCAGCATAAATGATAATACCTACACGATCACTCCCTAATTTATCAATAATTTTAGAAATAATTTGTTTTGATTTTTCTAGTCTGTTTGGTGCAATGTCTTCTGCTAACATACTCTTAGACACATCTAGTGCAAAAACAACATCTACACCTTCTCTTTTTACTGTTTTCAGCTTAGTCCCTATTTTAGGATTAACCAAAGCTAGAATTAAGAATGAAATCCCTATCAAGAAGAATGAAAGTTTAAGAATGGATTTAAAAACAGAAATATTAGGCGCAAGTTTAGATAATAGCCCTGAAGACGCAAATTTCTTTTGAGTGCTTTTTTTCCATAAAGACACTAAAAGAAAGATCACAATAATTACTGGAATTATAGCAAATAGGTAAAAGTATATTGGTTCTTCTAGTCTGTATAACATTATATAAAACTTCTAAAAAGGGTGTTTTTTAATATAAATTCTAACAACAATAATCCTCCTGCGAAAAATAATAAATACCTATATTTTTCTTGATAGTTGTAATATTTAAACTCTTCAATTTTTGTTTTTTCTAGCGTATCAATTTCGTCATAAATTTCTTGAAGCTCAGAATTGTCTGTGGCTCTAAAATATTGACCTTGAGTTTCACTAGCTATAAACTGCAACAATTCTTCGTCTATCTCTACTTGTTGTTTTCGGAACTGTAATCTTCCTCTAGCATCTTTGCTAAAAGGGAAATCAGCCATACCATTAGTTCCAATTCCTACAGTATAAACCTTTATGTTTAATTCTTTTGCAAGTTCAGTAGCTGTCTTCGGATCTACAAAACCAGAATTATTAACCCCGTCTGTTAGTAAAATAATAACTTTACTTTTGGCTTCACTTTCTTTCAACCTATTTACTGCAGAGCCTAACCCCATTCCTATGGCCGTACCTCCTTCTAGTTGCCCCCATTTAATTTCAGAAATTGTTCTTCTAGTAATACTCTTATCACTTGTAATAGGGGTTTGAGTAAAACTTTCACCAGCATACACAACTATTCCTATACGATCATTAGGTCTTCTATTTACAAAATTAGTAGCTACTACTTTCAGAGCTTCTAACCTGTTAGGCTTCAAATCTCTTGCAAGCATACTAGCAGATACATCAATGGCCATTACAATATCGATTCCTCTGTTAGCTTTTACTTTTGTGCTTACGGCAACATTTCTTGGTCTGGCTAGTGCAATTATTAGAAGAGTAAGAGCTATTAATCTAATGATGGGTAACAAAGGTTTTAATTTAGGCAAAAAACTAGATGTTTTATTAAACCCTTTTAGACTAGAAACGGTTAGTGTGGCTGTTTCTTTTTTTCTGACAAGAAAAAACCAGGTGGCTATGAACGGAATTAACGTTAGCAGCCATAAGAACTCAGGGTTGTTAAATTCAAAGTTATTCCAATTCATCATTCTCAGCTTCTTCTAATATTACGGGTTTTAAATCATTTAAAATATTTTCTGCATCTTTTCTGTCATCCTCAATTTCGTGAGAAAGCGGCGTCGATTTCGCAAATTTCACTAAATCAGCTTCACTTAAAAGAGAATTTAATTTTCTTGTAGTTTCTTTATCAATTTGTAAAGTCTTAGAATTATCTAGATTAGAGAGCGCTTCAATTAGTTCTTGTGTGGTAATTTCTAGTGCAGGTATTTTTAGTTCTTTTTCAATAAAATCTCTGATAATCTCGGTGAGCTCACTATAATATTTTTTGATCTGATTATTTTGCCAAAGCAATTTATTGTCAAGCTTTTGAAGCTTCTCAATAGCCTCATCATAAGGAGGAATCTGAACAACAGGATCTTCTTGATCAGCAATTGGTTTTTTTCTGTAAAAAAAATAATAGACAAGAACAGCTATCAGGATTAAAATTAGAATTACCCAGATAATATAAGGTTTAAAGTCATCGTAGACCAATGGTTCACTTTGAATAGCCTTGATTGGAAATAATTTTTGTTTGGTTGTATCTATGGCAATGGTGGCTACATTAATCAAAATAGAATCTGTAATATAAGCTCTATTCTTAATGAATATCTGTTGAGATGGAATATAAAATGCACCACTATCAAACCCAGTCATTACATATTTTTTGATTAAAACATTCTTTAATGTATCAATCTCAATATCATTTACAACTTCTAAGTTTTTTAAATTTTCAATCTTTTTAGGTAAAATTACATTAGCAGTATCGTTTATGTTGATTTGATACATAAACTGTTCACCAATTCTTATGTTGGTGGTGTCAGATTTAACAACAACCTTCTGCGGAAAAGCCAGGTAGGAAATCAGTGAAAAAAATAAAAAAATTCTAGTGCTCATGTTTTTATTTTCCTTTGTGTTTAAAGTATCCTAATAATTTTTTCACATAGTCTTCATCCACTCTTGTATCTATGGTTCCTGAGCCGCTTTTCTTAAAAGTTGTTTTAAAATAGTTAGACATCTTAATTGCTGATGTTTTATAATTGTTTCTAATCTTTTTTGAAGCAGTGTTTACAAGTTGTACAGTGTTTGTTTCCGAATCTATCATAGGAACTAGTCCAAGGTTTGGGATCTCTTCGTCATGTTTGTCATACACACGAATACCTGTGATATCGTGTTTGTTTCCTACAATTTTTAGAGTTCTTTCATAATCATTATCCATAAAATCAGATAACATGAAAACGATGGCCTTTTTCTTCATTACATTAGACAGAAATTTAAAAGCTTCGGCAATATCAGTGTTGTTACTCTCAGGTGTAAATTCTATTAATTCTCGAATAATTCTTAGTACATGACTTTTGCCTTTTTTAGGAGGAATAAATAATTCTATCTGGTCAGAAAAAAGAATCAATCCAACTTTATCATTATTTTGAATAGCAGAAAAAGCTAGTGTAGCGGAAATTTCTGTAATGGTATCTTTTTTAAATTGTTCTGAAGTTCCGAAATTCTCAGAACCAGAGACATCTACCATTAACATCATTGTAAGCTCTCTTTCCTCTTCAAAAACTTTAATAAAGGGTTCGTTATATCGAGCAGTAACATTCCAATCTATTGCCCTAACATCATCTCCAAATTGATAAGCTCTAACTTCAGAAAAAGTCATACCTCTGCCCTTAAAAGTAGAATGATATTCTCCTCCAAAAATATGATCAGACAATCGTCTTGTCTTTACTTCTATTTTCCGTACTTTTTTTAGTATTTCCTTAGTGTCCATGGCTTAAGTAATCTTTTCAAAAAACGCCCTTTGATGGCTTCAATAAAAAAAGTATAATTTTAAGGAACTTCTATTTCATTAATGATTGAATTGATAATATCTACCGATGAAATATTTTCTGCTTCTGCTTCATAGGTTATTCCTATTCTATGTCGCAATACATCATAGACAATAGCCCTAACGTCCTCAGGAATTACATATCCTCTTCTTTTTATAAAAGCATAACATTTAGCAGCTTTTGCAAGATTAATACTCCCCCTAGGCGATGCTCCAAAACTAATAAGCGGTTTTAGTTGAGAAAGATTGTAACGTTCTGGATATCTGGTGGCGAAAATAATATCAAGTATATATTTTTCAATTTTTTCATCCATGTAGACTTCATTAGCAGCCTCTCTAGCCTTTATTATTTGATCAATTGAAACCACAGGGTTAATGGCAGTAAAATTACCATTTAAATTTTGTCTCATAATAGTTTGTTCATCAGATAACTTAGGATAATCTATAACAGTTTTTAACATAAACCTATCTACTTGAGCTTCAGGGAGGGGATAAGTTCCTTCTTGCTCAACTGGGTTTTGAGTTGCCATAACTAAAAAGGGTTGATCAAGATTAAAAGTAGTATCACCAATTGTTATTTGTCTCTCTTGCATTGCTTCTAACAGCGCAGACTGCACCTTTGCAGGGGCTCTATTTATTTCATCTGCAAGAACAAAATTTGCAAAAATTGGACCTTTCTTAATAGAAAAATCATTTTCTTTCATATTATAAATCATCGTACCTACTACGTCAGCGGGTAATAAATCAGGTGTAAATTGAACTCTACTAAACGATCCCTGCACAGCTTTAGAAAGGGAATTAATAGCTAATGTTTTTGCTAAACCAGGAACTCCTTCAAGTAAAATATGTCCATTGCCTAATAATCCAATTAGCAATCGCTCTATCATGTCTTTTTGTCCTACAATAACTTTGTTCATTTCTGCAGTAAGTATGTCTACAAAAGCACTTTCACGCTCTATTTTTTCGTTAATTGACCTAATGTCTACGTCCATTTTATTATTGGTTATTTACTATTAAAAAATTGAAATCAAAACTACACTATTCGATTTTTTTTCATTGTTAAAAATTGGTTAAAGGTAGTGTATATAAGCCTTTTTTTGTTTTTAAATTACAATTTTAAAAAAAATGTAGTTTAAAATAAGTCATTAAAGCGTATGTTTTTTTGTTTTTAACAAAAAAAAAGGTAACATTTGCGTTTATTATCAATCAATAACACTTATATGAAACAAAATAACTTTTTAAAATTTTTTACGGTAGTGTTTTTATTTGTTGGTGCTGTCTCAATCAGTGCTCAAACAGTGAAAGGAAAAGTAACTGATTCAAGCGGGGAGGCTTTATCATTTATGAATGTCGTAGAAAAAGGAACCACAAATGGTACTAGTACCGATGAAAATGGAGAATTTTCGTTGAACGTACAGAAATTACCAACAACAATTTCTGTATCCTCTCTAGGATTCAAAACTGTTGAAAAATATATATCTGACACAAGTTATGTTACAATTGTTTTGGAGGAAGATAATCTTTCATTAGATGAAGTTGTATTAGTAGGATCTAGAAATAAAAATAGAACTGTGGCTAATACTCCAGTTCCAGTTGATGTAATCGATATTACGGAATTGATTAGTTCAGGACCTCAAGTGTCTGTAAATGATATCTTAAATTATGTTGCACCTTCGTTTACGTCTACTTCACAAACAGTATCAGACGGAACAGATCATATTGATCCTGCAGCCTTGAGAGGTTTAGGTCCAGATCAGGTGTTAGTGCTAGTAAATGGGAAAAGAAGACACAGTACTTCGTTAGTTAATGTAAACAGTACTGTTGGTAGAGGTAGCGTTGGAACAGATATGAATGCTATCCCAGCTTTTTCTATTAAAAGAATAGAAATTTTAAAAGATGGTGCAGCAGCACAATATGGTAGTGATGCCATAGCTGGTGTTATTAATATAGTATTAAAAAATAGTGAAGGTCTAGAATTTCAAGTAAATCAAGGATCAAATTGGGGAGACCAAACAAACAACCAAAGCGGTGGCATGGACGGTGAGAGCTTTCAATTTGACGTAAATTATGGAATTCCCTTAGACGATAAAGGTAGCTTTATCAACTTTACTGGATCTATGTCTACAAGAGCTCCATCATACAGAGCTGGTGCAGAAGGATTTACTGGTCAAATTTTTGACGCAAGTAATTCAGTAGAATGGGTAGGCTTAAATAGTGGATATGGTTCGGATATTACTCAATATTCTTTATCTCAAATTCAAACATTTGCTCAAGGAGTTACTCATTTCCCTTTTTCATTAAAGAGTCAAATTAATGCAGCTTCTTCAATTGATGAGTTAAGAGGGTTATTAAACTTCAATACATCAGAAGATGAATTAGCAACTAGAGGTCTTACAAGACAAGATTTTAGTATGAGAGTTGGTCAATCTAGATTAAGAAATGGTAAATTTATGGCCAACATGGAATTACAACTTAACGATGATTTTAGCTTTTATGCATTTGGAGGTATAAGTCACAGAAGAGGAAATGCCGCAGGTTTTTACAGAAGACCAGCACAATCAAGAGCTTTTACAGGGTTGTATCCTGCAGGAATGCTTCCAGAGATAAATTCAATAGTAAATGATGAATCTATTTCAGTTGGAATCAAAGGAAAGCAAGGAGACTGGGATATTGATTTTAGTAATACCTATGGTAAAAATTCTTTTGATTTTAATATAGGAAATTCAAGTAACGCAAGTTTACAACAAGCATCACCTTTAGAAGTATATGCTGGAGGATTTTCTTTCGCACAAAACACAACTAATTTAGATTTAACAAAATTCTATGACGATGTAATGTCTGGATTAAATGTTGCGATTGGTTCTGAATATAGAATGGAAGCGTATGATATTTTTGCTGGACAAGAAGAATCATGGGCAACATATGATATTAACGGAGACATTTGGGATGGAAGTGCTGATACACAAGTAGTAGACTTCTTTGGTAGATCTAGAGCTGGTGGTATACAAGTTTTTCCAGGTTTTAGACCAGCTAACGAAAGGAATGCAACTAGAAATAGTTATGCTTTTTATGGAGATTTAGAATTAGACGTTAATAAAAACCTATTCCTTTCTGGAGCAGTTAGATATGAAAACTACAGTGATTTTGGATCTACTTTCAATTGGAAATTAGCTGGTATTGTTAAATTAAGTGATAATGTTAATTTAAGAGCAGCTGCAAGTACAGGTTTTAGAGCTCCTTCTTTAGCTCAGTTAAATTTTAATACAATTAGTACAAACTTTATATCTGGAGTTCCTTACGAAGTTGGAACTTTTTCAAATGACAGTCAAATTGCTGGAGCACTAGGGATACCTCAACTAAAGCAAGAAGAATCATTTAGTGCAAGTTTTGGTGTTACTGCAAAAATACCAGACGCTAATCTTAGTTTAACTGTAGATGGATTCTTCACAGGAATAGATGATAGAGTTGTTTTAACAGGTAACTTTAATATACCTGACGGAATTGTTACTGGAGCAGAATCTGCTCGTTTCTTTGCAAATGCAATTGATACAGAGACAAAAGGATTTGATGTTGTTATATCTCATAAAGCATCTATTTCAGATTTAACTTTCTCAAGTGATTTAGCTGTAACCTATGCTTTCACACAAAGAGTAGACGAAATTAACTCCTCTAGTGTATTAGCCTCACAAGCAGGTACTTATTTTGGAGAAAGAGAATCGTATTTTTTAGAAAAAGCTACACCTAGAATCAAAGCAAATCTAGGACACATGTTGCAAGGAGATAAATGGAATTTCTTTTTAAGAAACTCATTTTTTGGAGCTGTAACTAACCCAGACACAACTCCTAGTACAACTATTAACGATACAGCTGTTGCTATACATCCAGAATTTGGAGCTAAAGTTTTAACAGACATGTCTTTTGGATATGATGTATCAGAAAATTTAACGCTAACTGTTGGTTCTAGCAATATATTTAACGTATTCCCAGACGCTAGTCCATCTAATTTAACAAGTGGTAATAACTTTATATATCCACGTGTTACATCTCAGTTTGGAATTAATGGTAGAACAGTTTTTGCTAGATTAAAATTTAAATTATAAAATACAAACTAATAGAATATGAAAAATATTAAATATTTAGCACTATTATTATTCTCCATCACACTTTTAATTTCGTGTGGTCAGGATGATGTAGATAGTGTAACAAACCCGGGGATATTTACTCCTACAAGTGAAGTAAACATAGGATTTACAGATGCCAATTTAGATCTAGTAGTTTATGAAAACGATACTGATCCTTCGGCAACGCCAATAACATTTACAATAGGAACAGGTTCTAATCCACTAGATGTTCCAATGACATTAACTTTAGGGGTATCCTCTTCTGATGGGTCTCCTGAAGCAGTTTCATATCCTGAAACGGTTACTATCCCTGCAGGTGAAAATTCTGTAGAAATTCAGATAGATTTTTCAGATGATGGTGTTACAGAAGGATTCATTCCAGAAATATATACATTTGAAATTTTAGATGTAGATTTTGGAGGTTCTGACTCTTATTACTTAGCTCCAGGAGAATTAACAAGAAATATATCTGTAATAGATTCTGATCCAGATGTTCTAACTTCTACTGGTCCAGTAGAAATTACTATTACTTGGAGTGACTCTAGCATAGATTTAGATGTGCTCTTAGTTACTGGTGATCAAGATTTAAATGGTACTGTTCTTGACTCAAGTCTTGGAGTTACAACAACAGAGTCAGTAACACTTCCATCCAGTGAAGATGGGCTTTTCAGCCTCTACATGGGTGAATATTACTCTAATTACCCAACTGAATACGATGTAAGTTTTACTTTCCCTGATGGTACAGTAAAAACTTTTCTTGGTGCTAAAATTCAATCTGAATCATTTACGTTTACTATGCTCAAAGCACCAATAGGATCTCAAGTTGGATATACTTTAACTCAATTATAAAAAATATGAAACATTTATACAAACTTAATATTATACTACTCACTGTTTTTACATTCATTGGTTGTAATGTAGATGATGATGATGCAATAACAGTATTACCTGTTAAGGAGCTAACAGCCTCCTTAGTTAATCAAGGAGATATTATTGGTGTCTCAGATGATGCTACAAGTTATGACTTAGTTATTAGTTTTTCTGAAGATTTACCTAGTTATTCTTCTATTGAATACTCTTTAGATGGTGGAGCAACAACTATTTCTTCTGCAAGTACTGGAGATAATACTCTTGTAATTCCAGTAGCTTTTGATCCTTCTGATAACTTTCATGATATAAGTCTTTCAGATTTTATTGTTGTGAATGCTGCTGCTAGAAACTATACAACTAGCTTAACCGGAAATACTTCTGTTAGGGTAATGAGACAAGGGTTTTTTAGTGCAAAAATGACTTGGGAAGGGAATCAAGATTTAGATTTAGACCTAGATGAAATGACATCTTCTTGGGGTTGGTCTGGAAACACATTAGACTCTAGTGCAGGAATTACCAATGTAGAAATTGTTAGTGGGATATTAGCTGATGGGAATTATGCCTTATGGGTAATTGAATGGCCTTTTAACACTTTTTCTAATCCAGTAGATATAAATTTTGATATTGTAACTGCAGGAGGTAATTTTTCATTTGCTATTGATGCTCAAGAGGCTGGATGGCAATTATGGCTAACTAAAACTACAGATGGAGATGGAAATGTGTCTTACACAATGTATACAGAAGATCCATCATAAAAAGTTTACAACTTTTAATAAAAAAAAGAGACCTATTAGGTCTCTTTTTTTTATTTTTCACTTATGAAAATAAATCAATATATTTCAGAATTAACACCTTCTGCAACTTTATTAATTAACGAGAAAGTTAGAGAGTTGCGTAATAACGGTCAAGAGATTTCTCATTTTGGATTTGGTCAATCTCCTTTTCCAATTCATCAATCTATTGTTCAAGAATTAAAAAATAATGCCGCTAATAATCATTATTTACCAGTAAATGGGCTGCAAGAATTAAGACAGCAGGTGTCTAATTTTCTAGCTGAACATCAAGGAATCCAAAGAGCATCAGATTTAATTTTTATAGGTCCTGGAAGTAAAGAGTTATTATATCAATCTATTCTCATATTTGAGGGCGAATTTCTAATTCCAAAAGGGAGCTGGGTTAGTTATATTCCTCAAATTAAATCAAAGGGAGGAAGTTATCAAATTTTAGAAACTACACTAGATAACAACTTTAAACTTACTCCAAGCATCTTAGAGACACACTTGAGCAATAGTCAAGTTCAAAAACATATCTTGGTTCTAAATTCGCCAAATAATCCAACTGGAGCCGTGTATTCAGATGCTGAGTATCAGTCTTTGGCTACAGTTTGTAGAAAATATAATATATTGGTGCTTTCTGATGAAATTTACTCTCAAATTAATTTTTCTAATGAGTATTCTCCAAGTATATCTAGATATTATTCTGAAGGGACTATTGTTTTTGGTGGGTTGAGCAAAGTATTTTCTGCTGGCGGCTATCGTTTAGGATTTATGTCTTTACCTAGAGAGATAGAAAAGATTTCTGTGGTGTATTCTTCATTGTTTAGCGAAACATTTAGTTGCGTGTCTTCACCAGTTCAATTTTCGGCAATCAAGGCATATCAATACGCTAAAAACTTAAAAGAATATGTAGCTAGTTCTTCGGCAATTTTAAATGGAATTTCTACCTATATTTTTAATGAGTTGTCTAGGTGCAATATTCAATGCACAACTCCTCAAGGATCTTTCTATATGATGGTAGGGTTTGAAAAGTTTAAAGAACAATTAACTTCTTTAAAAATAGATACCAGTACCAAACTGTCTCATCATTTGTTAAAACATTATGGTGTGGCGTTATTACCAGGCTCTGATTTTGGTTTTCATTCAAATGAGTTATTATTTAGAATGGCTTTTGTAGATTTTGACGGAGAAAAGGTTATGGAAGCTTATAAAAAAGAAAAAAAAATAGACGAACTTTTTATCAAAGAAAACTGTTTGAGTATCTATAAAGGGATTCAACAACTTATAAAGTTTACAAGGGAGATAGGTTAAAATTCTTTAAGTTTAAAGGTTTTCATAAATTCACCATAGGTAAAATACTGAATCCAATCTCCAAGATTAATGTAGGTGCTATTGTTATTTAACT
>JADFAM010000083.1 GCA_015665265.1 Flavobacterium sp.
TTATTTTTAAATTTATGGAAAGAAATAGTAGTCATTTCTTTAGCTGAAGGAAATGCATTTTCTATAAAAACGGCATTATTATGAAGAATAGTTTCTTTACATTTTTTTGCACCATCACCTAAAAAATAAACTTTTTGGTTTTGTAATTCATCTAAAAAAGAATCTTGATCAATTATTTCAGCTTTTGTTTCTCTTATAGAGTTGTAGTTTTTGTCATAAATGGCAGCGTAAACTTCCATTCTTCTTGCGTCTATCATAGGGATAATAAGACCACTGTCAATATTCATGGTTTGTGCTAAAATTTCCAAAGAATTTATTGAAATTAAAGGAATATCATTAGCAAAACACAATCCTTTTGCGGCAGAAACACCAATACGTAAACCAGTGTAAGATCCGGGACCTTTGCCTACTGCAATAGCCTCAATATCTTTAATGGTTAGTTTACTCTCTTGTAAAGCTTTATTAATTAATGGGTGGAGCATTTCTGCATGAGAATAATCTCCAGTATTGATTTCCTTTAAACTAATTAACTCTCCACAATTTGCAATGCTAACAGAGCAATTTTTTGTAGACGTTTCTATGTGTAATATGGTACTCAAAAACTTTTTTTGTAAAGATAAAGTATAAAAAAACGGCAACCAAAAGTTGCCGTTTTATCTACTATATAGTTGTCTAGTCTAGATTAAAATCTCCATAATAAAACTGAAGTACCTTGGTCTTAAACACAAAATCATATTTGGCTCTAATTAATGCAGATTCAGCGCTTACCAATCTAGTTCTTACCAAATCAAAGTCAAATAAAGTGCTAGCTCCTAAATTATAACTCTCTTGTGCATTTTTAAAGGCCTCTCTTTGTGATTTCAATGAAATGGTTGCTGCTTCAAAAGTTTTTGAGGCTGCTTTAGCGTCTGCAAATGCTTGCTCAATAGTTTGTTGTAGTTGTAGTTTTTGATTGTCTAGGTTTAACAGAGATAATTCTCTATTTATGTAAGATTTTGCTACATTATTTTTTGTTTGAAATCTATTAAAAATAGGGATGTTTAGAGACAATGATACTCCGTAGGTAACCCTATCTTTTAGTACTTGTTTGAAAAAGTATTCATTTTTTTGACCAGGAAATAAATTATTCATCTGGTTAAAGTATGAGGTTCCCCCGCTAATACTATAATTTAGACTTGGTAAAAATGCTCCTTTAGATAATTCTATATTTAAATCTGCATTTTGAATACCTAATTCAGCATTTTTAATTTGAGGTTGAGTGGTTAATGCTTTCTCATAAACAACGTCAGATGATTCATACAGTAAAAGACCTGAGGGTGAATTTACAGTCATGTCTTCTATGTCAAATCCTACTGAAGATATTTGTAATAATTGAGCTAAATTTAGCAATGCTAGGGTTAGTGTATTTTCACGAGCAATTACGTTTTGTTGATCATTCGCTGCAGTAGACTGAGTATTTAAAAGATCTCCTTTAGGTATAATACCAGCTTCAAATCTTTGGCTAGCTGCCTCAACTTGTTTTTTGCTAATTTCTGACTGAACCTTGGCTACAGATAAATTCTCTTTTGCAAAAAGGATATTTAAATACCCATTAACAACAAATAGAGAAACATCATTTTGTGCTTTTTCTAGATCTAGTTTACTAGATTCTATACCTAATTGAGCTTGTTTGTAGGAATTTAAATTTCTAAACCCATTAAATATAGTACCGTTTACTCCAAGATTAAACCGCCCGTTAAAATTGGTGGTATTTTTTAATACTCCTGTTTGGTCTGGTGATAGCCCAGAGTTAATCCCTCCACTAGAGCTTGCTCCAATGGTTGGCAGAAAATTACCTTGAGTAATGGCAACATCTCTCTCTGAAAGTGAAATACTAAGCGCACTTTGTTTGATTGAAATATTATTTTCTAGTGCGTAATCTACACACTTTTTTAATGACCATTTTTCTTGTGAATAACCACTAGAAATCATAAAAATGGATGCAATTAGTAAAAATTTTATTTTCATTTGAGGTATTTTATATTTTGAGTTCCTGGCACATTTTTGATGTAAACTGCGATCTCAACTTCAATCGCTTCCCGTAAGACGACCAAAACTAGAATATGTTACACGTAACGACTCTTATTGAAATGTTAATTTTTAGCGCTTTTTTTATATCGATAGATAAAATAGAACAATACACCAATTAGTAGGTACGGAAACACCATTAAATAAGTAATGCCGTTATTAATACCCTCTGCCATTGTAACGTCTCCTGTTTCAACAACAGCTTTACACATTGCACACTGAGAGAATGAAGTTGACGTATTTAAAAATATAAAAATAAATACAAGTAGATGTTTAAAATGATTAAGCATAGTATGGAGATATCATTAAGTAAACAATGACCCCTGTTATTGCTACATACAACCAAAGTGGAAAGGTAATTTTAGCAATTTTTTTATGCTCATTAAATTTTCTAAATTTTGCTCTCATTAAAGTAATCAGCACAAAAGGAATAATTACAATTGATAAAACAATGTGGGTGATTAAAATGAAGTAATAAAAATATTTGATGAGTCCTTCACCACCAAAAGAAGTAGAATCTGATGTCATATGGTAAGCAACGTACATCACAAGAAATATCACAGAGCATAGTATGGCAAGTGTATTTAACTTTTCATGAAGATTCTTTTGCCCCTTTTTAATAGCTATTACAGCTGAAATAAGCAAAATAGCAGTGATTCCATTTATTGTTGCATAAATAGGAGGTAAAAAACTAAGAGGTTCCACATCAAAACCTAATTCTCTTAAATTTATACCAAATAAAGCAGCTACAGCTACTGGAATAACAATTGAAAGAATTGTAATTCCTCTCTTATACTTTTTTTCTGTTGATTTGTTAGTATTCATCTAGTAGTATTTTAATATCTTCTTTTAACTCATTTATTTGATTTGGGAACCCGTTTTCTTCAATAGCCCTATAATATAGTATTGGATTTCCTTGTGAATCTTTTCGTGACCTGATTACTCCTTTCTTATCAACTAAAGCAAACAATCCAGAATGTTCAAAACCACCGTGTTCTATGTTTTCGTCTATTCCAGCATATAACTTAAAGCCATTGTTAGATAGATTAAAAACTGTTTCTTCTGATTTTCCAGTTAAAAGATGCCAGTTTTTATGTGTTATACTGTTGGTGATGGCATAATTTTTCAGAACCTCTTGCGTATCAATTTTAGGGGTAATAGATATTGAGGCAATTCCAACATTTGAATTTTCAGCAAACTCTTCTTGAATTAATAACATTTGCTCATTCATGATAGGACAGATTGTGGGGCATGTGGTGAAGAAAAACTCTACAACATACACCTTTCCTAGATAGGTCTCGTTAGTAATAGTGTTACCGTATTGGTTTATAAACTCAAACGGAGGAACTTTGTTGTAGACAAATAGTTGACTTACACTTTCTGTATTGTTTTTTTGTGTTTTATTAAGTCTATTAGTATCTATTATAGTTTCATTTGAAATTCTATCATCAAGATTTCTTACCACATAAATACCAAATATTAGAATGATAAAAGAGATGCCTATATATGAATTTTTCTTGCTCATATAACTAGTTTTTTCTATCCGCTTTATTTTTATTTTTAAAAGCAGCTCTATATTCATATAGCAAAACTTTTATATCATCTTCCATCTTGTTGTTCAATTCAGCAACAGATTCAATGTTATAACCATACATTATTTCATTTTTTTCATCACCATCGTTGTCTCTTCCTCTTAAATTAAGTTCTTTGTCTAAAAGATAAACTTGGTTAGAGTATAATGAAGAGTCTAATATTTTGTTAGTTTTCAAATTTCTATACAGTGATAAAATGGCATCTCTATTCATAGAGATAAAGTTCCATTTAGACATGTCTGTAAAAGCACTTAAATCAGATTTTAATTTATCAACACTATCTTCGGAAGATGTTGGGTATATAGCAATGATTTGAAAGGGCCTGTATCCATAAAATTCTTTGTAAATCTTTTGATTCAAATTAAAAAATCCTCCTTTTTTTGTAGCTACATCATTTCCTAAAAAACATAACACGGTAACGTGGTCTGTAAGAGAAATAGAATCTTCAAGGACATGTAAAGAAACCGTATTTGTTAGGGTAGGTAATTTCTTAAAGTTGTTAATTCCTGTAGAAAGAATTAAAAAAAACAGCAGAGGAAACACAAACAATGCTATGAGTACAAATCGTTTTTTTGTTATTTTCATAATTAGTGATAAAAAAAGGCGGTTAAAAACCACCTTGATTGTATGTTGTTACCAACGCACTAAGGGCGCTAGTGTACTGTATAAATAATCTCCCTCAATTAATAGGAGCGTAACCAGATAAATAATTAAAAATACTGCAGTCCAAACAACAGCTCTTCTGAACCATGTTTTTTCACCTTCCATATGCATGAATGACCATGTTATCCCGTAAGCTTTGGCTAACGTTAAAATGATGAATATCCAGTTTAAAGGGCTTGTGCCAAGAAAACTTGTTAAGTGAAGAACATCTGGTTTGTAGATACCTAATATAACTTCTACTATTGTAATTGCAGAAAGTATCCAGAATACATTCCAGATTCTTTTTGTATGTGATTGTGCGTGTGCCATATTTACTAATATTAAAAATTAAACTAAGTAGAAAAATGTAAATACAAATACCCAAACTAAGTCTACAAAGTGCCAATATAATCCTACTTTTTCAACCATTTCATAATGTCCTCTTCTTTCATAGGTTCCAAGAATTACATTAAAGAAAACGATGATGTTAAAAATAATTCCAGAAAAAACGTGAAAACCGTGAAATCCAGTAATGAAGAAAAAGAAATCTGCAAAAATCGTATTTCCATACTCGTTAACCTCTAGGTTAGCTCCTTCTACAATTAATCTAGTTTTAGCTAGTTCTTCAGCTCCTTTTTCTCTACTGAGAATAGTTTTTTGTTTTTTATCTAAATCAATTAATTCTGTTCTTATTTGAACATCAGGATTTGCTTCATAAGAGCTAATAATTTGAGCAATAGAATATTGTGAAATTGTTTCTTCATCTTCAAACCATAAGCCATTTCTTTTTGTATGTTGCACTCTGGCATTTCCTCTTTCACCAACAACAAAGTCAGCTAAAGCAATTTGTTTTCCATTGGTATCTACAAATTGTAAAATTTTACCATCTGTAGTTTTTACAGCTCCATACGTTCCATTGATAAAAGTATTCCACTCCCAAGCTTGTGAGCCCACAAAAATGATACCGCCAATGATAGTTAGCAACATGTAGATGGTCACTTTTTTCTTATTCATTTGATGTCCAGCATCTACTGCAAGAACCATGGTTACTGAAGAAGCAATCAAGACAAAAGTCATAAAAGCTACATAAATCATTGGAAATTCACCATGTACAAAAGGTACGTGGGTAAATACTTCATCAGCGATTGGCCAAGAATCAATAAATTTAAATCGTGTTAGACCGTAAGCTGCTAGAAAAGCAGAAAATGTTAGTGCATCAGATACGATAAAAAACCACATCATCATTTTTCCATAACTGGCTCCAAAGGGTTTTACTCCTCCACCTCCCCAAGTAGGCTTATTATCGTTAGGTACAGCAATGTTTGCTTCCATAAATTTCTATATAAAATTCTTTAAATTTTTTTGCCAAAATTAATCAATTTTCATCATCTAATAAAATAGAAAAAGAAAAATAAATAAATCCATAAAACATCCACAAAATGCCAGAAGATTGCCCCTAGTTCAAAGCCTAGTAGATCGTCAGATTTGTATTTATGTTTAAAATGATTATAAATTACAACTAGTAAGACTAAAACCCCAGCAATTACGTGAAATGCATGCATTAAAGTGATCCCAATAATAAAAGACGTAGACACAGTACTTGATGGTCCTGTAAAAAACAATTCAGCGTTTCTTAACTCTTCAAAACCTGCATACTGTTGCCACATAAAACTAATTCCTAATACAAAAGTGATTAGCAAGAATATGATAGATTCTGTACGTTTATTTTTTTTGATGAGTTTCTGAGAAATAAAAATACTGATACTACTCATTACAATCAATATACTACTAATATAAAAAGCATCTGGTAGCTCAAAAGTAACCCAATCATCTCTTTTCATGCTAATTACATATGCACTAGTTAATCCTGCAAAAAACATGACCATACTAATCATTGAAACCCAAAGCATTGGTTTCGCAGATTTTTTTCTTCCAACTGTTAACTCTTTCTCTAAGTCTTTTTCGCTAATATTCATGGTTAGTGTAGAAATTTATCGATTACGTATATGATTTGAATCATCGTGATATATATGACACTAGAAAGCATTAGTTTTCTTGCTTCTATGTTGGTTTGTTTTTTATGTAACAGAACTCCATAATACAACATAGATAAACCCAATAGAGCTATAATTATCGCTGTAATTGAATGAATGTAGAATGCTCCAGTTAATTTAAATACGGGTGAAATGGAAACCAATATCATAATTACTGTGTAAAAAATAATTTGTTTGGTTGCAGATTGATCTTTCTTATCCATAGGAAGCATAATGAAGCCTGCTTTTTTGTATTCTTCAAATTGTAACCATCCAATAGACCAAAAGTGAGGAAATTGCCAAAAGAATTGAATCATAAATAAAAATCCAGCTTCTATTCCAAATTGATTTGTCGCCGCCACCCAACCTAACATAAATGGGATGGCTCCAGGAATTGCTCCAACAAATACAGCTAATGGCGATACTGGCTTTAAGGGAGTGTAGGCACAAGTGTACAAAAATATAGAGATAGCTCCAAAAAGGGCACTTTTTGGATTAATACCATACAATATGCCTAGTCCTACAATGGTAGATGTAAAGGCAAAAATTAGTGCCGTAGTTTTAGACATTCTTCCTGTTGGAAGAGGTCTATTCATAGTTCTTTTCATCAAAGAATCGGTGTCTTTTTCAATAACTTGATTAAATGCATTGGAGGCTGCTACCATTAAAAATCCTCCTAAACCTAATAAAAAGAGTGTTTGATAATTTATGATGTCTACAGCTAAAAGATAACCTGCAATAGAAGAAAAAACCACACTAAGAGACAAACCTACCTTAGCGAGTTGTTTGAAGTCTGAAATGACTCTTCTAAAGGTTATTTTAGTATCGATAGCCGTTGTTAAATTCATTAGAAAATAAATCGATTGCAAAGATATTTCATAATAATTGAAATTCCATAGGTTTTACTAAATATTCAGTTAAAATAAAATTAAAATAATTTTTAAAAGTCTTTGTAGTTTCCTTTTTTGTTTTAAATTTGCATCCCATTCTAATAAATGGTTGTTCATTAAAATACGACTACGCGAAAGTAGCTCAGGGGTAGAGCATCACCTTGCCAAGGTGAGGGTCGCGGGTTCAAATCCCGTCTTTCGCTCTATTCTACAAAAATATACCAATGCAGAAGTGGTGGAATTGGTAGACACGTTGGACTTAAAATCCAATGGGCAGTAATGCCCGTGCGGGTTCAAGTCCCGCCTTCTGTACAGATGAAAAGCTCGAACAAAATGTTCGAGCTTTTTTTATGCCCAAAATTGAAGCAAATTTATTTATGTAAGTTTTGGCATAAAAAAACACTCATTTTAAATGAGTGCTTTTTTCAAAATGATTTAACGGGACTCATCGAAGATAATTCCCGCTTTCTGTACAAAAAAAGCCAAGACATTTGTCTTGGCTTTTTTATATTGATATACTTTTTATTGTTTTGCTTCAGTACCGGCAACAACTTTCATCAAAGGTCTCATTTCCCAAGTTACTTTTTCTAATTTGTCTAAAGGTAAGTCCTTTACAACTCCTTCTCCTGCAAGATGTCTCATAGCATTAGCTAAACTATCATAGGAGTCATAGAACATTATAGATGAGTAGTCTTGTCCTTGCGGGGTTATTTTAGTTGCCATTCCCCATCCAACCATACCGTGGTCACTCATGTTTTTCTTAAAATGTGGTAGCACGTATTTTTTAGAGCTCGCCGCAACTGCATCTACATCATCTGGAGTGGCAAAATTTAAAATAACATATCCGGCAGGTGCAGTGTTAGGTATTGTCATTTTCATTTGGTAGGTATAACTCCTGTCAAATTTATACTTTGAGCTATCACTAAATAATACATCAGGCTTAATTCCTACTACTTTTTCAGAATTATTCCACCACATGTTGTTATTTGCAGCAGTATTGATATCTGGATAAGCGTTTACCCACATGTAATTATAATCATCTGGCCCAGGATTTGTACTTTGTAATAAAGCCCAACCTAAAAGGTTTCCATTGTTTACGGCATCTTGTGCAATTTGCTTACTGTAATTCATTTCTACATTTAAAAATTGCTCAACATCTCCTTGCTCAACTTTTACAGGAGTAAATACAACTATTTGAGCCAGTAAAATATTGATGCTAAATAATGCAATAAGTGAACTAAATACTTTTTTTTTCATGGTTATTGTTTTTTAAGTTAAAGTCAAACATAAAAAAATTAATTTCTTAAAGCAATTAATTCTTACATTTAATTTTACTATAAAATTAATTAACCTTTTATATTAAAGTATTATTTGTCTATTTATTTGTTGATCTAATGAGATAAATGTTTCTGTTCTGGAGACCCCTTTTATTCGTTGTATATCATTGTTTAATAAATACATAAGATCTTCATTGTTTTTACTCAAAATCTTTATTAAAATTGCCCAATTACCAGTTGTGTAGTGGCTTTCTACAACTTCAGGTATTTGTTTCAATTTTTTTATAGCTGAAGAGTACATTGCAGCTGAGTCTAAAAAAATACCCACAAATGCAGTAGTTGTATACCCTAATGCCTTGGGGTTTAAAATTAATTTTGAACCAGCCATTAAATCAGAGCTTTCTAGTTTTCGTAAGCGTTGATGAATTGCTGCTCCAGATATGCCAACTTCTCTAGCGATCGATAAAATGGGTGTTCTAGCATCTTCAACTAACCTTTTAATTATAATTTTATCAATCCCATCAATTTTGATTTTACTAGCCATAGTTTTATGTTAATTTATTAATGCAATGTTCAAATATATAAAAAAGGGAGAATATAACTATATCCTCCCTTTTGTTACTATTTTGTAAGTAAAAAATATTATTTTGATTTCATTTCAAAATCTTCCATAAATTTAGTGGTATAGTTCCCAACTATATAATCAGGATGATCCATTAATTGTCTGTGAAAAGGAATGGTTGTTTTAACACCTTCTATAATAAACTCATCTAGAGCTCTCTTCATTTTATTAATTGCTTCTTCTCTAGTTTGTGCCGTAACAATTAGTTTTGCAATCATTGAATCATAATTAGGCGGAATCATGTACCCAGAATATACGTGGGTATCTAAACGTATTCCATGACCGCCTGGAGCATGAAATGTTGTTATTTTTCCTGGTGAAGGTCTGAAATTATTGTAGGGATCTTCTGCATTTATTCTACATTCTATTGAATGTAGTTTTGGCAAATAGTTTTTTCCAGAAATTGGAACTCCGGCAGCAACTAATATTTGCTCTCTAATTAAGTCATAATTTATAACCTCTTCTGTAATAGGGTGTTCTACTTGAATACGTGTGTTCATCTCCATAAAGTAGAAGTTTCTATGTTTGTCAACTAGAAATTCTACTGTTCCAGCACCTTCATACTTTATGTATTCTGCAGCTTTAACAGCAGCTTCACCCATCTTATCTCTTAATTCGTCCGTCATAAATGGAGAAGGCGTTTCTTCTGTTAATTTTTGATGACGTCTTTGAACAGAGCAATCTCTTTCAGATAAATGACAGGCGTTGCCAAAAGAATCTCCTATAATTTGAATTTCGATATGTCTAGGTTCTTCAATTAACTTTTCTAAATACATGGCATCATTTCCAAAAGAGGCCTTAGCTTCTTGTCTAGCAGAATCCCATGAGTCTTGAAGTTCTGAGGCATTCCATACGGCTCTCATTCCTTTTCCTCCACCTCCAGCAGTAGCTTTTAACATGACTGGATATCCAGCTTCTTTGGCTAATTTTTCACATTCTTTAAAATCTTTTATGATTCCCTCAGAACCAGGTATACAAGGAACACCTGCTGAAATCATAGTAGATTTTGCAGAGGCTTTATCTCCCATTTGATCAATCATTTCTCCAGTAGCCCCAATAAATTTAATATCATGTTCTTCGCATAATTTGGAGAATTTTGCATTTTCAGATAAAAATCCATAACCTGGGTGAATAGCATCTGCATTTGTAATTTCTGCTGCTGCAATGATATTAGACATTTTTAAATAGGAATCAACGCTAGGTGCAGGTCCGATACATACAGCTTCATCTGCAAACTTAACATGTAAACTTTCAGCATCTGCTGTAGAATAAACAGCTACACTTTTTATCCCCATTTCTTTACAGGTTCTAATTACTCTTAAAGCAATTTCTCCTCTATTTGCAATCAATATTTTTTTAAACATAATTGTATTATTTTATTCTTAATGTTAAAAGATGGTAGTATATCTATTAACTAAAAAATTAAGAAGGATCTACCAAAAATAAAGGTTGGTCAAACTCTACAGGAGATGAGTCGTCTATAAGAACTTTTACGATAGTTCCAGATACTTCAGATTCAATTTCATTGAAGAGTTTCATTGCTTCTATAATACAAACTGTGTCTCCAACATTTATGGTACTACCAACTTCAACAAATAAAGGTTTGTCTGGAGCGGGCTTTCTATATAGTGTTCCAATAATTGGAGACTTTATAGTTACATACTTAGAGTCATCATTTTTGCTTTCTGGAGCTGGAGTTACAGGTGTTTCAGTTACCACTTGCGGAGTAGTAGCTTGAATAACCTGAGGAGCTGCCATTATTGGAGCTGGCTGGGTATAGGTAACTTCAGTTCTCTCAGATCCAGTTTTAATGGTGATTTTTATATCTTCCATTTCTAACTTAACTTCGTTTGCTCCTGATTTAGCAACAAATTTGATAAGATTTTGAATTTCTTTAATATCCATTACACTTAGTTTTAATTTTTTAATTTTATGAATTATAAGCCCATTTTAAGTAAATAGCTCCCCAAGTGAAGCCACCACCAAATGCGGCAAATATTAAATTATCTCCTTTTTTTAATTGATTTTCGTAATCTGCAAGTAACAGCGGTAGGGTAGCAGAAGTAGTGTTTCCATATTTGTGAATATTCATCATTACTTTTGAACTTTCTAAATTTACTCTTTTTGCTGTAGCTTCAATAATTCTTTTGTTTGCTTGATGGGGAACTAGCCAATTAATATCATCATTAGAAAGGCTGTTTCTTACTAACATTTTCTCAGCTACATCTGCCATATTAGATACAGCAAATTTAAAGACTGTTTTACCCTCTTGATGAACAAAATGTTGCCCATTTTTTAAGGTACTCTCTGAGGGAGGAAGTATAGAGCCACCTGCTTCAATTTTGAGAAATTCTCTCCCAGAACCGTCACTTCTTAGGTACTCATCCTGAAGCCCTAACCCGTCTGAATTTGGTTCAAAAAGAACTGCACCAGCCCCGTCGCCAAAAATAATACATGTAGCCCTGTCTGAATAGTCAATAATAGAGGACATCTTATCAGCTCCAATAAGTAAAACTTTTTTATATCTACCGGATTCTATGTAGGAGGCTGCTGTAGACATACCATATAGAAAGCTAGAGCAAGCTGCTTGAAGATCGTATGCAAAAGCATTTGTAGCTCCAATTTCTGTTGCAGTATAAACTGCTGTTGAGGCTACTGGTAAGTCAGGAGTTGCGGAAGCAACTATGACCATGTCTATATCTTCTGGATTAATTTTTGATTTACTTAATAAGTCTTGAGCTGCTCTTATGGCCATGTAGGAGGTACCTTGATTTGGCTCTTTTAAAATTCTTCTTTCTTTGATTCCTGTTCTTGTAGTAATCCAGTCATCATTTGTTTCAACAAGAGTTTCCAGCTCTTTATTGGTTAAAACGTAATCAGGAAGATACTTCCCAACTGCTGTTATAGCTGCAGTTATTCTAGACATATTATAACTTATTATAAGGAGGATTTTTAATTTTATGACCTTCCTCTAATCGGCTGACTAAAGTAGTAAAAATTATTTTAGTTTTTTTTAATAAAACACCTCAAAAAGGCGATTTTTTGGCAAAAAACATAAAAAAACCCTCAAAAAGAGGGCTTTTTTTGTGTTTTTTAATAAAAAACTATGCTTCTGCAGCAGTAGATTCTAATACTATTTGACCTCTATAGTATAGTTTTCCTTCATGCCAGTGAGCTCTATGGTATAAATGAGCCTCTCCAGTTGTTGGATCTGTAGCTATTTGTTGGTCAGCAGCTTTATAATGTGTTCTCCTTTTATCTCTTCTTGTTTTAGATATTTTTCTTTTAGGATGTGCCATTTTATGTCTTTTTTTCTGTGATTAAACTTTTTAATTTATCCCATCTAGGATCTGTAACATCTTCATTTGATGAAGATTTATTTTTTTTAATTTCTAATTCTCTTAATTTATTTAAAGCTTCAGAGTTCATAGTACCATCTAGTACTTTAGGATGAACTTTTTTTGTTGGTACAGAAAGTATTATTAATTCATAGATAAATTGACTTACATCTAATTCATAATATTCATGAGGAATAATAATCATTTCATCATTATCGTCATTATATTCCTGTCCAAACTTAATAACCAAAGGTAAATTTCCATTGATTTTTTGATTGAATGGTTCTAAAGAGGTGTCGCAATCAACATTTACAGTTCCGATTACTTCAAAATTTAATTCAAAGAAAGTTGTTTTTTTTTCAAAAACTAAGGTTACTTGTAAACTACTATTGTTAAACTCATTAAAGCCAAAAGCTTCAAAGAACGTGTTGTCAATTTCATAATTAAATAAATGCTTTCCTTGCTTTAATCCTATAAAAGGAATAATATATTGTTTCAAGTTTGACATTATCAGCTAATGAATTTGAGCGTGCAAAGATATGAAAATGTTTTAATTAACTATTATTTTTTTATCAATTTCTAGACTGTTTTTTTAGCTTTAAAACATTTTGTGTGAGTTCTTTATGCTCTTTTCTGTTTTTGAATATTTTAATGCCTGTAAAAACAGCTTCTTTGAATGAATCTGAGTTAGCAACACCTTTACCTGATATGTCAAATGCAGTTCCATGGTCTGGAGATGTTCTTACATGACTCAATCCGGCAGTAAAATTTACTCCATTTCCAAAAGTTAGTGCTTTAAAAGGAGCTAAGCCTTGATCATGATACATTGCTAATACCCCATCAAATTGCTTGTAAGTTTCGGATCCAAAAAAACCATCAGCAGCATAGGGTCCAAAAACTAGTATTCCATTTTCATTTATAGATTTAATAGTAGGCTTTATTAAATCATTTTCTTCCTTACCTATTACTCCATTATCTCCAGAATGAGGATTTAACCCAAGTACTGCTATTTTTGGTTTATTGATGTTGAAATCTTTTTTTAAGGATTGATTAAGTATCTTAACCTTACTTTCAATGAGTTCTGGTGTAATTGTTTCAGCAATTTTAGAAATTGGAATATGACCAGTAATGAGCCCAATTCTTAAAAAATCATTCATAAGTATCATTAAACTCTCTCCTTCTAAATTATGTTCTAAGAATTCAGTGTGGCCAGAAAAATTAAATTCATCAGATTGGATAGTCTCTTTATTAATTGGAGCAGTTATTAACACATCAATATTTTCGTTTTTTAATGATTGAGTGGCTTTGTTTAATGATTTATAAGCATATAAGCCTCCAGTTTTTGTAGCATTACCAATTTCAATTGCTACATCTTCTTCCCAAATAGTTAAAATATTTATTTTTCCGTGAATTAGTTGATCAATTGAACGAATTTCTTGAACAGTAGTTTCTATGTTTAATATTTTTTTGTGAATAGAAATTATTTTTTTAGAACCAAATAAAACAGGTGTACAAAATTCTAACATTCTCTTATCCTCAAATGTTTTCAATATAACTTCAATACCAACGCCATTTACATCACCTAAAGATATCCCAACTACTATTTTATCTTTTTTATTCATTTCTAAAACTTAATATGTCTATTTTTGTTTATCACAAAAGTAACTAAATTTATATTCATGTTTACTGGAATTATCGAGACATTAGGTCGTGTTAAAAAGATTAAAAAAGATCAAGGGAATACCCATTTTACGATTCAAACAAATATCACTAATGAGTTAAAAATTGATCAAAGTGTTGCGCATAACGGTGTTTGTTTAACAGTTGTGGAAATTTTTGACGATAACTATGTAGTGACTGCAATAAAAGAAACCTTAGATAAAACAAATTTAGACAAGCTATCTGAAGATGAGGAGGTAAATATTGAAAGAGCGATGAAATTAGGAGATAGATTAGACGGTCATATCGTTCAAGGGCATGTAGATCAAATTGCTGTTTGTACTGAAATTATTGAAAATGATGGAAGTTGGATTTTTACTTTTTCTTACGATTCTAATGCCAACAACATTACTATAGAAAAAGGTTCTATAACTGTTAACGGTGTAAGTCTTACTGTGGTTGGATCTAAATCAAATCAATTTAGTGTTGCAATCATTCCATATACCTACGAAAACACAAACTTTTGTAAATTAGAACAAGGTTCTGTTGTTAATCTAGAATTTGATGTTATAGGTAAGTATGTAGCTAGACTTCATAAGTTACAAAGCTAGCTTTAAACTTTTCTTTTCCGAAAGCTGCATAAAGCATCAATATATAAACTATTTCAAAGTTAATTAGTATATGGGATAACTGTTGATGAAGAATTGTTTACGAAATTGAGGTGATGATAGCAGGGCCGCTATTCTTATCATCTTATCTAAATTGGGGCTTAGAATCAATAAAATTAAATATATTTTTATTTTAAATTGTGGACCCAGAAGGGCTCGAACCTTCGACCCCCTGATTATGAGTCAGGTGCTCTAACCAACTGAGCTATGGGTCCATAATTATGGACGGCAAATGTAATACTTTTTTACAATTTTATAACCCCAAAAAATAAATTTTATTTATTTCTACCCATTAAAAAAGCTCCAAATGAAATAAGTTTTTCTTTGTTGGATTCACTAATGTTCATTTTTTCTAACAAATTAAAAGAGGAGGTAGTGTAATCTTCAATTAATTTTTGAATTAACAATGGAATATCACACCTTTCAAAAATTCTTTTTACTTCATTAATTTTGATAGAATTGTCTTCTAATTTTTGTTTGTAGAAAAATTCTAATTTTTTCTTATCCTCAGGGCTTGATAATTCCATGGCCTTGATGTACAAAAATGTTTTTTTGTTTTCGATAATATCACCACCTACTTGTTTTCCAAATGTCTCAGGGTCACCAAATGTATCAAGATAATCGTCCTGTAGTTGAAAAGCGAGTCCTAAATTTAAACCATATTCATATAATAAATCTGCATTTTTTTCTGATGACTCTGCAACGATGGCCCCCATTTTTAGTGCAGCAGCAACTAAGACGGAGGTTTTTAAGCGTATCATGTTCAAGTACTCACTAATAGTAACTTCTTTTCTGGTTTCAAAGTCTATATCTAACTGTTGGCCATCACAAACCTCTATTGCAGTTTTACTAAAAAGGATTGCTAGTTTTTGAAAAATAGTAGGAGGATAATTTTCAAAATATTGATAAGCCAAAATTAACATGGCGTCTCCTGAGAGTATTCCTCTGTTTAAGTCCCATTTTTCATGAACGGTTTTTTTTCCTCTCCTCAAAGGGGCATCATCCATGATGTCATCGTGAACAAGTGTAAAGTTGTGAAAAACTTCAACGGCTAATGCGGCTGGTAGTGCTTTTGTAAAGTTTCCAGACAAAATATCGGCAGCCATTAAAGTCAAAATTGGGCGAATACGTTTTCCAGAAAGTTGAATAATGTACTCTATTGGTTCATAAAGATTTTTAGGTTCTCTATTCCAATTTTTTTTATCTAAATATTCTTCAAATTCCGTTTGATATGATGTTAAATCCAAAGTCTCTATAAATTTCAACAAAAATAAGATTTAAGATTTGTATAAATGTTAAGAATGTTAAAAAATGATTAAACTTAAGAAACTATTTTTGTTTCTTAAGTTTCCAATGTAAATTTGCACAACTTTAATTATGAAAGAAAAAATTTTATTTAACGCATCTGAAATGTTTTTAAACTTCGGTTTTAAGAGTGTTACTATGGACGACATTGCTGCTACTTCTGGAATTTCAAAAAAAACAATTTATGCACATTTTAAAAATAAAACAGAATTAGTAGTTGCGGTTACGCTCAATATATTTGATGTTGTAAAAAAGGGGATTGACGTAATTCATGAACAACAACAGAATCCAATTATTGAGTTATTTGAAATTAAAAGATTTGTAATGGAGCATTTAAAAGATGAAAAATCATCACCACAGTATCAATTGCAAAAATATTATCCTAAAATTTTCAAGAACTTAAAACTCAAACAATTTGATGTTATGCATGGGCTCATTAAAGAAAATTTGATGAAAGGAATCAAACAAAATTTGTATAGAAAAACAATCGATATAGATTTTATTGGTAGAATCTATTTTCAAGGGATGACTGGTATAAAGAATAAAGATTTATTTCCACTAAATAATTATTCAATGTTAACATTAACTAATTATCATCTAGAATATCATTTAAGAGGAATTTGTACTTCAAAAGGACTTGAAGAATTAAATAAACAATTAAGTAACTTATAGAAGTATTCATCAAAAAATCTTCAAGATTAAAAAAGTAACGTTTAATAGATTTAACATTCAAAAAACACTCAAAAGAAATTTACAAAAAATATCAAATGAAAAAACACATCATATTAACCTCTATTCTTTTTCTAAGTTTAGTTATTCATGGACAAGAAAAAAGTATGATTGTCTCTCTTGAAGAGGCTGTAATTTTTGCATTAGAAAATAATTATAACATTAAAGAATCAAAAAACAGTGTCCTTTCAGCTAAAGAAACAGTATGGGAAACAACAGCCAATGGTTTGCCTCAAGTTAATGCGACTGTAAATTATCAAAACTTTATAAAACAACCTGTTTCATTGTTGCCAGCAGCAGCCTTTGATAATACTGTTTCAGTTGTTCAAACTGTTGAAGATTATTTTGGTATACAATCTAATAGAGATCCAGTATTACCTCAGGGCTTTATTCCTGTCGTTTTTGGAACTCAACAAAATTTAAATGCTTCGGTAACCCTAACACAACTTTTGTTTGATGGGTCTTATCTTGTTGGTTTACAAGCATCTAGAGCTTATTTAAAAATTTCAGAACAAGCTAATGAAAAAACAGAAATTTTAACAAGAGAAGCTGTAATTAATACCTATGGAAGTGTCTTGGTAACAGAAAAAAGTATAGCCATACTTAAAAGTAATCTTAAGATTTTAGAAAAAAATTTAAATGACGCTAAAAAAATTTATGAAAATGGGTTTAATGAACAAGAAGATGTTGAGCAGTTAGAAATTACTTATGGAACCCTAAAAAATCAGTTAAACAATATGCAAAGAATGAAAATTATTGCATATCAAATGCTAAATTTATCTATGGGGTTATCTATAGATACTGAACTTATTTTGACTGATAGTTTAGACTCATTAGCAGAAAAAAATATTGATTTAGGACTTATTTCAGAATCATTTAACCTATCCAATCACATTGATCTTAAAATTGCTGAAAATGATAGAGAGTCTAAAAGATTAATGATGCAATTAGAAAAAAGTAAGGCATTGCCAAGCCTATCTGCTTTTGTAAATTACGGAAAGCAAGCTTACTCAGATTCATTTACCTTCTTTGAAAGAAACCAGCAATGGTTTGGCTCATCATTATTGGGAGTTAGTTTAAACGTACCTATTTTTAGTAGTTTAGGAAGAAAGGCCAAAACAGCACAAGCAAAAATTGCTTTAGAATCTGCAGATATCAAGTTAATTGAAATTAAGCAACGTTTAAATTTAAATGCTCAGAAAGCAAAAAATGAATATCAATTAAGTATTCAAAATTATAATACTGCAAGAAGAAATGTAGACTTATCTGAACGAATTGAGAAAAAGCAACGCACTAAATTTTTTGAGGGAATTTCTTCCAGCTTTGATTTGTTACAAGCTCAAAATCAATTGTACACACAACAGCAAAATTACGTTCAATCTATGCTAGACTTAATAGCTAAAAAAGCAGCTTTAGAAACTGCACTAAATATACCCATTAAATAAAAAAAATCATGAAAAATACATATCTACTAATTCTAATCACTGTTTTCTTAAATTCATGCAGTAACAAAAAACAACTTTCATTAGAGGAGGTTTTAGTAACTAATGATGTAGAATTGTTAAAATCTAGAAAATCTGAGATAGACGCTAAATTAGAAGAACTATCGTTAGACTTAGACCAATTAAATAATAAATTAAGTATTCTAAATAAAGATAGAAATACTCCTTTAATTACAACCATTACTACTAGTGAACAGAAATTTTATCACTTCATAGAGCTTCAAGGGAATGTAAAAACAAAACAAAATGTTTTGGTATATCCAGAAATGCCAGGGATTTTAAATAAAGTTTATGTAAAAGAAGGTCAGAAAGTCATAAAAGACGATATTTTAGCAACAATAGACGACGGAGGCTTGTCTCAGCAATTATTGTTATTAAAATCAAATGAACAACTAGCAAAAACTACATTTGAACGTCAAAAAAGATTATGGGATCAGCAAATTGGTTCAGAAATACAATATTTACAGGCTAAAACTTCCTATAATTCTCAAAAAAATGCCACAAGACAACTTAAAAAGCAGTTAGGTAAGTTTACAATTAGAGCTCCTTTTTCTGGAATTATAGATAATGTTTTTAAAGAAAAAGGAACAGTGGTAGCTCCTGGACCAGGAGCAGAAATATTTAGAATTATAAACCTCTCTAATATGTATATAGAAACAGATGTGCCTGAGAGTTACATATCTAGTATTAAAAAAAATAAAATGGTAGAAGTAAATTTCCCAATACTTGGTAGATCTTATGATACCAGTATTAGACAGGTTGGTAATTTTATAAACCCAAGTAACAGAACTTTTAGAATAGAAGTAGGTATTCCAAATTTAGAAGGTGAAATAAAACCAAATCTTACAGCTAAATTAAGGTTAAATGACTACTCAAACTCCAATGCAATTTTAATACCTCAATCAATTATTTCAGAAAATGCAAAAGGACAACAGTTTATCTATGTTGTTAAAGACGACAAAGAAAAGAATCAAGTTTATGCTGAAAGGTTGGTTATTGAAACCGGAAAAACCAACGGAGATTTTATTGAAGTAACTAAAAATCTGGATGCTAATGTGGAGGTTATTCTGGAGGGAGCAAGAAGTGTGAATAATGGTCAGGTTGTAAAAGTTATAAATAAAAAGTAATTAAAAATGTCTAAGATTAATAAAAAAATAGATAAAGAGTTTAGGCTTTCCTCGTGGGCAATTAATAATAAAACTACTATTTATGTATTGATGTTCTTAATTCTTTATTTAGGTATTACATCATATTTTACAATGCCTAGAGAAAATTTCCCTGAGATAAATGAAACAAAAATATATATCAGTTCAGTTTACCCTGGAAATACAGCAGAAGATATTGAAAAACTTATTACGAACCCATTAGAAGATAAGTTAAAGTCTGTAAGTAACGTAGTTGAAATTACCTCAACATCTCAGGAAGACTATTCTATTATAACCGTAGAGTTTGATGAGAATATTCCTGTAGAAAAAGCAAAACAAAAGGTAAAAGATGAAATTGATCAAGAGGTTGCTGGTGAAGACTGGCCAACATTTAATAGTGCAAAAGTTACGCCCAATGTTTTTGAATTAAGTATGTCTGAGGAAGTGCCCATCCTAAACATTAATATTTCTGGTAATTATCCTGTCTCTAAATTGAAAGAATTTGGAGAATATTTACAAGATGAAATTGAGGATTTATCGGAAATTAAAAAAGTAGATATACGTGGGGCTCAGGAAAAAGAAATTGAGGTAGCTGTCGATATCTATAAAATGATGGCTGCAAAAGTTAGCTTTGATGACATTACCAATTCAATTAATCGTGGAAATGTAACAATGTCAGCAGGGAATTTTATCACAAGCCAACAAAGAAGAACGTTAAGAATTATTGGAGAAATAGATTCTCCCGAAGAGTTACTTGATTTTGTGATAAAATCAGAGAAAGGGAATTCTATCTACTTAAAAGATGTCGCAAAAATTTCTTTTAAAGATAAAGACAAAACAACGTATGCTAGAGAAAAAGGAGCTGCAGTTGTAATGCTTGATGTTAAAAAAAGAGGTGGCGAAAATATGGTAGCTGCTGCAGATAAAGTGGGAGAAATTGTAAGATTAGCAAAGAAGAATGACTTTCCTCAAGACTTAGATGTTACCATCACTAATGACCAATCTCCTAAAACAATTGGTCAGGTAGACGATTTGGTAAATAATATCATTTTTGGTGTTGTTTTAGTAGTTATTGTCTTAATGTTTTTTCTAGGATTCAAAAATGCAATTTTCGTTGGTTTTGCGATACCAATGTCTATGTTTATGTCTCTAATGATTTTAGGAGCCTTAGGGTATACATTAAATACAATGGTTTTATTTGGATTGATTATGGGGCTAGGAATGTTGGTTGATAATGGAATTGTAGTGGTAGAAAATGTGTACCGTTTAATGGATGAGGAAGGGTTAACAAGAATAGAAGCGGCTAAAAAAGGGATTGGTGAAATTGCTTTTCCTATTATTATCTCAACTGCAACAACAGTTGCTGCTTTTATTCCCTTAGGTTTGTGGCCAGGAATTATGGGGCAATTCATGGTAATTCTACCTATAACATTATCTGTTGTCTTAGGCTCTTCTTTATTTGTTGCAATTTTTTTCAACTCTGTCTTAGTTTCTCAATTTATGAGTATAGAGGATAAAAATATGCCGCTAAAAAATATTATAAGAATAACAAGTATTATGGCGGTTATTGGGATTCTTATATTTTTCTTAGGAGGAGAATATAAGGGGATTGGAACTTTAATTCTATTTACGGCTATTATGTTTTGGGTCTATAGATTTGTATTGAGAAAAGCAGCTAATTATTTCCAGAAAAACACATTAGTATTTTTAGAAAATTGGTACGAGAGACAATTAAAAAGAGCTTTAACTGGCTGGAGGCCCTATGTATTGGTAGTAGCTACATTTGTTATTTTATTTATTGCTTTTACAGGTTTTGGATGGTCTCTTGCAGAACAAAGAACTAAAGTAGAATTTTTTCCTGATAACAAACCCAATCAAATTATTGTATACATTGAATACCCTGAAGGAACAGATATTGAAAAAACAAATGAAATAACCTTAGAGATTGAACAAAAGGTTTATGAGGTATTAAATCAAAAGAAATATATTGATGATGGTTATAATTTTCTGGTAGAGAGTACTGTTTCTCAGGTAGGAGAAGGAGCAGGAAATCCAGAGAAAGATGGTGGCTCTTCCGCGGAAATGCCTCACAAAGGAAAAATTACTGCTTCTATGCGTGAATTTAAATATAGAAGAGGTGAAGACAGTGAAATATTACGTCAAAAAGTACAAGCAGCACTAGTTGGAATTTACCCTGGTGTTCTTATTTCTGTAGAGAAAGATGCGAATGGACCTCCTGCAGGATCTCCAATTAATATTGAGCTAAACGGTGAAGATTATGAAGAGCTAATTTTGACTGCCGAAAGAATGCGAGATTACTTAAACACACAAAGCATATCTGGAGTAGATGAATTAAAGATAGATGTAAATAAATCTAAGCCAGGAATGCAGGTTTTAGTGGATAGAAAAAAAGCTGGAGAACTTGGGGTTTCTGCAGGTCAGATTGGTCAACAGCTAAGAGCTTCCATTTTTGGTAATAAAGCTGGTATTTATAAAGAAAAAGGGGAAGATTATGATATCTATGTTCGCTTCAATAAAGAAGATAGATACAACAAAAGTACTGTTTTTAATCAAAAAGTGACTTTCCGTGATCAAGCAACAGGTAAAATTAAAGAGATTCCTGTATCTGTTGTTGCCTCTCAAATGAATAGCTCTGGTTTTAGTGCCATTAAACACAAAAATGTAAAAAGAGTAGTAACAGTTTACTCTGCCTTATCACCTGGTGAAACAGATGCAGGCGCAGTTGTTTCTAGGATTCAAAACTCTATGAAAAATTTCAAAAATTTCCCTAAAGGTGTTAACATAGATTTTACCGGTCAAATAGAAGAAGAGAAAAAACAAATGAACTTTTTAGTAGGGGCATTTCTTACTGGACTACTGTTAATTTTCTTTATTTTAATTTTTCAATTTAATTCAGTTTCCAAGCCTGGTATTATTATGTTGGCAATTTTTTTAAGTCTCATTGGAGTTTTTGGAGGATTGGTAATTTCTGGAGCACCTTTTGTTATCATGATGACTATGGTTGGAATTATTGCTTTAGCAGGGATTGTAGTTAACAATGGAGTTGTATTGTTAGATTATGCTGAATTATTAATCAGTAGAAGAAAATTACAAGATGGAGTCTCTGAAAAAGACTATTTGCTTTTAGAAAGTTTATTTGAAACGGTTGTAAAAGCAGGGAAAGCACGTTTACGACCAGTTTTGCTAACAGCGATTACTACCATTTTAGGGCTGATACCTCTAGCTATTGGATTAAATATTAATTTTTTCACATTATTTTCAAATTTTGATGCAAATATTTATATGGGAGGAGATAATGTTGTTTTCTGGGGTCCACTTGCTAAAACAGTAATTTACGGTCTATTAATAGCAACATTCTTAACACTAATTGTTGTCCCAATTTTATTTTATTTAATCACTAAATTTAAAATGAGGATGAAAGGTTTGTTAAAAATCACATAAATTATTTTTGATTTTAAAATTAAATTTAAAAGAGGGTATTTCAATATGAAATTATCCTCTTTTTTGTATTTTCGACATCAATGTTTCAAAATAAAAAATCTTTTACCGTAGATGAGCTTCAAAGTAAAATGGAGCATTATTGTGTATACCAAGATAGGTGCCATCAAGAAGTTGAGAGAAAAATGAAAGAGTACCAAATGATCCCTGAGGTCAAAGAAAAAATTCTTTTACATCTTATGCGTCATGATTTTTTGAATGAAGAACGGTTTTCTAAAAGCTTTGCTAGGGGAAAATTTAGAATTAAACACTGGGGAAAACAACGAATAATTAGAGAGTTAAAAATTAAAAATATATCTAGTTATAACATTAAAACAGCCTTGAAAGAAATTGACGAAGAATTGTATGTTGAAACAATAGAAAAAATAGCTGCTTCAAAAAAGATCACAATTAAAGAGTCAAATTTATTTAAAAAGAAGAAAAAAATTTACGATTCTCTTTACAGAAAAGGGTATGAATCCTCTCTAATTCAAGAAACGATCCAAAAACTATTTAAATAAAAAATATCTTTATAGCTATTCTTCTTTACTATTCATTTTTATTACATCATCAATAATATCATTTGGAATAGTAAGTGAGAGAACATAATGTTTTATTTTTAATTTTTCACCTACCAGTTCAATTACACCTGACCCTCTACAAACACCCATCCAGGTATCTAATAATTCATCAAACCAAATAAAATTTCCAGATTTATTAGTGTAAATATGACGTTCTAAAGGTTTAAAATCCCAAGCCTTTCCCTCATCAAAATAAGGTTTGCTATACTTTTGAAATTGATTTTTAGACCAGTTTTCAGTTGCATCTGTTCCTATAAATACTGAAATACTGTCCATTTTAGTGAAGTAATTTTTATAATTTGCTTTAGATGCTGCCTTATGCCAATCATTTAAAAAGGTGTCAATATTTTCTGAGCTAACTTTTTTAATTACATCTATATTATTTGAGCCATCTTTCTGACAGGAAAAAGTACTCACCACTAGAATTAGGAATACAGAAATTTGTTTAATTAGTTTTTTTCGTAACATCCTTTTTTCTTTTTAGATTATTTTTCCTTTTTTCTTTCAATAAATCTTTTTCAAAAAACATTTTTTTTTGAGATTTTTTTGAGAAATTCCTTTTCAAGTCTCCTTTTGATTTAATCTTCTTTTTTGATCTGGGAGTAAATTTTTTAATATCAAACTCTGTACTTGTCTTCTTTTTTGAAATCTCTTTTTTATAGTTTATATCTTCAACTGATAACTCTAATTCCCTTTGTTTTAAGGTAGTATTAATCTTTGAATTTATAGATGAAAATGCATTTAAAACTTTATCTATGTGGTTATTTACCTCATTGGCTTTAATTGCCGGAATTGAAGACATATCGAACAATCTGAGTGTTTGATTATACAATAAGTTCACTCGAGCATTAAAGGCAGGTGTTTCAAAAATTACTGGTTTGAGACTGTCCACAAGGTTTTTTGCAAGATCATTCAATTCTCTTGAATTATTTAATACATCATTTGGTGATATGGTGGCGAATTGATTTAAAAAAACACTTAGATTTTCATACTCTTGCCATTCTTCAATTTCTGTTTGATATTTAGCATGTATTTTAGAAATCTTTACATGTTTCTTTATTTGACTAAGTTGAGGTTTTTTAATTGCTTGTTTAGAATTTATTTTACCATCATTACATGATAAAAAAAATAAAGCGCAAATACTATAAATGATATATTTCATTGTTAATTAAAAGAATGTTTAAAAATACACAAAATAGATTATAAATAATAGAAGAAGTATAGCCTGTGTTTTTGCATATTTTTTACGGATAATTTAAATAATTGTTTTTAAATAATTGTTTTTTATGAATAGTTAAATTATTTACCTTTGGTTTTGTGAAAAATATAATGAAAGCATGATTCCAACTATACTTATTCTGGGTGCTGGTGGGCAAATTGGAAGTGAATTAACAGAAAAGCTTCGTACTATATACGGAAGTAATCATGTTATCGCTTCAGATATAAGAAATAACAACACTCAACTAGTGACTTCTGGGCCTTTTGAAATTATAGATGCAACAGATAAAGAAGCCATTTTAACCATTGTTAAAAAGTATGTAGTTACTCAGATATACCTCTTAGCAGCGATGCTTTCTGCTGTAGGAGAAAAATTCCCTCAAAAAGCTTGGAATTTAAATATGACTTCTTTGTTAGCGGTGTTAGATATTGCAAAAGAAAAACACATTAATCAGGTTTATTGGCCAAGTTCTATTGCTGCATTTGGGCCAACAACTCCAAAAATAAATACCCCACAACAAACTATTATGGAGCCTTCTACTGTTTATGGAATTAGTAAGCTTTCAGGAGAGTTTTGGTGTAATTATTATCACGAAAAATATGGAGTAGATGTAAGAAGTCTCAGGTATCCTGGAATTATTAGTTGGAAAACAAAACCAGGGGGAGGAACTACTGACTATGCAGTGGATATATTTTTTAGTGCCATAGAGCAAACGAATTTTGAATGTTTTTTAAGTAAAGATTCTTGTTTGCCCATGATGTATATGGAAGATGCTGTTAATGCAACTGTTCAGATTATGCAAGCAAAATCTGAGCAAATAAAAATTAGAACTTCTTATAATGTATCAGCTATGAATTTTACACCAAAAGAATTAGCCAAAGAGATACAACAACATGTCCCAAAATTTTCAATTACCTATAAGATCGATTATAGGCAAGTTATTGCTGATAGTTGGCCTGACTCAATAGACGATAGTAAAGCTAGAGAAGATTGGGGTTGGTCTCCAAATTACACGCTTTCTAAAATGACAAAAGATATTCTTGAAAATTTATTGACTCAATAAGTTTATAATTAAAAATTTAAGACTACTTTCAATTGCTATAAAAAAAACTAATGAAAAAATATATTAAGGAAGGGCTTCAAAAAGCAATTTCTTATTCATCCTACAGAAAATGTATAAGTGATTTAATAGCATCCGGTAAATCAAGTGGACCAATACAGTCTGAAGATTTATTGAATTACAGTAAGTTAAATGATCGAAGAATGACGAGACTTGATAAAACAATACAACTTAGTCATGAAACACTTCTTGCATTAAAAAAAAATGATAAACCAATTACTTGGTTGGTATTAACAGAGGGCTGGTGTGGAGATGCTGCACAAGCACTTCCTGTTATTAATAAAATTGCTAATGAAAGTGATTTAATTACTTTAAAAATTATTTTTAGAGACGAGCATGAGGAGTTAATGGGTCATTTTCTAACCAATCAAGGAAAGTCAATTCCTAAATTAATCGTTTTAAATTCTGAAAATAATGTGCTAAACACTTGGGGGCCAAGACCCAATATAGCAACAAAAATGGTACAGGATTATAAAAATGCACATGGGCAATTAGATGCGGCTTTCAAACAAGAGTTACAAGTATGGTACAATAAAGACAAAGGTGTAAATATTCAAGAAAACATGGTAGGGTTACTAACAAATTAATTCATCTTAAGAAGGTTCTTTCTTTCACTATATTTACGCTATGATTACAGAATTTAATTTATTATCTGAGGAAGCAAAAGTTTGGATATATCCATCTAGTAGAAAATTTTATGCCAATGAAATTGATGAAATCGAGTTAAAAATCAAAAATTTTGTAAGTAGTTGGAAAAAAGAGGCCATTAACTTTAAATGCTCCTATCAATTTTTATACAATAGATTTGTAATTATTGCTGCAGAAGATGAGACTTTTTCAGTTACGAATTTAGACATGGATTCTCAAGTAAAATTCATTATTGATCTTCAAAATATTTATAAGGTATCCTTATTAGACAAAATGAATGTTTGTTTTAAACAAGGAGAATACGTTCAGTATAAAGAATTAAAAGATTTTAAAAAGCTTGTTAAGAATAAGGCTGTAACTGCCAAAACCATCATTTTTGATAATTTAATAACAAATAAACACGATTTTGAAAACTTTTGGGAGATCCCTATAGCAGAAAGTTGGTACAATAGGTTTTTCTAGTTAAAAATAGTAAACCCAATTCCTAGTGATATGTTATCATAATTACCATTTTCAAAATTTTTAATTTTCTTTCTATGGTAAATAATTTTAAATGTTGGTTTTAATTTGCTACCCGATTCAAACCTCCACCCAACTCCTAGTGCTCTATAGTCACCGTCTGAAAATCGCTCAGCCAGCCTCCATAATCTTCCTGTATTAAAAAGCACGTAAAAAGCATCGTCTTCTTTTGTCCAAAGATTGTATTGAAAAGTAAAATATGTTGGAATTGTTCCTATGAAATAATCAAAATGGTAATCGAAACCTGTATTAAAACTTATGGCGATTTTCTTCTTATATTCATAACCAATACCAAAACGAATTAGTATTTCTGAGGGCACAAAGAAAGGTTCATCATTAGTATTGCCAAATTCAAAATTTTCATTTAATTTAAATGTCAAATTAGCATTGGTATCAAAAAAAGAGACTCCATTTTTTTGCTGGGAGAATGAAATTAAAATATTAAAAACAGTAAGGAATAGAAAAATAAATTTCTTCATAAAATTGGTTTAACCTATGGTTACAACAATTAGTCCAATTCTAATTTTTTAATAAAATCGTCAATAGAAAGTGAATTGTCAACAGAAAATTCACCAATTTTAGTTCTCCTTAAACTAGAAAGGTGCGCACCAGAGTTTACAGATAAACCAAAGTCGTACGCTAAAGATCTTATGTAAGTTCCTTTGCTACAAACTACTCTAAAGTCTACTTCTGGCAATGTAGTTCTAGTAAGTTCAAACTCAGAAATTGATACTTTTCTTGTGGCTATTTCGGTTGTTTCACCTTTTCTTGCCAATTCATACAAGCGTTTTCCATCTTTTTTTATCGCTGAAAATATAGGTGGCTTTTGATCTATTTCACCAATGAATTTTTGGGCAGCTTTTGTTAAGACTTCGCCTGTGATATGATTTGTAGGAAACCTTTCATTTATTGCAGTCTCTAAGTCATAGCTTGGTGTGGTAGCACCAATGGTAAATGTTCCCGTATATTCTTTAATTTGTCCTTGATAGGTAGCAATATTTTTAGTTTCTTTTCCAGTACAAATTATGAGTAAGCCAGATGCTAAAGGGTCTAAAGTTCCTGCATGCCCAACTTTTATTTTTTTTAACCCAAATTTTTGCTTGATGTGCCAACGTATTTTATTTACAGCTTGGAAAGAAGTCCATTCTAAAGGCTTATCTATTAGCAATACTTGACCATTTAAGTAGTCTTCTTTATTCATGGTTAAAAGGCATATATAATCGCAATAGTTCCGGCAATTGCACAGTACATAGAAAAATAGATTAATTTACTTTTTTTAACCAAAGCGATCATCCATTTACATGCTAGTAATCCTGCTACAAATGCAGCAAAAAAACCAATAATCATTGGAGTTATATCTGATGAAATACTGTTAATTTCTCCACTAGATATGTCTTTAATCACTTTGCCAACAATTAAAGGAACTACCATTAAAAATGAAAACTTAGCAGCTTTTGTTCTGTCTATTCCTAATAAAACAGCTGTAGAAATTGTAGCTCCAGATCTAGATATTCCTGGTAAAATGGCTATAGCTTGAGATATTCCAACCACAATTGCATTTTTAAAAGTTACGTTTTTTGTGGTGTCTTTTGCTTTGTCTGCTAATAAAAGAAGCAGAGCAGTTATGAGTAACATACATCCTACCAAAAGAATTTGTCCTCCAAACAGAGAAGCAATTTCTTCTTCAAAAAAAAGACCAATAAAAACGGTAGGAATCATTGAAACAATAATTTTCAAAGAGAACTGAGTCTCTTCATTCCATTGAAATTTAAATAATCCTTCAAAGATTTCAAAGATTTCTTTTCTGAAGATTACTAATGTGCTTAATGCTGTGGCAAAGTGTAATACTATTGTAAATAAAAGACTTTCTTCAGGAATAGAGTTATCTCCTAAGATAACTTTTGCTAATTCTAAATGACCACTAGATGATACAGGTAAAAACTCGGTAAGTCCCTGGATAATACCAAGAATAGTAGCTTCAATAATGCTCATATTTATTTCTGAGGGTTAAGGAGTATGGCGTAAATTTCTATTCCTAGGCCAATAATAACTAAAGTTGGTGCAAGCCTAATTCTTTGAAAATTATACATCGCTTCATTAAAAACCGCAGGATCATCACTGCCTCCTCCGGACATCATAATAAATCCAACAGCTATAAAAGCAATTCCAATAAACATGAAAAGATAATTTTTCTTTCCAAAAAGGAAAACGGGTTTGGAGGTGTGTTTGTCTTTACTCATAATATAACTAATAATAAAGTTCTTCTGTTTGTAAATTTAAAAAACGTTGCGTAGCAAAAAACGTACTCAACCATGAAATAATAAATGCAACAATTACTATTCCACTACTTACATAGATCATAACGGAATAATCTGACAATAATTCTAATGTTGGTATTTTTTTATCTATGTAATAGATTACAATTCCCAGACCAAGAAATGAAATAAGTGCTCCAAGAAACCCTAATTTAACACTTCTCCAAAGAAATGGTTTTCTGATAAATCTTTTAGTAGCACCAACCATTTGCATGGTCTTAATATTAAATCTTTTTGAGTATATAGAGAGCCTTATAGAACTATTGATTAAAATTAATGCAATTAGACCAAAGAAAGAACTAATGATAAATAACCAAAAGCTTACTTTCTGAATATTTTGTGTTAAAAAAGTAACTAGAGTTTTATCATATGAAACCTCAAACACAAAACTATTTTTTTCAAATCTTTTTGAAATTTGCTCCATTTTTAATGGAGTTACAAAATCTGGTTTCAAATAGATGTCTATGCTGTTTTTTAGTGGATTTGTACCTAGGTAAGCGATAAAATCTTCTCCTAGGTCTTTGGCATAAAACTTTGCAGCCTCTTCTTTATCTATAAACACAATGTTACTAACAAACTCCTCCTTTTTTAAAGAATTTCTTAAGTTTTTTATCTGTTCTTTTGATGTTTCATTTTTAAGAAACAATGTAATAACAATTTCTTCCTTAAAATGGTTGGCAACTTGAGATGACTTCAAGAGTACAAGACCTAAAAAACCCACCATAAATAACACTAAAGCAATACTTATTACTACAGAAAAGTAAGAAGATCGTAAACGGCGATTTTGGTAAGATTCAAATTTCGATGACATAATTAAAGCATGTAGGCTTGCAAGATACAAATTAGCACTTAAAAATTTCACTATTTAAAAATGGAAAAACTTAATTTTATTCCAAAAACAATATTCTTTTTTCTAAAAAAACTGAATAAAACTATCTAAAATTATTCAATATCTTGACAGAGTTCAACCAAAACACCATTGCTAGATTTTGGATGTAAAAAAACAACAAGTTTATTGTCTGCTCCTTTTTTGGGGGTATCATTTAAAACAATAAATCCTTCGTTTTTAAGCCTAGTTATTTCTGAATAAATATCGGTAACTGCAAATGCAATATGGTGTATTCCTTCTCCTTTCTTTTGAATGAACTTAGCAATTGGACTGTCTAAGTTTGTAGCCTCAAGTAATTCAATTTTATTTGGTCCAGCCTTAAAAAAAGAGGTAGTTACCCCTTCACTAAGCACCTCTTCAATTTTATAATGATTAACTCCCAAAAGTTGTGCAAATAATTTATTTGATGCTTCTAAATTTTTTACGGCTATTCCAATGTGCTCTATTTTATTCATTAGTCTTTAGATAGGATTCATTATTTAAAAAACAGATTCAACCAAATAATACT
>JADFAM010000025.1 GCA_015665265.1 Flavobacterium sp.
TATGACTCATTTGCATATGGATTACTGGATTGCTGACGATTGGCAAGCTGGGCAAGTTCTAAATCCTAAATTATCTAATCATGCAGCACAATCTGGAGAAACTAATGCTTTAGATATAACGAATGCTATTGGTAGTCAAGCTGAAGTTCAAAATTGGCAATCAAAAGACTTTGAATTAACTGGTGATAGAGAATCTCTAAAACAATTTTTAATCACTGTAGCTGGATTCACTGATTTATATTATTTAGATAATGTATATCTGTACAAAACTTACGATTTACCTTTTGATTTTGAAACTAGTCCTGTTACAGCTGACTGGAGTGGATTTAATGGAGCTGGAATTACAGTAGAAGACGTAGCTGCTCCTCAAACAACAGGTAACACAAGTACTAAACTAGCTAAGATTGTTAGAAATGGAGGTGAAGCTTATGCTGGTGTATTCACGATTGTAGATACTGCTTTAGATTTTTCAACAAAATCTACGATTACCGCTAGAATTTGGACAGATGCCCCAATTGGAACTCCGATTTTAATGAAAACTGAAGAAGATGGCAATTCTGGAAACAGCAGTGGTGATAAAACTGTTTCAACTACAAAAACAGGTGAATGGGAAGATTTAGTATTTAATTTTGAAGGAGTAACGAATGCAAATCAAAGAAAACTAGTAATAATACCTAATATAGGAACTTTAGGTGATGGAACTGATGCGTCTACGTATTATATTGATGATATTGTTCAAGCAGTTTCAACTATTGTTGACCCGGTTGACCCTGAGCCAACAACTGCCGCAACCACACCTCCTACTAGAGATGCTGAAGATGTAATATCTCTATACAGTGATGCTTATACAGCAGCAACAACTATTAGTAATGTTCCTTGGGATGACTCAAATTATGAAGAAGTTTCAATTGCTGGAGATAATGTCTTGAAAATTGCTGGAGCAAATTTCTTAGGTATCGATTTCGGAGATTATCTAGATGCTACAAATATGACTCATTTGCATATGGATTACTGGATTGCTGACGATTGGCAAGCTGGGCAAGTTCTAAATCCTAAATTATCTAATCATGCAGCACAAGCTGGAGAAACTAATGCTTTAGATATAACGAATGCTATTGGTAGTCAAGCTGAAGTTCAAAATTGGCAATCAAAAGACTTTGAATTAACTGGTGATAGAGAATCTCTAAAACAATTTTTAATCACTGTAGCTGCAAAAACTGATTTATATTATTTAGATAATGTATATCTGTACAAAGAGGGAGATGGTGGAGAATCACAGACTATTACAGTATCTGTTGATGTGTCAGAATTTGACGGTGACCCAGGTGTAACCATTAATGTTTACAATGGAAGTGGTTTCGATGAAATTGCCGCAACTGTAGACTCAAGTGATCCAAATAAATTTAATTATACATTTGCTGACGGTGTAACCGAGGCAACTTATTTTTGGAAAACTTATACATCTGACCAAGGTGTTGGTGAAAGTTTAGTCTCTCTTGTTGGAGGGGGTGGTATAGAAAACGACTTAGCCGCAACCTTAGGAGAGAATAACGGTATCTCAACAAACTACTCTGATTACTGTAACAGAACAGTTACCTCTACTTCTGGTGATTATGTAGCACCTACATTTTACTTAAATTCATTTAGACAAGTTGGTGTAACGTATACAGAATTAGTACTTACTGCCGATTCAGGTGATAGTTATGCTATAGACTACAGTAAAAATGATTATAGTGAATTCCATGGTCCTGGTGCTGTTGATAACGGAGACGATACTTACACAGTTATTGTAGATCCATCAAGCGAATTTACATATTTATGGTATAACAGAACTACATCAACTCAAGAAGACCTTTCAGCTTGTGATGCCTCAAACAGAGATCATACAGCTGGTGAAAGTGAAGCTGATACTTTTGGAGTGTGTCCTGCAACTGCTGGTGTTAACGACAATAGCGTTATTAATGTTAGTGTATATCCTAACCCGTCTAATTCAGATTGGAAGTTTAGAACTCCTAACACTGTAATTAATTCAGTAGAAGTTTTTAACTTATTAGGAAAAAGAGTTGCATACCAAAGAAGTAACGACAATACTGAGGTTTTAATTTCTACTCAAGGGTTAAGTAGTGGTCTTTATATTGCTAGAATTACTACTAAGCAAGGAACTAAAAGTGTGAAATTAATTAAAAATTAAACTTTCACTTTTACCTTAAGAGTATATTAAAAACGCTCAAAGTTTAAAACTTTGAGCGTTTTTTTATTTTTAAATTTTAATGAATTATTGATATTTTTCTAACAACCTTTGCTGTTGTTTAATAGCCTCTTTAAATTCTTTTTTGAGGCTTTCAATTAAATTGCTTACACTTGGTGAATCATGAATAGAAGAAACACCCTGCCCGGCAGACCAAATGGTAGCCCATGCCTTTGCTTCGTCTTCTTGAGCTGTTAACTCCTCTCCAAAATCTACTTTTACTTTTCTACTTAACATCTCTTCTGTTATACCCATAGCTTGAAGACTAGGTCCTAAGAAATTTGCAGGAACTCCAGAAACAGCTGCAGTATATACAATATCACTAGCTCCTGCCTCAATGATCATATCACAATAAGCATCAGGTGCTTTACTTTCTTTAGTATTAATAAAACGAGTGCCCATATACGCTAAATCTGCTCCCATTTGCATGGCAGAAGCAATATCTCTTCCAGAGCTGATACATCCAGATAGTAAGATTGTTTTCTTAAAAAAGGATTTGATTTCTGCAACTAATGGCATAGGATTAATGGTTCCGGCGTGTCCTCCTGCTCCAGCAGAAACAAGTATTAAGCCATCTACCCCTGCCTCTTGAGCTTTTTCTGCATGTCTTTTTTTAATAACATCATGAAATACAAGGCCTCCATAACTATGAACGGTATCTACTAATTCTGATACTGCTCCTAAAGAGGTAATAATTAATGGAATTTTATGCTTTACACAAATAGCTAAATCTGCTTCTAACCTAGGGTTTGATTTATGTACTATGAGATTCACTCCAAAAGGAGCTGGTTTATTTCCTGTATTTTTTTCATATTCAAGCAAAGCCGCTTTTATTTCTATAATCCATGATTCAAATCCCTCAGATGTTCGTTGATTTAATGCTGGAAAAGTGCCAACAATTCCGTTCTTACAGCATTCTATGACTAATTGAGGTCCAGATATTAAAAACATTGGAGCTGCTATTACTGGGATTGAAAGTTGGTTTATAAATGGTGCTTTACTCATATTTCAGGGTTTAATTAAGATTAGTATACAAATTGATTTTTGATAAAGTTATATAAAAAAAAGTATTTGTTATATTTAACCAAAACTAACAGATTATTATAAATAAAAATACAGATAAAAATGAAAAGATTAGAAGGTCAAATTGCAATTATAACTGGTGGAGCTAGAGGTATTGGAGAAGGAATCTGTGAGGTGTTTTGTAAAGAGGGTGCAACGGTTGCCTTGTGGGATGTATTAGATGGAGAAGAAGTTGTCAATAAAATTTCTAAAAAAGGAGGGTCTATATTTTATCAAAAGGTAGACGTAACCAATAAAGAATCTGTTGATACCGCTGTATCTGAAATTATTGAAAAACATCAAAAAATTGATATTTTAATTAACAATGCTGGAGTGATTAGAGATCGTTCATTTTTAAAAATGACTCGAGAAGAATGGGATGTTGTGATGTCTGTAAACGTAAATTCCTTATTTATTACTGCTAAAGCTGTAGTGCCTCACATGAAAGCTGCAAATTATGGTAGAATTATTTCTGCCTCTTCTATTAATGCTTATCAAGGAGCTTTCGGACAAGCAAATTATTGTGCTAGTAAAGCAGCTATTGTTGGATTTACACATTCATTATGTAAAGAGGTTGGGAAGTACAATATCACAGTAAATGCTGTTGCACCTGGTTTTATAAAGTCTGAAATGTCTGATTCTATGCCAGAGGAGGTTATAAAAGCAGGTATTGCTATGATTCCTGTAAAACGCATCGGAACCCCAGAAGATATTGGGTATGCTTATTTATTTTTAGCTTCCAAAGAGGCTGGCTTTGTCAGTGGTCATACTTTACATGCCAATGGAGGGTCTATGCCATCATAAAAAACCTTTTATCTAGTTAAAAAACATCAAAAAACATCAAAAAAAACAATGGAAGAACAACAAATAAGACAAGAATCATATGCTACTGAAATTTCTCAACTCTCTGACTTAAAAAATTATATTGGAAAAGAGTTAGGAGTATCTGAATGGACAACCATTTCACAAAACCAAATAGATACTTTTGCAAGAACTACAGATGACAACCAGTGGATTCATGTAAATCCAGCATTAGCAAAAAAACACTCTCCCTATAAAAAGCCAATTGCTCATGGATTTTTAATTCTTTCTTTGGCCTCCAAATTCTGTTATGAAACAGTAAAATTGATGGATGTTGGAATGGGAGTAAATTATGGATTAGACAAGGTAAGGTTTATGAATGCAACTCCGGTAGGTTCTCTAGTAAGAGCTCGCGTTTCGTTAATTTCTACAGAGGATGTTACTGGAGGTTTGCGATATAAAATGAAGCTTGTTTTTGAATTAAAAGGACAAGAAAAACCAGCCTGTGTTGCAGAATTTATAGCGCTAGCCTATGTAGATACCTCAAAGAAAAATAAAAAGTCTATTCCTACTAATAATAGTCAAAATTTAGACGAGTTAAAAAGTAAATCAGTCCTATTTAAAAAAGAGGGAGATATTGCTATTGTAACATTAAATCGCCCTGAAAAGTATAATGCTGTAAATGACGATTTAGTTGAGGGCATAAACGAATCTATTGCAAAGGTGCAAAAAGATGACAATATCCGAGCTATGGTGATTACTGGAGCAGGTAAAGGATTTTGTTCTGGAGCTGATATGAATACTTTTGGGAATATTACACCTGATGAAGGAAGAACATATCTAACAAACACCTATGGCCCACTCATGCGAAATTTAACAACCCTTAAAAAACCAATCATTGCAGCTATCAACGGAACTGCTGCAGGAGTAGGAGCGTCTATTGCCTTAGCTTGTGACTTTCGAGTGATGTCTGAAAGTAGTGGACTGCTATATGCCTTTATTAATATTGGCTTAGGACCAGATGGTGGAGCAAGTTGGTTATTAGCAAGACAAGTTGGTTATAGTCGTGCACTTCAAATTGCGGTTGAAGGTAAAAAAATAAAAGGAGATGAATGCTACAGGCTTGGATTAGCAAATAAATTAGTTGATGAAAATGCTATTGTTTCAACAGCAATTGATTGGGCGCATCAAATTGCAAAATTACCAACCCTTGCCGTAGGAATTACAAAAGAAGACATATTTCATGCCATGGACAACGATTTACAAAGCACTATTGCTTATGAAGCCGAAAGACAGACAGCTGCTTTTGCCAGTCATGACTTAGTTGAAGGAGTATCTGCTTTTTTACAGAAGAGAAAACCGAAATTTATTGGGAAATAAGAATATGGAATCTGAAAAACTAATTCACCGATCAGATTATTCTTATTTTCACTCTATCACAACTAGATGGTCTGATAATGATATTTATGGTCATGTAAACAATGTAGTTTATTACTCCTATTTTGATACCGTAGCTAATCAATATCTAATAGAATTTGCTGATTTTAAACCTATTAGTAATACTATTATTGGAGTTGTTGTTCACTCTAATTGCACCTATATAAAAGCCATTACTTATCCAGATAAAATTGAGGCAGGCTTAACTGTAAAAAAATTAGGCAAAAGTTCAGTTACCTATGGAATAGGAATTTTTAAGAAAGGAGAAAAAACTGCTTCTGCATATGGTGAGTTTGTGCATGTTTTTGTAAACAAAAAAGACAACCAACCAACATCTATACCTGAAAAAATTAAGGAGGCATTACAGAAAATCCTTTGATATAAATTATGTTGAAGTAATTGTTTTATTTCGATAGAAGTCCAATCTTTTTTTCATAATTGGCTTAAATAAGAACGGAAAATACGACAACATTAGCATTGCTGGATACCCATAAGGCAAGGTAGGGCTATCATCTTTTGATTCTAATACTTGATAGGGTTTTGCGCCACTATGGTGATGGTCTGAATGTCTAGTTAATTCAAACAATAATACTCTTCCAATAATATGGTCTGAATTCCAAGAATGCTCTTGCTTAACTCGCTCATATCTTCCATTTTCTTTCATTTTTCTTCGAAGACCATAGTGAGAAAAGTAATTTTGTGCTTCTAAAACTGAAATTCCATAGACAGCAGTTATAAAATAGATAACGGTAACATTTACACCAAAAAAGAAATTAATTCCAACAAAAAGAGAAATAGATAATCCTGTAAAAAAGATCATTGGGTTAAAAAGCGATGACTTTCCTTGAGATTTTAATCTCTGGGATTCTAGTCTCCAGGTTTTAAAATATCCTCCAATCTGGGATTTTAAAGCAAACCAATAAAAAATATCTCCTTCTTTTGCTGAAGTAAGATCATTAGGTGTGGCCACGTCTCTATGATGGCCAGAATTATGATAGGTCATAAAATGATTTTGAATGGCTGTTAGCAATAATATATGGGCTAAAAATTGTTTAAACTTATGATCTGTTTTGTGACCTAATTCGTGTCCTATATTTATTCCATTTACTCCCAAGATAGTTCCCATGAATAAAATACAAGCAATCAAATCAGATAATGGCAGGGTGGGATCGGAAACTGTGATCAAAAATTGGTATACCACAAACAAATGCAATGGCACTGAAAGGTATAAAACTATATCATAAAAAATATTTTCTGTTGCTAATTCTTTTTCAACATTTGTAAAGTTATAAGTATTGGGTGGTAAAATACTTTCTAAAACAGGCACAAGAACATATAAACTAAAAATCCCAATATAAGCAAGATAACCTGTTGTGTTAAATGTCAATAGTCCAAGTAGAGGAACAATAAAAGCCGAAAAATATTTAAATTTTGCCATTTGATTTTACAGTTAATTTAAAAACAGTTCTAATATACTGATAATCAAAGATAAATAATATTATTTTTTAATTTAATCACAAAAACTATCTTTTATCAAAATCGGTAATTACAACTATTTATTATTCAAAAATAAAAGAGCACCAATTGGTACTCTTTTATTTTCATAGCAAAATCTTTCATGCTGTTACTTTCCTCCTAACATCAACAATTCATTACAAACCACTTCTGTAATGTATTTTTTTTCTCCTTCTTTACTTTCGTAAGAGCGTGAAGTTAATTTTCCTTCAATGGCAATTTCATTTCCTTTTGTCACATATTTTTCAATAATTTCAGCCGTTTTATTCCATGCCACAACATTGTGCCATTGAGTGTCTGTTACTTTCTCTCCCGCAGCATTTTTATAGCTTTCGTTTGTTGCAATAGAAAATTTTGCTAACTTTTTGCCACTCTCTAAAGTAATGATTTCTGGATCGTTTCCTAAATTTCCAATTAACTGTACTTTGTTTCTTAACGTATTCATAAGATAAGGTTTTGCGCACTTAGACGATGCTTAGTGCAAGTTTATAATGTATGTTTTGTTGATGTATTTCAACACTGCAAAGATGTAACAAGAACCAAATTAGAATCGGTTATAAAGCACTTACTTTCGGTTGTAAATATTTGTAGTCGTTTGTAAACGATTAATTCATATCTTTAGAAATGATTGTAATTATTATGATGACACATTATATAGAGACAAAAAATTTAATTTTAAGAGAGTTCAGAGATACTGATGCAGACGGAATCTTTAAGTTAGATTCAGATAGGGAAGTCCATAAATATTTAGGGAATAACCCAATTAAAACGCTAGAAGAAGCTGAAAAAATAATTTCTTTTTTTCACTTACAATATAAAGAAAGAGGGATTGGACGTTTAGCCTGTGTAGAAAAACCTTCTGGAAAATTTATTGGATGGGCAGGTTTAAAATTAAATTTAGGTGAAAAAGAAATGTTGAATGGATACACAAACTTTATAGATATTGGATATCGGTTTTTACCAAGTTTTTGGGGAAAGGGATATGCTACTGAAGCTTCATTAGCATCAATTGAGTATGGTTTTAAAAAAATGAAATATCATGTTATATATGGTGCTGCTGATGTAGATAATATCGGCTCAAATAAAGTACTAAATAAAATAGGTTTAGACTTTAAAAATGAATTTATGTTTAAAGATTCTACTTGTAACTGGTACGAATTAAAAAAAGAAAACTATGAATACTAGAGAATGCTTAGAATGCGGTGATCAGCTAAAAGGGCGAATTGATAAAAAATTCTGTTCAGATTATTGTAGAAACTCATACAATAACAAGGTTAATAAAGACAGTAAAAATCTCATTAGAAACATGAACAATCGCTTGAGAAAAAATCACAAAATTCTTTCTGAACTTAATACGCATGGAAAGACTAAAATACCTAGAAATAAATTATACGACAAGGGGTTTGACTTTCAATTGTTTACCTCTATCTATAAGACAAAAACAGGAAACACTTATTTTTATATATATAATCAGGGGTATTTGGCTTTAGAAAACGAACTGTTTCTTTTAATTAAAAAGGAAATTTAAATACTCTATTTCCAACTATTCCCTTTTACTTTTATAGCAGCTTTTAAAATATCTTTTTGACTGATTTGGCCTATTAATTTTCCGTTTTCTACAATTGGAAATCGCCTTCTTTTTGAACTAATAAATTTAGTTGCAGCGTCAAAAATATTCATGTTTTTATCTATAGTTTCCACATTTGAAACCATATTCTTTTCAACTGTATTTTCTTTATCTATTGGCATATTATAATACTTGCTATCAGAAATATGCTTGATACAGTCCCCTTCAGAAATAATTCCTATTAATTCATTTTTTTCATTTACTACAGGTCCTCCCGAAATTTTATTTTTAATCAATAAATTTATCACATGTGCTAGTGAATCACTTGGGTTAAAAGTGATCAGTTTTTTTGTCATATAGTCAGAAACTAAAATTTGAGATGTTGGTTTAGATATCTCTTTGTCTCTTTTGCCTTGAAAGTTAATTATACCCATAATTATAATGTTTAACTCCCTTCTAAGTTAATAATTTTTTTATTGTTAAACTTTATTATTCCCTTTTTTTAATACCATCGTAGCTTTATTTGATTAAAAATACTGTAGCGTTTAATAAAAAATTAAACCTATTTTCAATAAAAAAATCCTCAAGAATAATTATTCTTAAGGATTTTTTTGTTCTATTTAAATTGGTTTTAATCTATCATAGAAACTCGCAATGTGTTTACCATACCTCTTTCCTTTACGGGCATTGCGGTTAAGTTAATAATAATGTCTCCTGTTGCTACATAGTTCTTGTCTTTTGCAATTCTATTGATATCAACAACAGTGTCGTCTGTGCTTAAGTTTTCGTCATAAAAAAATGCTCTTACTCCCCAAAGTAAATTTAACTTCCCTAAAATTCTTTTTTGTGTTGTAAATGCTAAAATATGTGACTGGGGTCTCCAAGCAGATATTTGAAATGCAGTATACCCACTATTTGTTAGTGTACAAATTGCAGCTGTGTTTGTGTCTTTAGACATTAGCGCTGCATGATGACATAATGATTTTGTGATAAATCTATCTGTTCTGATATGAGGTGCTTGATGTGGTACTTTAATAAGAGGAGAATTTTCTACACTCATAATAATTTCACTCATCTTTTGAATCACTTTAACTGGATGCTTACCAACAGAAGTTTCTCCAGATAACATAACGGCGTCTGCCCCATCCATAATTGAGTTTGCAACATCATTTACCTCTGCTCTAGTAGGTACAGAATTAGTAATCATTGTTTCCATCATTTGAGTAGCAATAATTACAGGTATACGAGCCTGCTTAGCTCTCAGAACCAATTTTTTTTGTATTAATGGAACCTCTTGCATTGGTATTTCTACACCTAAATCTCCTCGAGCAACCATTAATCCATCACAATATGGGATAAGAGAATCTATATTTTCTACAGCTTCTGGTTTTTCAATTTTAGCAATGACAGGAACTCTATATGTTGAATTTTGAGCAATTAAATCTCTAAGTATTCTTAAATCTTCTGGAGTTCTAACGAATGATAAGGCCAACCAATCTACATCTAAACTTAACGCAAAAATGGCATCTTTTTTATCCTTCTCTGTAAGTGCAGGTAAAGAAATATTTGTGTTTGGAAGGTTTACCCCTTTCTTTGAAGATAAAACACCACCAACTATAACCTTGGTAACAACTTTTAGTTTTTTATCTGTAGAAATAACCTCAAATAATAATTTCCCATCATCTACCAAGATTTGTTCTCCTGTTTTTACATCTCTAGGGAAATTTTGATAGGTCATAAATGCCTTCTCGTTATTTCCTACACATTCTTCTGTTGTAAAAATAAACTCATCTCCATCCTCTAAAATGACTCCGTCTTCCATCACTCCAACTCGTAGCTTTGGTCCTTGTAAATCAGCTAGAATAGCAACATTATATCCGTTTTCTTGATTTATTTCACGAATTTGTTTTACTCGCTTTTTAACGTCTTCATAGTCTGCATGAGAAAAATTAATCCTAAAAACATTGACTCCTGAACTAGCAAGTTCAGTTAAAGTTTCTTTTGTATTTGTTGCTGGTCCGAGAGTAGCAACAATTTTTGTTTTCTTATTTATGATCATGTTTAAAAAATTAAAAATTGTTTAGATTTTAATAAATCTAATTCAATAGTGTATGAGGTAACAATTTGATTGATTTGATTAATCTTATTCACTGTTTGATATATTGTTTCTTGAGAGGGTTCTCCTAGTATTTTTATAAAATAATCTACTTTTTTCTTTTCTGGAATTAAGTAGGTTTTTGTTTCTGTTGACAGCAAAATAGTATCTAGCTCATTTGTTTTTTCTTCAGTATAACTGTTAGATATTAAAAACCATTCATGGTCAAATTCTTCATTGGTGTAATTATAAACAGAGAATGAAGCTTTGCTGTCAGATCTTTCAAAATCTAGACTATAGTCAGCTTTAGAAAAAAGAGTATCTAAATTGTTATTTAAAAGATACGCTAGTTTAAAGTCTTCTAGAGAAGTATGGATACCTATTAAGGTGTAATTGTCATCTCCAAAATCTTCTATATCTAACGAGTGAACCTGCATTAAAAAATGTTGTTACGATTGTACTAATAGAGCAAAATTACTGATTGTTTTTACAACGAACATAAAAAATAACGAAATCGTTATCGATTATGAATTTTCTATTTGTTTCTGGAAAGTAAAATAAACTCTTTTTGATGCTTGTTCCTCTGCTTTCTTTTTGGAGGTTGCTCTTCCTTTAGCAATTTGAATATCATCTATTTTAATTTTGACGCTAAAGTGTTTCACAGGCTCGTTGCCAGTATCCTCATAGGTGTCAATGAAATATTTTTTCTTATTTTTCTGGCACCATTCAATAATGAGACCTTTATAACTTGTTATTTTACCTTCTAGTTTTGGGATGTCTACATAGGGTACAATTACCTTATCGTAAATAAATTTATTGCAATAATCATACCCTCTATCAAGATAGATTGCTCCTATTAAAGCCTCAAAAATATTACCATGGATATTATCTCCTATATTATTCTTAGGAATATTACTTTTTACAAATGAAATTAGATTTAAATCCTTTCCTAGCTCATTTAAATGCTCTCTACTTACAATTTTAGACCTCATTTGAGTAAGATACCCCTCAGACTGATTTGGCGCCTTAATAAATAAATAAGAGGCTATCACAGATCCAAGCATAGCATCTCCAACAAACTCTAATCTTTCGTAATTAAATGGCTCTCCATTTTTGTCAACTTTTTTTAAAGAACGATGGGTAAATGCTTTTTGGTAAAACTTAAGTTGTGTTGGTGAAAAATTTAATAATCTCCGCATAGCATTATAAAACTCCCTATCATCATGTGTTGATGATTGGTTGAATATTTTGCGAATAAGGTTCATGTATTATTAATCTATTTTTCTGAAAGCTACACAAGCATTATGACCCCCAAATCCAAACGTATTACTCATAGCTACTTTAATATCTCTTTTCTGAGCTTTATTAAGTGTTAAATTTAAATCAGAATTAATGTTTTCATCAGAATTACTATGATTAATTGTTGGAGGAACGATTCCGTGCTTCATAGCAAGTATGGAAGCGATAGACTCAATAGCTCCAGCTGCCCCTAAAAGATGGCCAGTCATAGATTTTGTAGAGTTAATATTAATGTTCTTAGCGTGTTCACCAAAAACATTAGAAATAGCTTTTAATTCTGCAACATCACCTAATGGAGTTGATGTTCCGTGAGTGTTGATGTGATCTACATCTTCTGGCTGAATACCAGAATTTTCTAAACAATTTTTCATCACTGCAATAACACCTATTCCTTCCGGATGTGGAGCTGTCATGTGATGGGCATCAGAAGACATTCCTCCGCCAATAACCTCTGCATAAATATGTGCACCTCTTGCCTTAGCGTGCTCGTATTCTTCAAGAACAATAGCGCCAGCACCCTCTCCAAGAACAAATCCATCTCTTTGAGCGTCAAACGGTCTTGAGGCTGTCTCTGGACTCTCATTTCTAGTAGATAAAGCGTGCATGGAGTTAAAACCTCCCATACCAGCTATTGTGACTGCTGCTTCACTACCTCCTGTGATGATAACATCACACTGCCCTAAACGAATATAGTTCAAAGCATCTATCATTGCATTAGCTGAAGATGCACAGGCTGATACAGTAGTATAATTTGGACCCATAAACCCATTTTTAATGGATATATTACCAGGCGCAATATCTGCAATCATTTTTGGAATAAAAAAAGGATTAAATCTTGGTGACCCGTCTCCTGCAGCATAATTTAATACTTCATTCTGAAACGTTTCTAAGCCTCCAATCCCCGCTCCCCAGATAACTCCAACTCGTAGTTTATTAATTTCGTCTAAATTTAACTCTGAATCTGCTATTGCCTCATCTGAAGCAACCATAGCATACTGAGTAAATCTATCCATTCTACGAGATTCTTTCCTGTGAATGAAATCATTCACATTAAAGTTTTTGATTTCACATGCAAAACGAGTCTTGAACTTGGTAGCATCAAAATGTGTGATAGGTGCTGCTCCGCTAACTCCGTTAACTAAAGCAGTCCAATACTCTTCAATATTGTTGCCAATTGGTGTTAATGCACCAAGTCCAGTTACTACAACTCGTTTTAATTGCATATAAATGTTACTTTTTAGCTTCTTCTATATAGCTTATTGCTTGACCTACAGTACCAATATTCTCTGCTTGATCGTCTGGGATTTGAATATCAAATTCTTTTTCGAATTCCATAATCAACTCAACAGTATCTAAAGAATCTGCCCCTAAGTCATTAGTGAAACTAGCTTCTGTAGTTACTTCATTATCGTCAACTCCTAATTTGTCTACGATTATGGCTTTTACTCTTGATGCAATGTCTGACATAATTTATTTATTTTAAATTTTAAATCGAGGCAAAAATACAAATCTTATTAGTTTTAACGAATTTTTAGCAAAAAAATGAAGGTTAAAGTATATTATTTTGTTGATATGTTGATAATGAGATTATAATATCAACTATTATGCTTTATTTTGTGTGAGAATATCATTGTACATGAAGAGAGTTGTTATTTTTGCATCTGGATCAGGTTCTAACGCAGAAAACATTATTAATTATTTCCAAAATTCTGAAAAAATTAGTGTTGTAAAAGTATATTGCAATAAAAAGGAAGCTGGTGTTTTTAATCGCTGTAAAAGACTGAAGAAAGATTGTGAGTGGTTTTCTCGAGAAGATTTTTCTCAAAAAAATACTCTTCTTAATAAGTTAGTAAAAGAAACTGATTTTATAATTTTAGCTGGTTTTTTATGGAAAATTCCTGAACCAATAGTAAAAGCATTCCCAAATAAAATTATCAATATTCATCCTGCCTTATTACCTAAATATGGAGGTAAGGGGATGTATGGCATGCATGTTCATGAGGCTGTAAAAAACAACTGTGATAAAGAAACAGGTATTACAATTCATTTTGTTAATGAACGCTATGATGAAGGTGCCATTATTTTCCAAGCAAAAACAACTTTAAAAACAACTGACTCTTCAAAAGATATAGCTCAAAAAATTCATGATTTAGAATATGAATACTTTCCAAAAACTATTGAAAAAACCATCTTAAAAAATGGGAGCTAAAAAATACTACGTCATATGGAAAGGAAAGGAAACTGGTGTATTTTCTTCATGGGACAAAGTTAAAAAATTGGTTCAAGGAGTTGAGGGAGCTAAATACAAATCTTTTGGAAGTAAAGCTGAAGCCAACATAGCAATCAAAAAAATACTCAGATTATCAAGGTTATAATTCTAAAAAAATAGCCTTGTCTGATGCTGATAAAGCACGTTTTGGTGTGCCTATAAAAAACAGCTTAACTGTTGATGCCGCTTGTAGCGGAAACCCAGGAAAGATGGAATATCGTGGGGTTTTACATCACAATAAACATGAGGTTTTTAAGATGGGTCCTTTTAAAAATGGTACTAATAATATTGGGGAATTTCTTGCCTTGGTTCACGGAATTTCATTACTAAAAAAGAAAGGCTTACATAGTTTACCTATATATTCAGATTCTAAAATTGCAATGTCTTGGATTAAAAAGAAAACCTGTAGAACTACTATTACTTTTGACGCATCTAATAGTGACCTTTTAACACTAATTCATCGTGCTGAAAAGTGGTTGAAAGAAAATTCATTCAGTAATCCAATTTTAAAATGGGAAACCAAAGCCTGGGGAGAAATTCCTGCTGACTTTGGTAGAAAATAAGACTCCTCTTCTTCTAAAAAGAAAAACCCCCAACAATGTTGAAGGTTTTTAATTTATCTTTAATTGTTTATCCTTTGAAACTTGCAGATAAATATTCACGATTCATACGCGCAATATTTTCTAAAGAAATTCCTTTTGGGCATTCTACTTCACAGGCACCTGTATTCGTACAATTACCAAACCCTTCATCATCCATTTGCTGCACCATGTTTAAAACTCGATCCGTAGCTTCAACTTGCCCCTGAGGCAGCAAAGCGTATTGTGAAACCTTTGCAGATACAAACAACATAGCACTAGAATTTTTACATGATGCTACACAAGCACCACATCCAATACAAGTTGCTGCATCCATGGCTTTGTCTGCCGCATGTTTAGATATTGGAATTGAATTTGCATCTTGTGTATTCCCTGAAGTATTTACAGAAATAAAACCACCTGCATGCTGCACTCTGTCAAAAGCACTTCTATCTACAACTAAGTCTTTAATTATAGGAAATGCTTTGGCTCTAAAAGGTTCTATATGAATAGTATCTCCGTCTTTAAACATTCTCATGTGAAGTTGACAAGTAGTTACTCTTCTATCTGGACCATGAGCTTCACCATTAATATACAAAGAACACATTCCACAAATTCCTTCTCTACAATCATGATCAAAAGCAACAGGAGAATCTCCTTTCTCTATTAATTGATTGTTTAACACATCTAACATCTCCAAGAAAGACATGTCTGGAGACACGTCAGAAATCTGATAATCTACCATCTTTCCTTTGTCGTTTGCGTTTTTTTGACGCCAAATTTTTAACGTTAAGTTCATGTCTCCTAAATTATTTATATGATCTTTCTTTCACTTCAATATTCTCGTAAACCAATGGTTCTTTATGCAATAATGCATCTTTTGGCTCTCCTTTATATTCCCAAGCAGAAACAAATTGAAATTCTTTTCGTCTTTTTGCCTCTCCTTCTGGTGTTTGATGTTCTTCTCTAAAATGACCTCCTGCAGATTCTTCTCTTAGTAAGGCGTCTTTTGCAAATAATTCGCCTAATTCTAAGAAGTCTGCTACACGCCCGGCTTTTGCTAATTGCTCGTTAAACTCATCTGCTGTTCCTGGCACTAAAACATCTTTATAAAACTCTTTTCGTAAAGCAGAAATCTCCTCAATAGCTTCTTTTAATTCTTTTTCATTACGAGACATCCCACACTTATTCCACATAATTTTTCCAAGTCTTCTATGAAAAGAATCTACTGACTTAGTCCCTTTATTATTAATTAAGTGATTAATGTTTTCTACAGCATTTTTCTCTGCTTCTTCAAACTCTGGTGAATCGGTAGAAATAGCTCCTGTTCTAATATCTTTAGATAAATAGTCACCTATAGTGTAAGGCAGCACAAAATAACCATCAGCTAATCCTTGCATTAATGCAGAAGCGCCCAGCCTATTTGATCCGTGATCAGAAAAATTTGCTTCTCCAATTGCGTACAATCCAGGAATGGTAGTTTGTAAGTTGTAATCTACCCAGACACCACCCATAGTATAGTGTACCGCTGGGAAAATCATCATAGGAGTTTCGTATGGATTCTCATCTACAATTTTTTCATACATCTGAAATAAGTTTCCATACTTAGCTTTCACAACTTCTTTACCTAGTTCTTTCACTAGAGAATCATCATTTTCATTCAATCCTTTTACATGTGCCTTTTCTTTTCCATACCTAATAATAGCTGCTGCAAAGTCTAAATATACTGCTTCACCTGTAGCATTCACTCCAAAACCAGCATCGCAACGTTCTTTAGCCGCTCTTGAGGCAACATCACGAGGAACCAAATTACCAAAAGCAGGGTATCTTCTTTCTAAATAATAATCTCTATCATCCTCGGCTAGTTGAGTTGGCTTTAGTTTGCCAGATCTAATAGCCTCAACATCTTTTTTATGTTTTGGCACCCATATTCTACCATCGTTTCTTAATGATTCTGACATCAATGTTAACTTAGATTGATGATCTCCTGAAACAGGAATACAAGTTGGGTGAATTTGTGTGTAACAAGGATTTGCAAAATAAGCTCCTCTTTTATGAGCTCTCCAAGCTGCTGTTACATTAGATCCCATAGCATTAGTGGACAAAAAGAATACGTTTCCATAGCCTCCTGTTCCTAGAACTACTGCATGTGCAGAATGTCTTTCTATTTCACCTGTTACTAAGTTACGAGCTATAATTCCTCTAGCTTTTCCGTCTACAATCACAACATCTAGCATTTCATGCCTGTTGTACATTTTTATTTTTCCACGACCAATTTGACGATTCATGGCAGAATAAGCTCCTAACAATAATTGTTGCCCTGTTTGACCTTTGGCATAAAATGTTCTTGAAACCAATACACCTCCAAATGACCTATTGTCTAATAATCCTCCATAATCACGAGCAAAAGGAACTCCTTGTGCTACGCACTGATCTATGATATTTGCAGAAACCTCTGCTAAACGATATACGTTGGCTTCACGAGATCGATAATCTCCTCCTTTAACGGTATCGTAAAACAATCTGTAGGTTGAGTCTCCATCTCCTTGGTAGTTTTTTGCTGCATTTATTCCTCCTTGTGCTGCAATTGAATGCGCTCTTCTTGGAGAATCTTGAAAACAAAAAGCTTTTACATTATACCCTAATTCAGCTAAAGTTGCTGCTGCAGAACCTCCAGCTAAGCCAGTTCCAACAACAATAACATCTATTAATCGTTTGTTTGCTGGATTAACTAAGTCGATGTCATTTTTATGTTTTGTCCACTTGTCTGCAAGTGGTCCTTGGGGTATTTTTGAATCTAATGCCATCTTATAAAACCTGATTTAAATGATGAAACAATGCAATAAAAATAAAGCCTGCAGGAATCCCGATAGCGTATATTTTTGAAAAGTTTTTCAATCCTTTTGTGTATTTATTATTTGCGCCTACTGATTGAAATGCTGACTCAAAACCATGTAACAAATGGAGTGCTAAAAAAACAAATGCTAAACAGTATGCACCAACACGAAGAGGGTTATGAAATTTTTCAACTAACTCATGAAAATATCTAAACTCACCATTGTGCATCCCGCTCATGTCACCTTGTATATATTTTATATTAATTTCTGGAATCCAAAAATCTATAAAGTGAAGTACTACAAATGCTAGAATTGCCAACCCACTCCAGATCATATTTCTGCTCATCCAGGAAGAATTTGCCCCTCCATTATTTACTGCATATTTAATTTGACGTGCTTTGGTGTTTTTTATTTCTAACACAAAACCCATTACAAAATGAAAAACAACGCCAAAAATTAGTACTGGTTGTAATGCATATTGTATTACCCAAAAGGTACCCATAAAGTGAGACACTTCATTAAAAGTGTCTGGACTAAATACAGAAAGAATATTAATAGCAAAGTGTTGTAGAAGAAAAATCATTAGAAAGAGTGCTGAAATTGCCATAGCAAACTTTCTACCTATTGAAGAACTTAAAATTCCACTCATTGTATGGTTCATTTTATTATGAATGCAAAGGTACAACGCAATCGTTTTCTGACCAAACCACAAAAAGTATTTTAGCAGGTATTTAGAATGATTATAAGTAACTCTATGTGAGGCTTGTTTACTATCGTCTACTGTATTTCAAAAACTTCAGTAGACGATTCTATTTTAACAGTGTAGACTCCTTTAGGCAAGAAATATGTGCCATTTTTAGCGGCTTTTAATGACTGTTCCTTGAACTTTTTTAAATAGGTTTTTCTTCCTTTTTCAGAAAAGGAAAGATCAAAGCTAGCCTCATTAAAACCTTCATCTGAATCTTTAACTATGGAGGCTACAAGTAACTCATCTTTAAATATGTTTATTGTTACTTTTCTTGAACTATCTAAATAATATGGAATTGAAATTTTTGGAATAAATGGCGATGACCATCTCCCCCATGAATTTCCCCATGATCTACTTTTTTTAATGGTTGAAATTGGAAAAATATGCGTTTCTTTTTCTATAACTTCTGGAGTCATTAATTGAAGTGGAGCAATAGATGCTTTATATAAACTCCTTCCATGTGTTCCTAAAATTAAATGCTTAGCTGAAGGCTGAATAACTAAATCATGAATGGCTACATTGGGCAATCCTTTTTGAAAAAGCGACCACTCTTTACCTTGATTAAAAGAAGCATAAGCTCCATTATCTGTTCCAACGTATAATAAATTTGCATTTTCAGAATCTTCACGAATTACGTTTACAGGTGATGCTGGAATATTGTTAGAAATATTCTCCCAAGTTTTTCCATAGTCATCAGACCTATAAACATACACTGTAAAATCATCAGATCTATACCCATTTAATGTCACATATACTCGTTCTTTTTTATGCTGTGAAGCAATAACTCTACTTACCCACAAGTCTTTTGGAAAAGAGTTTGAAATACGCTCCCAAGAGCCTCCACCGTTTTTAGACACATGAACGTAGCCATCATCTGAGCCCGTATATAATAACCCAAATTGAAATGGAGATTCAGATATGGTAGTTAATGTTCCATAAGCAACATTCCCTTTTTTCCCTCCAGTTGTTAAATCTACAGAAACAGTCTCCCAAGTATCCCCTTTGTCTAAACTTCTGTGTAATTTATTACTTCCTAAATATAAAATATCTTGATTATGTTTTGATAAAAGAATTGGTGTTTGCCAATTAAACCTGTAAGGCGCCTCACCTAAGGTGTGTTTGGGCTGAATATAGGTTCTTTCTCCTTGGTCTCTATCCAATCTAAAATAGTTTCCAAATTGAGAACCCGTATAAACTATCGATGGGTTTCTGTCATCTACTTGAACTTGCATCCCGTCACCTCCCATAATCGATGTATATGGATTATGGCCTGTTTGGAGCCATCTGTTATCCATTTTAGCATTGTGAGATGCTGTCCAGACGCCATTGTCTTGCAAGCCCCCGTATACATTGTATGGTTTTTGATTATCTGCATAAATAGCATAAAATTGACCAACAGATGGAGAGTTTAATTTAATCCAATGTGCTCCATCATCATAAGAAATATTTAATCCTCCATCGTTACCTTCTACTAGATGACCCTTTCTTTTAGGGTTAATCCAAAGTGCTTGGTGATCTGAATGTACATTTTCTTTACCAATAGAAGTAAATGTTTTTCCTCCATCTTTAGATCTTAAAATAGGAACTCCTAAAACATAAATGGTATTTTTATCTTGAGGATCTACGCGAATTTCCCCAAAATAATACCCATAAGAATAATATAACCCATCAATATGGTTTTTATGTGTTTTACTCCATTTCTTTCCTCCGTTTGTTGTTATAAAAACCTCAGCTCCTTCAACTGGAGTGTCAAATAACATAGAATTAGCATCTTCCAAATACTTCACCAAGTCAATTGGTTTCACAGTTCCTTGAGAAACCATCTTTTTAACAGTTTTTGATGTATATTTTCTTTGAAAACGATTTGCTCTTAGGTAATTATTTAAGTTTTTATCTGTTAATGCTAAGAGTTCTTCTATAGACATCTTCTTAAAATCTTCTTTTGTTAACCCATTCGAAGGTTTTTTTTCCTTCTTTTCAGACTTTCTTCTAAACTGACTGTCATGAATAGCATATACGGTGTTTTCATCATAAACGCTTAATCCAATTCTTCCAACACCAGCTCCATTTCTAAATCCATTGTTGATAGAAATATTTTCCCAAGTATCTCCTGCATCTGTACTTTTATAAATAGCAGAATTATTACCATCTCCATCAAAATTCCAAGCTTTTCTTTCTCTTTCCCATGAAGCTGCATACAATACATTGGGGTTTTCTGGCGCAGCTACCACATCTATAATTCCAGTATCATTATTTATAAATAATGTTTTTTTCCATGTTTTTCCACCATCTAATGTTTTAAAAACACCTCGTTCTTCATTAGGTGAATACAAATGTCCAATAACGCCAACCACCACTTCTTCCGGATTGTTTGAATTAATAACAATTCTACTAACATGATGAGAATCTGATAACCCAACATGCTCCCAAGTTTTTCCTTGGTTGTCAGATTTTAACATCCCTATTCCTGCATATGAAGATCTTGAAGAATTTTTTTCACCTGTTCCAACCCAGATAGTCCCATTGTTCCAGTCTACAGCAATGTCTCCAACATTTTGGGTAGGACTATTGTCTAAAAGAGGGATAAAAGAAGTTCCATTGTTTTTCGTGTACCACAAGCCACCTGATGCATATCCCACATAAAACTCTGTTGGATCATTAGGGTTTACATCAATATCTGCAACTCGACCACTCATAATTGTTGGCCCGATATTACTAAAAGAAATGTTTTTAATAATCGATGTGTTTTCAAGAGTCTGCTTTTCTTGAAGAGATTTTTTTACAACTTGCGAATCTGAAGCAGATTGTTGAGCTGAAGCACATATGGTAACTAATAGAAAAAAAACTCTAATAATAGATTTCATAATACATGGGTTTTTAATTACAAAGAATAGACTTTTTCAAAAATAACGAATAATTTAATGTTTGTCTTTTAAGAACACATAAAATATTCTACCTAATGACAGAAAGAGTTAAAATTATGCTTACAATTAATCGGTGTACATTTGCATCAATGTACAGAAAAAACAATGATGTTTTTTCTTAAAATTTATCGATGTCGTTTAAAGATTTAGGATTGAAAGATGCTCTTTTAAGAGCTGTTAGAGAAAAAGGATATACAACCCCTTCACCCATACAAGAAAAAGCAATTCCTCACATATTGGCAGGGAAAGATGTACTTGCTTCTGCTCAAACAGGAACTGGGAAAACAGCTGGCTTTACACTGCCAGTAATACAATACTTGTCAGAGACAAAACATCCAAAATATAGACCAATTAGAGCATTAGTTTTAACCCCAACAAGAGAATTAGCTGCTCAGGTGTATGATAATATTAAAGAATATAGTTCCTTTTTAAATATAAGATCTGCTGTGGTTTTTGGCGGGGTAAAAGCAGCTTCTCAAATAGCAACATTAAAACGAGGTGTTGATATTTTGGTAGCAACACCCGGAAGGCTATTAGATTTACACAATCAAAAAGTCGTTTCTTTTAAACGCATAGACGTCTTTATTTTAGATGAAGCAGATAGAATGTTAGACATGGGTTTTGTGAGAGATATTAACAAGATTATTAGTTACATGCCTACAAAAAGGCAAAATCTACTATTCTCAGCTACCTTTTCTAAGGAAATTAAGCAACTTGCTCATACCATATTGAAAAACCCTGTAATGGTTGAGGCTGAGCCTGAAAACTCAACTGCCGAAATGGTAAATCAGAAAGTGTATCGGGTTAATAAAAAAGAGAAAACAACTATTATTACCAATCTTATAAAAAAAGGAAACTGGAATCAAGTGTTGGTTTTTATGAGAACCAAACACGGAGCAAATAAATTAACAAAGAAATTACTCCAATCAGGAATTTCTGCCGCAGCAATACATGGAAATAAAAGCCAGGGAGCTAGAACAAAGGCCTTGTCAAATTTTAAATCTAATGATATTAGAATTCTTGTTGCTACTGATATTGCAGCACGTGGGCTAGACATCCCTTTATTGCCTCATGTTGTCAATTATGAATTGCCAAATGTACCCGAGGATTATGTTCACAGAATTGGTAGAACTGGAAGAGCTGGTGCTAGTGGCGAAGCTATTTCATTAGTTTGTAGTGAAGAAACAGAATACCTTAAAGAAATTGAAAAGCTACTAGGAACTAAATTAGCTGATGAAATTATTGAAGGATTTGAGCCAACTGATAATGCTCCTCCAAAAAGAGCTGCCTCCCAAAGCAAAGGCGCTTTCAAAAAATCATCTTCTAAAAAACCTCATCGTAAAAAGCATTTTAAAAGAGGATCAAAATCTATAAACTCTGATAATAGAAATCATAGAGAGTCAAAAAATAGACGTAGATAAAAAACTTTATTTTTAGCTACATTTGTGAATCAAATTAGCATACAATGAAATACCACCCAATAGACTCTAGCCTTTTCATCAATAATAGAAGAAACTTTTCGGCTAAAATGAAGCCCAATAGTCTTGCTGTATTTAACTCTAATGATATTTATCCAATAAGTGCAGATAGTACTATGCCGTTTGATCAACATCGAGATATTTTTTATTTGAGTGGTGTCGATCAAGAAGAAAGCGTGTTGGTCCTTTTTCCAGACTGTCCAAAAGAAAAGCATCGTGAAATTTTATTCTTAAAAGAAACAAGTGAGCATATTGCTGTTTGGGAAGGTGAGAAACTAACCAAAGATGCGGCCTACAAAACCTCTGGTATTCAAACTATTTATTGGTTGCAGGATTTAGAAAAAATCCTTTTTGAACTCACTACTCAATGCGATACTTTTTATATAAATACCAATGAGCACTACAGAGCCAATGTAGAAACAGAAACAAGAGAAGACCGGTTTACAATATGGTTGTTAGCTAAATATCCTGCGCATTCTGTGGCAAAAAGCAATCCGATTTTACAAGAATTACGAGCTGTAAAAAACCCTATAGAGTTAGCTCTTATGCAAAAGGCTTGCGATATTACTGAAAAAGGATTTCGTAGAATTTTAAATTTTATAAAACCAAATGTATGGGAATACGAAATTGAAGCTGAATTGGTTCATGAATTTATTAAAAACCGATCTAAAGGATTTGCCTATACTCCAATTATTGCTTCTGGTAATAACGCCAATGTATTACATTATATAGAAAACAACCAACAATGTAAAGCTGGTGATTTAATACTTTTAGATGTTGCTGCAGAATACGCAAACTATAAAAGTGATTTAACAAGAACCGTCCCTGTTTCTGGAAAATTTACAGACAGACAAAAAGCAGTTTATAATGCAGTAAATACCGTTAAAAAAGAAGCTACTAAACTATTGGTTCCCGGAACTTATTGGGAGCAGTATCACGTAGAGGTTGGGAAACTGATGACTTCAGAGTTATTAGGATTGGGTTTGTTAGATAAAGCTGATGTTCAAAATGAAGATAAAAATTGGCCCGCTTATAAAAAATATTTTATGCATGGTACGTCTCACCATATAGGGTTAGACACACATGATTATGGGTTGTTACATTTGCCTATAGAGAAAAATATGGTTTTTACAGTAGAGCCGGGTATTTATATTCCTAAAGAAGGTTTTGGAATTCGTCTAGAAGATGATGTAGTAGTTCAAAAATCTGGAGAACCCTTAAACTTGATGGGTAATATACCAATTGAAGCAGATGAAATTGAGGCGTTAATGAACCAACCCTAATTTCTGGCTTTTAAGTAGGTAAACTATTCAAAAAACCTATTGTTTTTATATTAAAATCGTCTGGTTGTTCAACGTTCACAACATGTCCACAATTTTTTACCACGTATAAAGAAGATTCTATATGTTCTTTAACAACTCTTTTTATGGAGGGTAAAAACAAATGATCTTGCTCTCCCATAACATATAAGGTAGGAATTTTTATGTCTTTTGCCCTAAAGAAACGTAATAAAGGATTAATTTCTGCGGTGAGCTTAAACCATCTAATGAATTCTTTTTGATATAATTTCTTTGCTTCATTAACAAAAAGGATTCTAGACTCTTTATGGTTTTTCTTTGGCATGATAATGAAAGCGAACAATTTATATAACATCATGTAAGGAACTACAGACTTAAACAAGTTTCCAACACGCATTAAAACTTGAGAACGAAAATTTAATTTTAAAATGGCACCTCCAAGAACCATACTTTCTACTAAATCTGGTCTCTTTTCTGCTAAATTTCTAATAAGAATTGTCCCTAAAGAAATCCCTATAAAATGAGATTTTTTAATCTTTAAATGTGCTAATACCTCAAGGATATCTTGAGTTATTGCATTGAAAGTATACTCATTGTTAAAGGTGTCTTTAATGGTTGGCTTGCTGTTCCCATGGCCTCTTAAATCTAAAACTAAAACATTAAATTCCTTTTTAAATGCTCTTATTTGCCTATACCAAATAGAACTACTCCCTCCTGCACCATGAACAAAGCTTACCCACTTTGAGGTGTTTTCATTTAAATAAGTATAGTGATTTAGCATAGTGTATAATACAAATATACTTTTATTTTCTAGTATAAAAAGGCTTATGAATGACTCGTTTTAATTCTTTGACTGTAAACATTTAACAAAGTGAAAACTATAAATGCTGGGGGAACCCATCCTAAACTTTGGGATGAAAACGGAATCCATTGTGTAATGGAATCTAATTGATTTCCTAAGTTTAGTGATCCTAAAAAATCTGGAATACTAAAGACGAATGTTGTTATTACTACTCCTTTGAACACAAGAGGTGAACCTAGTCGCTTTGGAACTACATTTAGTAAAATCAACACAATGGTTATTGGATAAATAAACATTAATGCAGGAATGGCTGCTTTAATTATAAAGCTTACTTCAAAATGACCAATGAGAATACCTAACACACAACTTATAAAAGCGGTTATAACATATGCTTTTTGTGAATTTTTAAACATTTCTTTAACATAATCTGAAGTCCCTGTAACAATTCCAACTGCTGTTGTAAAACATGCTAAGGCAACTAAAATACTTAAAAAAGAAGTTCCAACAGGACCAAGTGTTTGCGAACTTAAACTTGTTAAGACTTCTGTTCTTGAGGCTCCCTTAACAAATGATGAACTTAATGCTGCGCCACCAAAAATTAAACCACCATAAACCAATAACAATCCCAGTCCAGCTATTAAACCAGCTTTTGTAATCAGTTTTTTAGTGTCATTATAGGTTCTTTTACCTTGAATGTTTAGCGAAACTATAAGTACCGCTCCAACAACAACTCCGCCAATAGCATCGAAAGTTTGATAGCCTTCTAGAACTCCTATGGCAAAAGGGAAGTCATAACCACCAAGAGTCATCTCTTCAGAAAAACCTAAAGACACCAAGACAATAATAAGTAAAATAGCAACAATAACTGGTGTTAAAAACTTTCCAATGAGGCTAATAATCTTAGATCTATTAATAGCAAAAATAAAAATCAATAGAAAGTAAAGACTACTTGTAAGCAACGGGCTAGATCCAAAAAAAGGCTGAATAGCCATCTCATGAGCAACAGAAGCTGTTCTAGGAGCAGGAAGTGTAACAGCAATTAAATACATGATAACACAATACAAAGAACTAAACCAAGGAGCAACTTTACTTGCTAGATCATACATGGTTCCTTGTACTTTTGCATGAGCTAATATTCCTAAAATAGGAATAAAAACAGCTGTTATGATAAACCCTAAAAAAACCAACCCCCATTGCTCTCCTGAATTAGCGCCTAAAAAAGGAGGAAGAATAAGATTTCCAGCTCCAAAAAAAAGAGCAAAGAGAGCAAAACTGGTAATCCAAACTTCTCTTTTTTTAATCATTATTGTTGTTTTTTTGTAAAAAAAGGGCAAAAATCTTCAAAAAAGGGTCAAAAAAAGTGAAAATCAAACAAAACGTACTTTTGACAAAAATGATCAAAACCATATTCTGAAAAGAACTTTTGTTTACCAAAAACACGTCTAAATATTGCACCGTTATACTATAAATATTCTTAAAATTAAGGCAAATTTTTATCTTAATTCGTGTTTATCAATAAATCTTACAAAAAGTGATGAAAACATGAAATAAATTCTATGACAAGTAGGAAAGATACATATTTTTGTACTATGGAAAAATGGCTGTCGTTTAAAAATACTAAAATTTCATATACAGATTCTGGAAAAGGACCCGTAGTGGTATTATTACACGGTTTTTTAGAAAACAAACATATGTGGAAAGAGGTTATCCCTATAATTTCTAAAAACAAAAGGGTATTAGCTTTAGATTTATTAGGACATGGACAGTCTGGGTGTCTTGGCTACATTCATTCAATGGAAATAATGGCTGAAGCTGTTTCTGCAGTATTAAAATCCTTGCGAATTCGAAAAATTACACTTATTGGCCATTCAATGGGTGGTTATGTTTCGTTAGTATTATCAGAAAAAAATCCAGAAATGATTAGAGGATTGTGTTTGTTAAATTCTACAGCAACCTCTGATGATACTTCGAGAAAAAAGTTAAGAGAAAGAGCTAATAAAATGGCCCAAACTAATTTGCCTAATATTGTAAGAATGTCTTTTATTAATTTGTTTAGTGAGAAGAGTAAAGAGAAATTTAATCCCGAGATGCAGCTTGCCTTGTCCGAAGCTTTACAAACTTCTTTACAAGGATATAGTGCTTGTCAAGAAGGAATGAGAATACGACCAAACAGGTTGTCTGTTTTAAAAAATAATCATTTTAAAAAATTGTTTATTCTCGGAAAAAAGATCCTGTATTGCCTATAAATAAAGGGATAAAAGAAGCCGAAGAAACACAGTCTGAGATAGTTGTTTTGTCTGGGGGTCATATGAGTCATATTGAAAATTCAGATAAATTAATTAAAATCTTGAATACATTTATTAGACGATCCCTTTCCTCAAAAAGTTAACCATGTTTATTTTCAAGGGCATTCCATCCCTGGGCTTTTAACTCTAATTCCTGACCAGCTCTTGTTACTAAATTTAACCCCGCTACCTTATCGTTTATATGACCAATAATGGACAAATGAGGGTTTCCTTTTATCTTTTCAAAATCTGTAATTGAAACCGTAAATAATAGCTCATAATCTTCTCCTCCACTTAGGGCTACCATGGTACTATCAATATCAAACTCTTCACAAGTTGAAATTACCTGAGGGTCTAAAGGAATTTTATCTTCATAAATTTTACATCCTACATTACTTTGTGAACAAATATGCATGATTTCAGAGGAAAGACCATCAGAAATATCAATCATGGCCGTTGGCTTAACATCCATATCTTTCAGAAGAGATGAAATATCTTTTCTTGCTTCTGGTTTTAATTGACGCTCAATCAAATACGTATAATTATCTAGATCTGGTTGATTATTAGGGTTTACCTTAAATACTTGTTTTTCTCTCTCTAAAACTTGCAACCCAAGATAAGCGGCACCTAAATCACCAGTAACTACAATTAAATCTGTTTCTTTTGCTCCATTTCTGTAAACAACCTCTCCTTTATTTGCTTTACCAATGGCTGTGATAGATATGAGCATCCCTTTTGTGGACGAAGTGGTATCTCCTCCTATTAAATCAATATGATATGTTTCACATGCCAATTGAATTCCAGCATATAATTCTTCAATTGCTTCCAGTGGAAAGCGATTGGAAACTGCAATTGAAACCGTAATTTGCTCTGCTTGTGCATTCATTGCATAGACATCAGAAAGGTTTACTATCACAGATTTATATCCCAAGTGTTTAAGTGGTACATAACTCAAATCAAAATGAACTCCTTCGATCAATAAATCAGTAGTAATTAGTGTCTGTTTATCTGTCTTTTCCAAAACAGCTGCATCATCTCCAACTGCTTTCACTGTTGATGTATTAGAGATCTTGAAATGTTTTGTAATATGATTAATTAAGCCAAATTCTCCCAATTGCTCCAATGACGTTCTTGATTGATTTTTATCTTCTAACATGCTGCAAAGATATACACATCTTAAAAATAATCGCCACATCTTAACCGCTATTCTCTCAATGCTTCTATTTTGCCGTTGAATCTATTATCTTTGATTCAAATTTTTATGCCTAATGAAACGTAAAATACTATTTTTTATTTTTTTTTTAATCTTGTTTTGTAGCTTAGGGCAAACTCCTTGCTCTAATGGTTTTGCCGGAGAATACCCTTGTAATAATTATGATTTACTTTCTCATATTCCAGTAAGCACCTTGGCAAATAACTCAGGAAACCCAGAAGGAAGTGATATTTGGGGTTGGACAGATCCTGTCACAGGGAAAGAATATGCAATAGCAGCCATGACAAATAGTACCGCTTTTGTGGACATTACAGACCCTATTAATCCTGTTTTTTTGGGACGTTTAGATTCTAATGCTGGAAATAATTATTGGAGAGATGTTAAAATTTATGATAATTACGCATTTATTGTCGCAGATAATGTCGGTAATCATGGAATGCAAGTCTTTGATTTAACAAAACTAAGAGATATTACTACCCCTATAACTCTGAGTTCAGATGTTATTTATGATAACGTAACTAGTTGTCACAACATAGTGATTAATGAGGCTTCAGCAATAGCATATCTTGTAGGTTGTAATAATTTTAATGGAGGTCCTCATTTTGTTGATATTTCTGATCCTTTAAATCCAAAAAGTTTGGGTGGGTATTCTTTAGATGGCTACACGCATGACGCGCAAGTAATTACTTACAATGGACCAGATATCGATTACATTGGAAGAGAAATTCTAGTAGGAAGTAATGCAAATAAAGTGGTCATTTTAGATGTTACAAATAAAAATACAATAATAAAAATTGCTGAATTTGACTATCCTCAGATTGGCTATACACACCAGGGTTGGTTTACAGATGACCAGCGTTATTTTTTGTTAGGAGATGAAGAAGATGAACTAGACTTTGGTATCAATACAAGAACACTTGTATTTGATTTTCTGGATTTAGACAACCCAACGCAAATAGATAACTATTACGGTTTATCAAATGCTATAGATCATAATGGGTACATAAAAGGATCTGAGTTTTTTATGGCATGTTATAGAGCAGGAATGCGTGTTTTAGACATCTCAAATATTGGAAGTGAGGGGGATCAATTAACTGAAATAGGTTACTTTGACTCCTATCCAGCCAACAATGAAACTGCCTTTAATGGGGCTTGGAGTGTGTTCCCTTATTTTGCAAGTGGAAATATTATTATTAATGATATAGAAAGAGGGCTTTTTGTTGTAAGAAAATCTGGAACTCTTAGTAGTGATGAAGTTCTAAAAAATCGTTTTTCAATTTCTCCAAACCCAACAAATAATGACGCCATTATTAAAGCAACACAAAATCATCAGATTAAATCCGTAAGTATTTTTAATATTTTAGGAAGAAAAGTCTTTATTAAACAAAATATTAATGACAAAAAATTTGTTATTCCATTAGAAAAAAGCTCAAAAGGGTTATATATTGTAAAAATAAATGGTGCTATCTCTAAAAAACTAATTTTATATTATACTTCTTCCTTACTGTCCTTGTTTTTATGTTTCTTTTTTAAGTATTTAATTAAAATTCCAGCGACTAAAAGCCCCTAGCACATATTGATAAATTTTCTTTTGGAATGTTATTAAACTGTACATTGATGGAAAATTCCTCTGTAGTTTCGGATCATTCGAGCAAAGAAAAATGGTATTTTGGAGGTTGTTGTGTAACTAATGGCTATATAATGTGTGTGTAATACGT
>JADFAM010000122.1 GCA_015665265.1 Flavobacterium sp.
CGGATTACTTGGAGGTATTTTAGTAGTTTTCTCTATAGAGTTTATTGAGAAAAAATTAAAAATAGATGATGCTATTGGAGCAGTTTCTGTTCATGGTGTAGTTGGTGTCTGGGGAACTGTTGTAATTGGTCTTTGGGGAATTGATGCAGATGGTGGAATAGGGTTATTTAATGGAGGTGGAACATCTCAACTAGGTGTTCAAGCACTTGGTTCATTGGCATATGCAGTATGGGCCATAGCTTTATCTTGGATTGTGTTATTTACTTTAAAGAAAACCATTGGTTTACGAGTAAGCCAAGAGGTAGAAAAAAAAGGACTAGACTTAGCTGAACACGGAACTATCGCTTATCCAGGAAAAAGAGATCGAGGAGAATAATAAATACCCCTAAAACACAATTTAAATTTCGATTAAAAGAAATATAAATAGTTTTTAACGAAGTGAAAATGCATTGATACCAATGCATTTTCATGCGTTTTACATTTTGATAAAAAATTAGTAGTAACAAATAGAGGATAGAAAAGATGAAAGATCAAGGATTGTATTTAAGTGAGTTTGAAAGAGACAACTGTGGAGCGGGTTTTATTTGTAATTTGAAAGGGCAAAAATCCAATCAAATTATACATGATGCTCTAGAAATTTTAATAAAATTAGAACATAGAGGTGCTGTAAGTTCTGATGGAAGGACAGGAGATGGTGCAGGAATCTTAATAGATATTCCTCATGAGTTCTTTTCTCGTGTATGTGATTTTGAACTACCAACGCCTGGAGAATATGCTGTTGGGCAAGTTTTTTTACCTAAGAAATTTAATCAAAGTAGTTATTGTCAAGATGTTTTTGAAAAAGAATTAAAAAACCAAGGTCTGTGTGTTTTAGGATGGAGAGATGTTCCAGTAGATACCTCAAATTTGGGAGTTATTGCAGCTAGAACTCAACCAAAAACGAAACAATTATTTGTTGGTAAAGGTACTGATGAATTAACGGAATTGCAGTTTAACGCAAAACTCTTCGCTGCTAGAAAAATTACTGAGCACACGGTGTCTAAATCTAAAATTTCAGAGGCTAAATATTTTTATTTACCTAGCTTTTCTACCACTACTATTATTTATAAAGGTCTTTTAATTCCTGAGGATATTGGTCGTTTTTATAGTGATTTAAGACAGCCAGATTTAGTAACTAGGTTGGCATTGGTTCATCAACGTTTTTCTACCAATACATTTCCTTCTTGGGATTTAGCTCAGCCTTTCAGATTTATGTGTCACAATGGAGAGATAAATACTTTAAGAGGTAATGTGAGTAGAATGTTGGCCAGACAAGAATTAATGAAAAGTGATCTTTTTGGTGATGATATAAAAAAAATATTTCCAATTATAACTGATGGTAAATCTGATTCTGCTTCCATGGATTTAGCGGTAGAATTATTGTTGATGACCGGAAGATCTTTACCTGAAGTGATGATGATGATGGTGCCAGAAGCTTGGGAAAAAGATTCCTTGATGAATGAGGATAAAAAAGCGTTTTATCAATACAATGCGTGTATTATGGAGCCCTGGGATGGTCCAGCATCAGTTCCATTTACAGATGGAAATTTTATTGGTGCTTTACTCGACAGAAATGGGTTAAGACCTTCAAGATACACTGTAACTAAGAATGGGAATGTAGTGATGTCTTCTGAGATTGGTGTTTTAAATATTAAACCAGAAAATGTAGTTAAACACGGTAGATTAGAACCAGGAAAAATGTTTTTAGTAGACATGAATGCTGGTCGTATTATAGAAGATGAAGAAATTAAAAAAGAAATTATTTCAAAAAAACCCTATAAGAAATGGGTGAATGAGAATGTACTTCCTTTGGTAGACATACCTTATACAAATAATAACATACCCACTGAAGCTACAGATTATAAAACTAGACTAAGACTTTTTGGATACACTACTGAAGAAATTTCTACCATTATTTCTCCAATGGCAATTTCTTCTAAAGAAGGAATTGGTTCTATGGGGACAGACACTCCTTTAGCAGTCTTGTCTGATAAACCTCAATTACTTTACAATTACTTTAAACAGTTATTTGCACAGGTAACAAACCCTCCGTTAGATGGTATTCGTGAAGAAATTATTACAGATATTAGTTTAGCCATTGGTTCAGACGGAAATATTTTTGATCTGTCTCCAGATCAAGCAAAAAAACTTCTTATTCAAAATCCTGTAATCTCTAATGAAGATTTGGATAAGATTAAAAATATTGATCACTCAGATTTCAAAGCAACTTCAATTCCAATTTTATTTCCATTAGATGAAGGCGTAAACGGAATAGAGAGAGCTTTAGATACCATGTTAGATAAAGCAGTAGAAGCGGTAGATGCAGGTTCTAATATTATTATTTTGTCAGATAGAGGAGTTACTAAAGAAAATGCTCCTATACCAGCTTTGCTGGCGTGTTCCTATTTACATCATTCTTTAAGTAGAAAACAAAAACGTTCTAAATTTGGGATTGTAATGGAAACTGCTGAGCCTAGAGAACCTCATCATTTTGCTACACTATTTGGGTATGGTGCTAGTGCTATTAACCCTTATATGGTGAATGAAATAATTACACATCAGGTAGAAACAGGAGAGATAAAAGGAATAAATGCTAACGTAGCGGTTAAAAATTTTAATAAAGCCATAGGAAAAGGAATTTTAAAAATTATGAATAAGATTGGAATTTCTACATTACATTCTTATAGAGCCTCTCAGATTTTTGAAATTTTAGGATTAAAAAAAGCTTTTACAAAAAAATATTTTCCGGGAACACCTTCTAGAATTGGAGGAATTGGATTATATGTTCTTCAGAAAGATATCTACAAAAGATGTAAGTCTGCTTACAGAGATTTAGAAATAGATAAGGTCTTAGATTTAGATATTGGAGGAGATTATCGATGGAGAAGAGGAGGAGAAAGGCATATGTTTAATCCTACTACAGTTTCTAAACTTCAACAAGCTGTTAGGCTTAAAAGTAAAGAAAGCTATCAAGTATATTCAGAAAAAATAAACAAGCAATCTAAAGAATTAATGACTTTAAGAGGGCTGTTTGAATTTAATAATCTTGATCCAATTCCTATAGAAGAGGTAGAGCCATGGACAGAGATTGTAAAACGTTTTAAAACTGGAGCCATGTCTTATGGTTCAATTAGTTCTGAAGCTCACGAAAATTTAGCTGTAGCTATGAATAGAATTGGAGGAAAATCTAATTCTGGTGAAGGAGGTGAGCATAAAATTCGTTTTAATAAATTACCCAACGGAGATTCAAAAAATAGTGCTATTAAGCAAGTTGCATCTGGAAGATTTGGTGTAAGTAGTAATTACCTTACCAATGCCAAAGAGATTCAAATTAAAATGGCTCAGGGAGCAAAACCTGGTGAAGGAGGTCAATTACCTGGAAAAAAAGTATTACCGTGGATAGCAGAGGTTAGAAATTCTACTCCATATGTAGGATTAATTTCTCCGCCACCTCATCATGATATTTATTCTATTGAGGATTTAGCTCAACTTATTTTTGATTTAAAAAATGCGAACAGAGAAGCTAGGATTAATGTAAAACTAGTATCTAAAGTAGGTGTTGGCACCATCGCTGCTGGTGTAGCAAAAGCTAAAGCAGACGTTATTTTAATTTCTGGTTTTGATGGTGGTACAGGAGCTTCACCATTAACCTCATTAAAACACGCTGGTTTACCATGGGAATTAGGGATTGCTGAAGCGCAACAAACTTTAGTAATGAATAATTTACGAAATAGGGTTGTTTTAGAATGTGATGGTCAGTTAAAGACAGGAAGAGATGTAGCTATTGCATGTCTGTTAGGTGCTGAAGAATTTGGTTTTGCTACAGCACCACTCGTAGCTTCTGGTTGTATCATGATGCGTCAATGTCATTTAAATACCTGCCCAGTGGGGATAGCAACACAAGATCCTGAATTGCGTAAGAATTTTAAAGGAACACCAGAACACGTAGTTAACTTCATGTACTTTGTTGCTGAAGAATTAAGACAAATCATGGCTTCGTTAGGTTTTAGATCTATAAAAGAGATGGTTGGGCAAACTCATAAAATTAATGCCAACCCATCTATAGATCATTACAAAGCTAAAGGGATAGATGTGTCTGCTATTTTACATCAACCAGATGTTGAGGGGAGTCATATTTTATACAATACAGAAAAACAAAATCACAATTTAGACAAGGTACTTGACATAAAAATAATAGATAATGCAAAAGCAGCCATTAAGAATAAAATAAAATCTGAATTTGATTATCCGATACAAAACACAAACCGATCTGTTGGAGCTATCACTAGTAATGAAATTTCAAAATTACACGGAGAAGATGGATTACCAGAAGATACCTTAACGCTAAACTTTAAGGGATCTGCAGGGCAAAGTTTTGGAGCTTTTGCTACCAAGGGATTAACTATGATAGTAGACGGGGAAGCTAATGACTACTTAGGTAAAGGCTTATCTGGAGCTAAAATAGTTGTTAAAAAACCAGCTGATGCAGATTTTATTGCCGAAGACAATATTATTGTTGGGAATGTGTGTTTTTATGGAGCCATTAAAGGGGAAGCATATATTAACGGAATAGCTGGCGAGCGTTTTGCTGTTAGAAATTCTGGAGTAGTTGCAGTAGTAGAAGGAATAGGAGATCACGGTTGTGAGTATATGACTGGAGGTCAAGTGATTGTTTTAGGTGAAACAGGAAGAAATTTTGCTGCAGGAATGAGTGGAGGAATAGCTTATGTATATGACCCGTCTCATACATTTAGAAACGAGCTATGTAATTTAGAAATGGTAGAATTAGTTCATTTAGAAACCAAAGATCAGTTAGAGTTAAAAGATCATGTTAAAAAACATGTTTCTTACACAGCCAGCTCTCTTGGAAAAAAACTTTTACAAGACTGGGAAGTAAATAAAATGGACTTTATTAAAGTGTATCCAACAGATTATAAGATCGCTTTAGAAAGATTAGAAAAAGAGGCATTAACAAAATTAACAGCATAGTTATGGGAGAATTAGGAGGATTCAAAAAATACGAAAGAAAACAGGAAGGGAATGTAGCTGTTAGAGAAAGGATTAAACATTACAAGGAATTTACAAAACCATTACATATTAAAGAACAGCAAAAACAAGGCTCTCGTTGTATGGATTGTGGTATTCCATTTTGTCATAGTGGTTGTCCATTAGGGAATTTAATACCAGATTTTAATGATTTAATCCACAAAGGAGAATGGAAACAAGCGCTAGAAATACTTCATGCGACAAATAATTTTCCAGAATTTACAGGTAGGTTATGTCCGGCTCCCTGTGAGCAAGCTTGTGTGTTGGGGTTAATTGACGAACCTGTATCTATTGAAAACATAGAAAAATCTATTGTAGAAAAAGGATTTGAAGAAGGATGGATAGTGCCTCAAAAACCAACGAAAAGAACAGGTAAAACAATTGCAATTATAGGATCTGGACCAGCAGGATTGGCCGCAGCACAACAATTAAACAGGGTTGGACATTCAGTGGTTGTTTTTGAAAGAGATGATCAAATAGGTGGTTTGTTACGTTATGGAATTCCGAATTTTAAATTAGAAAAAGAAATCATTGATAGACGGGTAGATATTTTAAAAGAAGAAGGTATAGAGTTTAAGACCAATGTAAATGTAGGAGTTAATTATCCGGTAGCTTCTCTTAAAAATTTTGATGCAGTATTGTTATCTGGAGGAGCAACAATGTCTAGAAGTATCCCTATTAAAGGAAATGAAGCTAAAGGTGTTGTTCAGGCTATGGATTTCTTAACTAGACAAACAAAAGCATTGTTTGATGAAAAATTACAAAAAAACATTATAGATGCAAAAGGAAAAAATGTGATAGTAATTGGAGGAGGAGATACCGGTTCTGATTGTATTGGAACTTCAAATAGACAAGGTGCCAAATCTGTAACAAACTTTGAAATAATGTCTAAACCACCTTCAGATAGAAGTGTGAAAACTCCATGGCCATTTTGGCCAATGCAATTAAAAACAAGCTCTTCTCATGATGAAGGTTGTGACCGTAACTGGTTGGTAAGCACTAAAGAGTTTCTTACTAATGACAAGGGAGAATTATATGCTCTTAAAACGGTTGAAGTTTCATGGAAAACGATTCCAGGACGAAGACCTCAAATTATTGAAAGAGAAGGTTCTGAAAAAATATGGCCCTGTGATTTAGCATTATTAGCACTTGGATTTACTGGTCCTGATAAATCTTTACCTGAACAATTGGGTTTAGAGTTAGATACAAGAACAAATATCAAGGCTTCTGTAAAAGACTATAAAACTAATATTTCAGGAATTTTTACTGCTGGAGATATGAGAAGAGGACAATCTTTAATTGTGTGGGCTATATCTGAGGGACGTCAAGCAGCACACCATATAGATTCCTATTTAATGGGGGCTTCTCGCTTGCCATTAAAGGATGATAATGATTTGATTGGCGCCTAAATTTTTAAATAAAAAATCTAAAAAAATAACATTAACTAGTTATTCTATTAAAAAAAAAGTTCATATTTGTATGAGTAATGAATACAAAACAACAACATATTATTTCTTCAATTATTGGTTTAAATCCGTAACCAAGGGAATGGTATTTTTTAAAATAAAAAACAAAGACCTTCCTGAAACGGAGGGTTTTTTTATGGATAAATTTCAGAGTTTGAACGTCACAAATAAAAACAGTTAATATTTTGTTTATCAATTAATTAAGTCATATTCAAAAGCTATGGATTTAAGCTGATTTAAGTTTGTAATGAAATAACAAGGATTTCAATAAACTAATTTAGAACACAAATAGAATACCTACTGTAAAACAGAATGAAAGAAATTAATAAACATAGTCGAAGATTAACACAAGATGAATCTCAACCAGCATCACAGGCCATGTTGTATGCTGTAGGTCTTTCAGATGAAGATATGCATAAAGCCCAAGTAGGTATTGCAAGTACTGGTTATGATGGCAATCCATGTAACATGCACTTGAATAGATTGAAAGATGAGGTAAAAATTGAGTGTAAAATTGCTGAAATGGTAGGTTTAGGTTTTAATACCATTGGAGTTTCTGATGGAATTTCGATGGGAACCTCAGGAATGAATTACTCATTGGTTTCAAGAGATATTATTGCAGATTCTATAGAAACGGTTATGAATGCACAAAGTTATGACGCATTAATTGCTATAGTAGGTTGTGATAAAAATATGCCAGGAGCTGTCATGTCTATGTTGCGTTTAAATCGCCCGTCTATTATGATGTATGGAGGTACTATTGCCTCGGGAAATTTCAAAGGAAGAAAGTTAAATATTGTATCAGCTTTTGAAGCTTTAGGTCAAAAATTAGCTGGAGAAATTGAAGAAGAAGAGTATAGAGAAATTATAAAAAGATCGATTCCTGGTGCTGGTGCATGCGGTGGTATGTATACGGCAAACACAATGGCTTCTGCTATTGAATGCATGGGTTTTGCGTTGCCATATAATTCATCAATTCCAGCTGAAAACCCAAATAAATTATCAGAAGCTGAAAGACATGCTTTGGCTATTAAAAATTTATTAGAAAAAGATATAAAGCCTTTAGATATTATTTCAAAAAAATCAATAGAAAATGCCATTGCTTTGGTAAATGCTCTTGGAGGTTCTACCAATGCTGTGCTGCATTTTTTAGCTATAGCACATGCTGCTGATATTAAATTTACTTTGGAAGACTTTCAAAGAGTATCAGATAAAACACCTTTAATTGCAGATTTAAAACCTTCGGGAAAATATTTAATGGAGGATGTTCATGGCATAGGTGGTACACCGGCAATCATGAAATATTTATTAGATGGTGGTTATTTGCACGGAGATTGTATGACGGTTACTGGAAAAACATTAGCTGAAAACTTAAAAGATGTTGTCGCTATGGAGTTTGAAGATCAGGATGTTATTTATCCAACAGACAAAGCTTTAAAGACCTCCGGAAATATTCAAATACTTCACGGAAATCTTGCAGAGGAAGGTGCGGTTGCTAAAATATCAGGTAAAGAAGGATTATTGTTTGAAGGGAAGGCTGTTGTTTATGACGGAGAACAGGCTGCAAATACCGGGATTTCAAATGGTGAGGTTCATAAAGGTGATGTAGTTGTGATACGATATGTAGGACCTAAAGGTGGACCAGGTATGCCGGAAATGTTAAAACCAACTTCGCTAATTATGGGAGCAGGCTTAGGAAAGTCTGTTGCCTTAATTACAGACGGTCGTTTTTCTGGAGGAACGCATGGATTTGTTGTTGGACACGTTACACCAGAAGCTCAATCAGGAGGAGCAATAGGAATCCTAGAAACTGGAGATAAAATAAGAATCAGTGCTGAAGACAATTCAATTAATGTATTAATCTCTGATGAAGAATTAGCAGAGAGAAAAGCAAAATGGATTGCTCCAGAACCAAAGCATAAAAAAGGAATTTTATACAAATACGCAAAAACAGTAGCTTCAGCATCTAAAGGATGTGTTACTGATTTATAAAAAGAAAATATATGGAGACACAAACCATAAAATCACAAAAAAAATCTATCAAAACTACAGAGCGTATTTCTGGTAGTGAGGCAATTGTAAGATGTTTAATTGAAGAAGGAGTAGATATTCTTTATGGATATCCAGGTGGAGCAATTATGCCAGTTTATGATGAGTTATACAAGTATCAAGATAAAATTCATCATGTATTAACAAGACATGAGCAAGGTGCAACACATTCAGCTCAAGGATATGCAAGAATTTCTGGAAAAGTTGGGGTAGCTATGGCTACTTCAGGTCCAGGAGCAACCAATTTAATTACTGGTATTGCAGATGCACAAATAGATTCTACACCAATGGTTTGTATCACAGGTCAAGTACCATCTCATTTATTGGGATCAGATGCTTTTCAAGAAACAGATATTGTAGGAATTTCTACACCAGTTACAAAATGGAATTGTCAAGTAACTAGAGCAGAAGATATACCAGAAGTATTGGCAAAAGCTTTCTACATTGCCAAAAGTGGAAGACCAGGACCAGTATTGATTGATATTACAAAGGATGCTCAATTTAACGAGTTTGATTTTTCATATGAAAAATGTACACATGTAAGAAGTTACAAACCAGTTCCAGAAACAGATGTTTCTAAGGTTGAGGAAGCTGCAAAATTAATAAATGCTGCTAAAAAACCTCTAATTGTTTGGGGGCAAGGAATTATTTTAGGTGAAGCAGAAGACCAATTAAAGGCTGTTGTTGAGAAAGCAGGAATTCCAGCTGCTTGGACAATTTTAGGAGCTTCTGCAATTCCAACTTCACATCCATTAAATGTAGGTATGGTTGGTATGCATGGAAATTATGCTCCAAATATTTTAACTAATGAATGTGATGTGTTAATCGCAATTGGAATGCGTTTTGATGATCGTGTAACAGGCAGCTTAAACACTTATGCAAAACAAGCCAAAGTAATTCACTTTGAAATTGACCCTGCAGAAATTGATAAGAATGTAAAGACAGATGTAGCTGTTTTAGGTAATTCTAAAGTAAGTTTAGATTTATTATTACCGTTATTAGAACAGAATTCTCATAATGAATGGCATCAAAAGTTTAAAGACTTGTATGAAATTGAATACGAAAAAGTAATCAAAAACGATTTATATCCTACAAAAGAAGGCTTAACAATGGCTGAGGTTTTAAAAGAAATCAATATTCAGAGTGAAGGAAAAGCTGCAATTGTAAGTGATGTGGGTCAACATCAAATGATTGCTTGTAGATATGCTGATTTTAATGTGACTAAGAGCAATATTACTTCTGGTGGATTAGGAACTATGGGATTTGGTTTGCCAGCAGCTATAGGTGCGAAAATGGCAGCACCGGATCGTGAAGTAGTATCTATTTCTGGTGATGGAGGTTATCAAATGACCATTCAAGAATTAGGTACAATTTTTCAGCAAAAAGCAGCGGTAAAAGTGGTTGTTTTAAATAACGATTTCTTAGGAATGGTACGTCAATGGCAACAGTTATTTTTTGATAAAAGATATGCCTCTACAGAAATGGTAAATCCAAATTTTGTTGCGATTGCAGAAGGGTATTATATCAAAGCTAGAAAAGTTACCAAACGTGAGGATTTAGCAGAAGCTGTAGCAGAAATGATGCAAAGTAAAGAAGCTTATTTTTTAGAAGTTTGTGTAGAAAAAGAAGATAATGTATTTCCAATGATTCCGTCTGGAGCAAGTGTTTCAGATATAAGATTAGAATAAGATGAGTACAGAAGAAAAACAACTTTATTCAGTATCAATTTATACTGAAAATAATATTGGATTGTTGAATAGAATTTCAGCAATTTTCCAAAGAAGACATATCAATATAGAAAGTTTAAATACTTCACCTTCTGAGATTGAAGGCGTTTCTAAATTTACAATTGTTGTAAATATGAGTGAAGTAAATATTAAAAAAATTCTAGGTCAGATAGAAAAACAAGTAGAAGTAATAAAATCATATTACCATAGTCTTGATGACATTATTTATCAAATAGCTGGTTTATTTAAAATAAAGTCAGAATTATTATTTGAAGAACGTCAAATACAAAACATTATTAAAGAAAGTAATGCTAGAATTGTAACAGTTAATAAAGACTTTTTTGTACTTGAAAAATCAGGTAAAAAAGAAGAAATAGTAGAATTGTATAATAAATTAAGTCCATTTGGAATTATGCAGTTTACACGTTCTGGGTTAATTGCGGTTACCAAAGAAGAAATGAAAATATCATCATTATTAGAATCATACAACAACTAAATAAATTAAAATGTCAAATTATTTTAACACATTAACTTTAAGACAAAAATTAGAGCAATTAGGACAATGTCGTTTTATGGATGCTTCAGAATTTGAAGACGGAGTAAACGCTTTAAAAGGAAAGAAAATTGTTATTGTGGGCTGTGGTGCACAAGGTTTAAATCAAGGTTTAAATATGAGAGATTCTGGCTTAGATATTTCTTATACTTTAAGACAAACAGCAATTGATCAAAAAAGACAATCTTACATTAATGCAACTTCAAATGATTTTGTTGTAGGTACTTACGAAGAAATGTTGCCAACTGCAGACTTGGTTATCAATTTAACTCCAGATAAACAACACACAAATGTTGTAAATGGTGTGATGCCATTGATGAAAAAAGGAGCTACTTTAAGTTATTCTCACGGATTTAATATTGTAGAAGAAGGAATGCAAATTCGTAAAGATTTAACAGTGATTATGGTAGCACCTAAATCTCCTGGATCTGAAGTTCGTGAAGAATTTAAAAGAGGATTTGGAGTGCCAACATTAACGGCTGTTCATCCAGAAAATGATCCAGAAGGAAAAGGTTGGGCACAGGCAAAAGCTTATGCAGTTGCTACAGGAGGTCATACAGCAGGAGTTTTAGAATCTTCTTTTGTAGCAGAGGTAAAGTCTGATTTAATGGGAGAGCAAACTATTTTATGTGGTTTGTTACAAACAGGAGCAATTCTATCTTTCGATAAAATGGTAGCAGAAGGAATTGATGCTGGTTATGCAGCTAAGTTAATTCAGTATGGTTGGGAAACTATAACTGAAGCTTTAAAGCACGGTGGTATTACAAATATGATGGATAGATTATCTAACCCTGCAAAAGTAGAAGCATTTCGTTTATCTGAAGAATTAAAAGACATCATGCGTCCATTATTCCAAAAACATATGGATGATATTATGACTGGTCATTTCTCTAAAACAATGATGGAAGACTGGGCAAATGACGATATTAACTTATTAACTTGGAGAGCTGCAACTGGAGAAACTGCTTTTGAAAAACAAGTAACTACTAATCAAGAAATTACAGAGCAAGAGTATTTTGACCACGGAACTTTATTAGTTTCTTTTGTAAGAGCTGGTGTAGAATTAGCTTTTGAGGCAATGACAGAATCTGGTATAATAGATGCATCTGCATATTATGAATCTTTACATGAAACACCATTAATTGCAAACACAATTGCAAGAATGAAATTGGCTGAAATGAATCGTGTAATTTCAGATACAGCAGAATATGGATGTTATCTATTTGATCACGCTTGTAAACCTTTATTAACTGATTTTATGAAAACAGTTTCTACAAACGTAATTGGTAAATCTTTTAGTTCAGAGAATGGTGTTGATAATCAAGAATTGATTAGAATTAATAAAATTATTAGAAATCATCCAGTAGAAATAGTTGGAGAGCAGTTAAGAGCTTCTATGACAGCTATGAAAGTTATTAAGACAGTTGTTTAAATAAGAAGTAGTTTATTAATCTTTTTTATGAAAACCAAAGTAATTTATAGACCAACAATAGAAGCCATAAAGAAAGCTTCTCTTAACTTGCGAGAAGTTGCTTTGAAAACTCCTTTGGTTAAGAATGATTATTATTCTAAAAAATACCAAAGTACTATTTTGTTTAAAAGAGAAGATTTACAACAAGTAAGGTCTTACAAAATAAGAGGTGCTTACAACAAAATATCTTCGTTAACTGAAAACGAACGTACCAAAGGGGTTATCTGTGCTAGTGCAGGAAATCATGCACAAGGGGTAGCGCTTTCGTGTAAGTTATTGAAAATATATGGCGTAATTTATATGCCTACTCCAACACCCAAGCAAAAAATTAATCAAGTAAAAATGTTTGGAGAACAATACGTTGATGTTGTTTTGATAGGAGATTCATTTGATGATGCAAAATATGCTGCAACTCTTGAAGCAGAAAGACTACAAAAAACGTTTATTCATCCATTTGACGATGAAAAAATTATTGAGGGGCAGGCAACTGTTGGTTTAGAAATTTTAGAACAAACTAATGAGCCAATAGATTATGTTTTTGTGCCAGTAGGTGGAGGTGGTTTGTCATCAGGCTTGTCATCATATTTCAAACAGGTTTCACCAAATACAAAAATCATAGGTGTAGAACCAGAGGGGGCTCCTTCCATGTCTGCGTCTATTGATGCTAACAAAAATATAGTACTAGAATCTATTGATAATTTTGTAGATGGTGCCGCTGTTAAAAGAGTTGGAAATTTAAATTTATCATTGTGTAAAGAAAATTTACATGATATGATTACGATACCAGAGGGAAAAATATGTCAAATCATTTTGGATTTATACAATAAGGAGGCTACAGTGGTAGAACCTGCAGGTGCTTTAAGTATTGCAGCTTTAGATCTTTATGAAAACGAAATAAAAGATAAAAATATAGTGTGTATTGTAAGTGGTAGTAATAATGACATTACTAGAACTGCAGAAATCAAAGAACGTGCTTTACTTTTTGAAAATATTAAACATTATTTTATAATTAAATTCCCACAAAGAGCAGGAGCCTTAAGAGAGTTTGTTGCCGATATTTTAGGTCCTGATGATGATATCACTCATTTCGAATATACCAAAAAGACCAATAGATTTAAAGGTGCAGCTGTAGTTGGGTTAGAATTAAAGTCAGCTAATGATCTTGAACCGCTAATTGCTAGAATGAAACGTCATAACTTTTATGGTGATTATTTAAACGATAAACCAGATTTATTTCAATTTTTGGTTTAGAGATGTGTAATTTAGTATTGTTAAATCATTTATAATGTTTTATATTTAAACTATGATGAATATACCAGATCAATTCAAAATAAAAAAAACGATTTCACAAAACACCTATTTAGTTGACGGTGTTTTAAAATCTTGGAATGGAGAGACAGCAGATGTTTATTCCACTATTTCTTCAACAGCTACATATAAGCCAACATTATTGGGGGCTATTCCTCAATTAGGTGAAGAGCAAGCAAATGAGGCATTGGATTCTGCATGTAATGCTTTTGATAGAGGAAAGGGGCTTTGGCCTACAATGAAAGTTGTAGACAGAATTGCTTGTATGGATAAGTTTGTGACTCAAATGAAAACCAAACGAGAGGAAATTGTAAATCTAATTATGTGGGAAATTGGAAAAACACTCCCGGATTCACAAAAAGAATTTGATAGAACTATAGATTACATTTACGATACTATTGAGCATTATAAACAAATGGATAGAGACAGCGCTAAGTTTCAGAAAAATAGCGGTGTTAATGCACATATTAGAAGAGGTCCATTAGGTGTTGTACTATGTTTAGGTCCTTATAATTACCCATTAAATGAAACTTTTTGTTTGCTGATTCCTGCACTAATTATGGGAAATACAGCAATTTTTAAACCCGCTAAATTTGGGGTTTTATTAATTACACCTCTGATGGAAGCTTTTCAAAATAGTTTTCCTAAAGGAGTGGTAAATATTATTTTTGGAAGAGGTAGAACACTGGCTACTCCAATTATGAAATCAGGTAAAATTGATGTTTTAGCTCTAATTGGTCATAGTTCATCTGCAAAATCATTACAAACTCAACATCCAAAAGTTAATAGATTGCGTTTAGTTTTAGGTCTTGAAGCTAATAATCCTGCAATTGTATTACCCGATGCAGATCTAGATGTAGCGATTGAAGAATGTATTGCAGGGTCTTTGTCATTCAATGGTCAACGATGTACAGCTCTAAAACTATTGTATGTTCATGAAGATATTGTGGAAGAATTTAACCAACGATTTTCTGCCCGTGTTGATGAGTTACCATTCGGAAACCCTTGGGATCCAGGAGTTAAATTAACTCCTTTACCTGAGCCCAATAAACCAGCATACATTCAAGGATTGATAGACGATGCTAAGAAACATGGTGCAACTATTTTGAATGCTAAAGGTGGAGTAACCACAGATAATTATATATTTCCAGCAGTTTTATATCCAGTTAACAAGCAAATGGATGTATTTCATGAAGAACAATTTGGTCCTGTTGTTCCTATAATTTCTTTTAAAGATATTAATGAGCCTCTAGATGATATTGCAGATTCTAACTATGGACAACAAGTTAGCCTATTTGGAAAAGATGTTCACACGTTATCTCCTCTAATAGATAATTTAGTGAATTTAGTTTGTAGAGTAAACTTAAATAGTTCTTGTCAACGTGGTCCGGATGTATATCCATTTACTGGAAGGAAAGATTCTGCTGTGAGTACTTTAAGTGTTTACGACGCTTTGCGTTCATTTTCAATTCGTACTTTTGTTGCTTCTAAAGACAATCCTTACAATAATTCTATTCTTGAAGAATTACTAGAAAAGAAGACATCCAACTTTATAAGTACAGATTATATATTATAGAATAATTATTTTTAATATCTCATTTTTGTATTTTTTACAATTAAAAGATTCTTAATTGAGAAATGCATAAAACTTTAAAAAAATGATTTTGGAATCATTGTTATTCCAAAATCATTTAGCATATTTGAACAATGTTTTGTTTAAAATATAACACATATATAGTTTTTAATGCAATGCCCAAAAGCATTCGCCGCCGCTAATTCCTAAAATTAGCACACAACTATATTCACTATTTATATTTAAACATTGTTCACTTTCCATTTCATATCATTTTTTTTATCTCTAGTTATTTTAAAAGATAACAAGATTTCTCCACGCACTGTTTTTACACGTCGCCCTTAGGGTGTATGCTAAAATTTTGAACTCAGGTGAGTCCGGTTCTATTTCTATCAAACAGTATAAATTAAAGTTTACAATCAATTCAAATTATCATTTTGGAAATTATTATTGCTAATAAATCGCATGCTATTTATGCAAAGATTATTTGTAAAACTATTGCTGATTCTGCCAATATAAGAGGAACAGGAATTGCAAAAAGAACTACAGATTACATCATTCAAAGAATGAATAATCAAAATGCTGTTATAGCACTTGATGAGGGGAAGTTTGTGGGTTTCTGTTATATAGAAAAATGGAGTCATGGCAAGTTTGTAGCTAATTCAGGATTGATTGTTCATCCAGATTATAGAGGTAAAGGAATTGCTAAACTGATAAAAGAGAAGATATTTAATTATTCTCGATTAAAATTTCCAGAAGCAAAAGTATTTAGTATAACCACTGGATTGCCTGTGATGAAAATGAATAGTGATCTTGGCTATAAACCAGTAACATTTTCGGAATTAACTAAAGATCAATCATTTTGGGATGGATGTCAAACCTGTAAAAATTATGATGTTTTACAAAGAACATCTCAAAGTATGTGTTTGTGTACTGGGATGCTTTATGATCCTAAACAAGCTAAAGCATCATCTAAAAAAACATCAATAAAAGTTTTTAAGAGATTAAAAAATATAAAACAATCACTCTTTTTAAAAAAAAATAAAAAATGAAAAAATTAGTATTAGCATACAGTGGAGGTTTAGATACATCCTATTGTGCAGTTCATTGTTCCAAAGATTTAGGCTATGAGGTTCATGCAGTAAGTATAAATACAGGAGGATTTACTGAATTTGAAATCAAAGAGATTGAAAGCAAAGCTTATCAAATGGGAGTAAAAACATATAAAAATATTGATGCTGTTGAATCGTACTACCATAAAGTAGTTAAATTCTTAATTTTTGGGAACGTTTTAAAAAACAACACTTATCCATTATCTGTAAGTGCTGAAAGAAGTATTCAAGCAGTAGAAATTATTAAATATGCTAAAAAAATAAATGCAGATTATGTAGCTCATGGAAGTACTGGAGCAGGTAATGATCAGGTTAGATTTGATTTAATTTTTAAGTCTTTAGCTCCAGATATAAAAATTATAACACCCATTAGAGATAATAAATTATCGAGACAACAGGAAATAACTTATTTACAGTCTAAAGGAATTGACATGTCTTGGTCAAAAGCTAAGTATTCAATTAACAAAGGACTTTGGGGAACAAGTATTGGGGGAGCTGAAACTTTGACTTCCTACCAATCATTACCAGATGAAGCATATCCTTCTCAACTAGAAAAAAAAGGATCTGAAAAAGTTAAATTAACTTTTTCTAAAGGAGAATTGGTTGCTGTTAATGAAGAGCAAAGTTTACCACATAAATGTATAGAAAAATTAAACAAATTAGCCTCCAAATATGCTATAGGTAGAGATATCCATGTTGGAGACACTATTGTAGGTATCAAAGGAAGAGTTGGCTTTGAGGCAGCAGCAGCTATCATTACTATAAAAGCGCATCACTTACTTGAAAAACATATCCTTACAAAATGGCAATTACAACACAAAGAATACCAATCTAATTGGTATGGAACTCATTTGCATGAAGGATTATTTTTAGATCCTGTTATGAGGGATTTTGAAGCTTTTTTAGAGAGTAGTCAAAAAAATATTTCTGGTGACGTCATGGTGACTCTTCAACCCTATCATTTTGTATTAGATGGTGTTATTTCCAAAAATGATTTAATGAATACAGCTTTTGGAAGCTATGGTGAGGTAAATAATGGATGGTCAGCAGAAGAGGTAAAAGGTTTTATAAAAATCTATTCAAATCAAAGCATAATTTTTCAAAACACGCACATATGAAACAGGTAGGAATAATTGGAGGAGCTGGGTATACAGCAGGTGAATTGATTAGAATTTTATTAAATCATAAAGAAGTTGCAATCAAATATATTTTCAGTACATCCAATGCTGGAAATAAAGTGAGTGCTGTTCATCAAGATTTAGTAGGAGATACAGATTTAATTTTTTCTGGGAACATTAATACAAATGTTGATGTACTATTTTTATGCTTAGGACATGGGAATTCGAAAGATTTCTTAGTTAAAATAGCTATTTCATCATCAACAAAAGTTATTGATTTAAGTTCAGATTTTAGGCTTAAAAATAATGCTATTTTTCAAGGAAGAGAATTTGTGTACGGGTTGCCAGAACTTCATAAAGAAAAAATCAAGAATGCTGATAATATTGCAAACCCGGGTTGCTTTGCAACGGCATTGCAATTGGGTGTTTTACCACTGGTATCTAATCGTTTAATTCATGATGATTTACATATAAATGCAGTAACTGGTGCAACTGGTGCTGGGACCTCATTATCAAAAACCTCTCATTTTACATGGCGAGATAATAATTATTCTTACTATAAACCTTTTGAACATCAACATTTAAAGGAGGTGAATCAATCGATAAAAAAGTATCAAGAAGAATTCTCTTACGACATTAATTTTATTCCAACTAGAGGTAATTTTTCCAGAGGAATTTTTGCAATGATGTATACTCAGTTTTTTGGGAGTTTAGAGGATGTTATTAGCGTTTATAATGATTTTTATAAAGATGCTGCACTAACCTTTGTTACCCATCAAGAATTGCATTTAAAGCAAGTTGTTAATACAAGTAAATGCTTAATTCATATAACTAAACACAAAAACAAATTACTAATAACAAGTTGTATAGACAACCTATTAAAAGGTGCATCGGGTCAAGCAGTTCAAAATATGAATCTAATGTTTGGGTTTGATGAATCTGAAGGCTTGAAATTAAAAGGAACATATTTTTAAAATAAATAAATTATGAAAATAGCAATCATAGGAACAGGTAATTTAGGGTGCTCTATAGCCACTGGGTTAATTACTCAAAATGCAATTACCTCATTGTATTTAACAAGAAGAAATTTAGAAAATATTAAAGAATATAAAGGGTATTCAAATGTCTTTTTGACTTCTGATAATAGAAAAGCAGTTAAAAACTCAGACATTTTAATTTTTGCTGTACAACCTGCATATTTAGAAGGAATTTTAAATACTATTAAAGATTTGCTCACAGAGAAACATGTTATAATTTCTACGATTACTGGTTATTCTGTTTCAAAAATTGAAAATAGTATAGGTATAGATAAGTATGTTGTAAGAGCCATGCCTAATACAGCCATAGCTGTAAGTAAATCTATGACTTGCTTGTGTAGTAATAAAAAAGGGGCAGAAAGAATTAAAATAGCTGAAGCTATTTTTAACAGATTAGGTACATCGATAATTATTCCAGAAAATCAAATGCAAGCAGCCACGGTGATATGTGCTAGCGGAGTGGCTTTTTGGATGCGATTAATTAGGGCAACAACTCAAGCTGCAATTCAGTTAGGGTTTGATGCGCATGAAGCACAAAAATTATCTATGTATACCTCTGAGGGAGCAGCACAATTATTAATAGCAACTGGAAATCATCCAGAGGAAGAAATAGATAGGGTAACCACCCCTAATGGATGCACTATAGAAGGATTAAATGAAATGGAACACAAAGGCTTAAGTTCTTCTTTGATTCAGGGAATGGTGGCCTCTTTTAATAAAATAAATAGTATTAAAACAGATCAAATATGAGTTTATTTAATGTATATCCGTTATTTGACATCAAGCCTGATACAGCTAAAGATGTTTTTATTTATGATGAACATGGGGTAGCGTATTTAGATCTATATGGAGGGCATGCGGTTATTTCTATTGGTCATTCTCATCCGAAATATGTTTACAATATTGCCAAACAAATTAATAAAATAGGATTTTATAGTAATTCTATTCAAAATCCTTTGCAAAAAGAACTCGCTGCAGAACTTGTAGAGACTTCAGGGTGCAATGATTATCAATTATTTTTGTGTAACTCGGGTGCAGAAGCGAATGAAAATGCATTAAAACTAGCATCTTTTCATACGAAGAAAAAGAAAGTTATTGCCTTTAAAAATGGTTTTCACGGAAGAACTTCAGCTGCAGTAGCAGCGACAGATAATTCCAAAATAATTGCACCGATTAATGCACAACAAGAAATAGAACTATTTGATTTGGGTGATGTTACTGGGGTAGCAAATGCATTAAGTAATAATGATGTTTGTGCGGTTATTATAGAATGCGTGCAAGGCGTAGGCGGATTAGATGAAAGTACTACGAGTTTTTATAAAAGGTTGCATGATCTATGTAGAAAATTTAACGTGGTACTCATTGCAGACGAAGTTCAATCTGGTTTTGGAAGGACTGGTGATTTTTTTGCGTTTCAAAAACATAAAATCACCCCAGACATTATATCCATGGCAAAAGGAATGGGGAATGGTTTTCCAATTGGTGGAATTTTAATTCACCCAAAAATAAAAGCTTCGTTTGGGCTGTTGGGAACAACCTTCGGAGGGAATCATTTAGCCTGCACTGCCTCTTTAACAGTTTTGGAGGTGATAAAAACAGAAAAACTTCAAGAAAATGCAAAGGTGATTTTTGATTATTTTAAAAAGAAAGCAAAATCATTGCCTTATTTAAAAGCTGTCAAAGGAAGAGGATTAATGCTGGGGTTAGAATTTGATTTTCCTATATCCGAATTAAGAAAAAAACTTATTTACAAGCATCACATTTTTACAGGAAATGCTAAAAACCCGAATGTATTAAGAATTTTGCCATCTCTAACCATACAGAAAAAGCATATAGACGTGTTTTTTACGGCTCTAAAAACAGAAGTACTATGAAGAAATATATAACAATTAACGATATAAAAAATATTGAGCATACTGTTCAGGAGGCTATTCAATTAAAAAAGAATCCTTATCAATTTGAAAATTTAGGCAAGAATAAAACCTTGGTAATGCTTTTTTTTAATGCTAGTCTCAGAACTAGGCTAAGTACTGAAAAAGCTGCCAAGACTCTTGGAATGAATGTGATGGTTCTGAATATTGATGATTGTTGGGATTTAGAATATGACAATGGAACCATTATGAATCTTACCAAAGCAGAGCATATTAAGGAAGCTGCTAATGTTATATCCCAATATGGAGATGTAATAGCTATTAGAATATTTCCTACCCTTACAAACAAAGAAAAGGACGAAACAGAGCAGGTGCTAAATAGTTTTGTAAAATATGCCACTGTACCAATTGTTAATATGGAAAGTGCCACGGCACACCCTTTACAAGCGTTAGCAGATGCTATTACTATTAGTGAATTGAAAACAACTTCAAAACCAAAAGTTGTCTTAACCTGGGCGCCTCACCCAAAAGCTTTACCACACGCCGTAGCAAACTCTTTTATTAAAATAATGAAAAAAATAGATGTAGATCTTTTGATTACACATCCTAAACACTATGAATTAAATTCAAATATTACCAAAGACGTTCCTGTTTGCCATAACCAACAGGAGGCTCTCAAAGATGCAGATTTTGTGTATGCTAAAAATTGGAGTAATTATCATGATTACGGTAAAATTGTATCTGTAGATGAAAACTGGATGCTAACCAATGAAAAATTAGGAAATGCAAAGTTTATGCATTGTTTACCAGTAAGAAGAAATGTTGTTGTAGAAGATGCGGTTTTAGATGGAGAATACTCAGTGGTAATTGAACAAGCAAATAATAGAACTTATGCGGCTCAAATAGTGTTAAAAAACATCTTAAAAACATTGTAATGAAAACACTAAAAGTTATAAAAATCGGTGGAAATATTATCAATAATGAAGATAGTTTACTCACTTTCTTAAAAGGTTTTTCAAGTTTGAAAGGTCCAAAAATTTTGGTTCATGGAGGAGGTAAACTAGCTTCAGATTTATCTAATAAATTGAATATTCCAGTTCAATTAATAGATGGAAGAAGGGTTACAAATGCAGAAACTTTAGACATCATAACCATGGTTTATGCCGGTAAAATAAATAAAAACATTGTAGCTAAACTGCAAAGTTTTGGATGTAATTCTGTTGGATTTTCTGGCGCAGATGGAAATACAATTATTGCAAATAAAAGATCTGAAACTCCAATAAACTACGGTTTTTCTGGAGATGTAGTAAAGGTTAACATAGAAGTACCTAAAATCTTGTTAAACAATAATATAGTAAATATATTTTCCGCAATATCTCATGATAAAAAAGGACAATTATTAAATACAAATGCAGATACAATTGCTTCCGAATTAGCGATTGCTTTTTCAAAAAATTATAAAGTTGAATTGTATTATTGCTTTGAAAAAAAAGGTGTGCTACAGTCCATTAATGATGAAAACTCTGTGATTAAAAAAATAAATAATAAATCGTACATAGAATTAAAAAAATCTAACATAATTAATGAAGGCATGATTCCTAAATTAGACAACTGTTTTTATGCGCTAGATCATCATGTTTCAAAAGTTTGTATAGGACATCCGACGATGCTTTTCGATCATCATTCTAACTTTACTACAATTCAAAAATTATGAGAAAAGAAAAATTAACTAAAGCTGCCATTTTATTATTAAAAAGTTTAATCAAAACACCTTCATTTTCTTCTGAAGAACATGAAACAGCTTTGTTAATAGAATCTTGGTTTAAAGATTCTGATATCACTTTCAATAGAACTAATAATAATATTTGGGCTACTAATAAATATTTCGATGAAACAAAGCCAACCCTTTTGTTGAACTCTCATCATGATACTGTTAAACCTACAAAGGGATATACCAAAGATCCTTTTGATCCAATTATTAATGCTGGTAAATTATATGGCCTTGGTAGTAATGATGCTGGAGGTTGCTTGGTTTCTCTATTGGCAACATTTTCTTTTTTTTATCATTACAAGAATTTAAATTATAATTTGGTTATGGTTGCTTCTGCAGAGGAGGAGAGTAGCGGTGATAATGGATTAAACAGTATGTTGTCTATTATACCTGAGGTATCTGTTGCTATTATCGGAGAACCTACCTTAATGCAATTAGCCATTGCAGAAAAAGGATTGGTAGTTTTTGATGCCAAAGTAATTGGTACCCCAGGACATGCTGCTCATCTAAATGATGATAATGCCATTTACAATAGTATAGATGTACTTAGGTGGTTTCAGGAGTATACATTTGAAAAGCGTTCCGATAGTTTAGGGGATGTTAAAATGACAGTTACTCAAATACAGGCGGGTAAGCAACATAATGCCATCCCTTCTGAAGTAGCTTTAGTGGTAGATGTTCGTGTAAATGATAGGTATTCAAATAAAGAGATTGCTGAGATTTTGGAAAAAGAATCTCCTTGTTCTTCCATAGTTCCGAGAAGTTTACGATTAAATTCTTCTTCCATTTCAGTTGAACATGACCTTATTAAAGCAGGGTTAGCATTGGGTAGAAAGACTTATGGGTCTCCAACGTTATCTGATCAATCTGTTTTAAGTTGTCCTTCTTTAAAATTAGGTCCTGGAGACAGTACGAGATCACATACCGCCGATGAATTTATTTATTTGCAAGAAATTGAAGAGGGGATTACCCTGTATATTAAATTATTAGAAAAAACATTATTAGATACTAAAGATGAAACTCTGGGATAAAGGAATAAAAATAGACGAAAAAATAGAACAGTTTACTATAGGTAATGACAGGGAAATAGATATGCACATAGCAAAATATGATGTAAATGCTTCATTAGCTCATGCAAAAATGTTGTTTTCTATAAATATTATAACTGCAATAGAACTTCAGCAATTAGAGAAAGGATTGTCAATTTTAGAAAAACAAATTCATGAAGGAACATTTATTATTGAAACTCAATTTGAAGATGTACATTCTAAAATAGAATTTGAATTAACCAACATGTTTGGAGAGGTTGGTAAAAAGATTCATACGGCACGGTCTAGAAATGACCAGGTTTTAGTTGCTTTACAGCTGTACTATAAAGATCAGTTACAAACAATAAAGGGGTTAGTGGGTACTTTTTTTGAAACATTATTAAATCTTGCAGAACTTCATAAAAAATGCTTGTTACCTGGGTATACACACCTTCAAGTAGCTATGCCATCTTCATTCGGTTTATGGTTTTCTTCTTATGCAGAATTACTAGTAGATGATGTATATCTTTTAGATGCTGCTATTAAAACAATAGATCAGAATCCACTTGGGTCTGCTGCAGGTTATGGAAGTTCATTTCCGATAGATAGAAAATTTACAACAAAAGAGCTTGGTTTTGGTGCTCTTAAGTACAACGTCATAGCTGCACAAATGGGAAGGGGAAAAAATGAAAGAACAATTGCAGCTGCATTAGGGGGTATAGCAAATACTTTATCTAGGTTTTCAATGGATATTTGTTTGTATATGAGTCAAAATTTTGACTTTATTGCTTTTCCAGATTCATTAGTTACTGGTAGTAGTATTATGCCACATAAAAAAAATCCTGATGTATTTGAATTAATAAGAGGAAAGTCAAATAAAATTCAAGCTTTGCAGATAGAAATGACTTTAATTACTAATAATCTCCCGAGTGGTTATCACAGAGATTTTCAACTTCTCAAGGAAAATATGATCAATTTAATTGAGGAAATAAAAACCATTTTAGAAATTTTTAATTACTCGATACAACAAATTAAAGTGAAGAAGATAGATTTTCTAGATGAGAAATATAAGTATTTAAGTACAGTAGATTCTATTAATAATTTAGTGATGAAAGGACTTTCTTTTAGAGAGGCATATCAACAAATAGGGGCTTCAGTGACACATGGTACTTACAAGTATGTCAACGCCAAAGAACACACCCATATTGGTAGTATTCATAATTTATGTCTAAATGCTATTAGAAAAAAATTTCCTAGATAGTTTTAAATAATGGTAGATTGTCCTAGATGAATATTAGTGAAGTTCACATTAGTATCATTAGGGTTATTAATGAAATCTTCAATAAAATCTCCAACTTTAGAGGTGGTAACCATATCCGTTTTTGTATTTAAATCTGGTGTAGTGATTTGTAATTTCAAAGATTTATCAACAGCCTTTCTTACTAGAGCAGCTTCCTTAGTGAGTTGAAAATGATCTAATAACATAGCAGCAGATAAAATTGATGCAATAGGATTAGCTATGCTTTTTCCTGTTGCTTGTGGGTAGGAGCCATGTATGGGTTCAAATAAGGCATATTTTTCACCAACTGAAGCGGAAGCTAACAAACCTATTGATCCACCTATAACACTAGCCTCATCACTAATAATGTCTCCAAACATATTTTCTGTAAGAATTACATCAAATTGTTTTGGGTTTAATATCATTTGCATTGCAGCATTATCTACGAATAAGAAGTCTAGAGCTACTTCTGAATATTCTTTTGCGACCTCTCCAACTACTTTACGCCATAACCTGGAACTTTCTAACACATTGGCTTTATCCACTAAGGTTACTTTTTTACCTCTGTTTAAAGCTGCCTTAAAGGCTAAATGAGCTATTCTTTCAATTTCAAAACGATTGTATTCACACAAATCTGAAGCAGTGTTTCCGTCTTTACTAAGTTGCTTTTCTCCAAAATAAATACCACCAGTTAATTCTCTGTAGATACTAATATCTGTCCCTGTAATGATCTCTTTTTTTAATGGAGACTTGTCTAGAAGTGTCTCGTATGCTCTTACCGGACGGATGTTAGCAAATAACCCCAAAGATTTTCTAAGTTTTAACAAACCTTGTTCCGGTCTTACTTTTGCTGAGGGATCGTTGTCGTATTTAGGATGCCCTATAGATCCAAATAATATAGCATCTGAAGACATGCAAAGTTCTAGTGTTTCGTCTGGTAAAGGATTTCCAGTTTTGTCTATAGCTATTGCACCAACATTAGCTTCTTCAAAAATAAACGTATGGTCAAACTCTGAAGCTATAGCTTTTAATACTTTAATTGCTTCATTGGTTACTTCTGGTCCAATTCCGTCTCCTGGTAGGGTGGCTATTTTTAATTTCATTTTTTTTTGTTTCCGAAAAGAGTGGAAATATAAGATTTTAATTTATAATAATTACTTTCTCTGGGTTTCAAAAGCCTCTATCATTTCTTTTTTACTCAATAGATAATCAATATCATCATATCCATTAATCATACATGTTTTTTTGTAAGGATCAATTTCAAAAGTTTCAAATAAATTTGTGTCAGCTATTGAGATAATTTGTTTTTCTAAGTCTACTAGAATTTCAGTTTCTGGTTTTTTATGGATAGTATCCATTAAAATAGTTAAAAAAATTGGAGATACTTGTAAAGGTAACAAGCCGTTATTTAAAGCATTTCCTTTAAAAATATCTGCAAAAAAACTTGAAACAATTACTTTAAACCCATAGCCAACTAATGCCCAGGCTGCATGTTCTCTACTTGATCCACATCCGAAGTTATCTCCAGCAATTAATATACTTCCTGAGTACAAGGAATTATTTAGTGAAAAAGCTGTGTTGGTATTTCCATTTTTATCAAATCTCCAATCTCTGAATACATTATCACCAAACCCTTTTTTATCAGTAGCTTTTAAGAACCGAGCTGGAATAATTTGATCTGTGTCAATATTTTCTATGGCTAATGGAACTGCTTTAGATGTTATTTTTGTAAACTTTTCCATTAATTTAATTGTTTAGTTATGTCTATGATTTTTCCCTCAACAGCAGTAGCTGCTGCAACTAAAGGACTGGCTAAAATAGTTCTAGATCCTTGACCCTGTCTTCCTTCAAAATTACGGTTAGAGGTTGAGACACAATATTCACCTTTTGGTATTTTATCGTCATTCATGGCTAGACATGCAGAGCAACCAGGTTGTCTTAATTCAAAACCTGCATTGTCAAAAATTTCTTTTAATCCTTCTTCAATAATTTGAGCTTCTACTTGTTTGCTTCCGGGAACTAACCAAGCAGTTACATTTTCCGCTTTTTGTTTTCCTTTAATAAAATTAGCAGCTACTCTAAAGTCTTCAATTCTTGAATTTGTACAACTACCTATAAAAACATAGTTAATTTGCTGGTCTATTAACGAAGATCCTGCTTCAAAATTCATGTATTCTAAAGACTTTTTAAAAGAACTATTATTTTCCTTAGGAATAGTTTCTGTAATTTTTATTCCCATTCCAGGATTAGTTCCGTAGGTAACCATTGGGCCAATATCTTCTGCATCAAAAATATATTCTTGATCAAAAACGGCATCAATATCAGATGGTAGGGTTTTCCAATAGGCTACTTTTTTGTCAAAATCTGTTCCTTTAGGAGCAAACTGTCTGTCTTTTATATAATTAAAAGTTGTTTCATCTGGAGCGATCATTCCGCCTCTAGCTCCCATTTCAATACTCATGTTACAAACAGTCATTCTACCCTCCATACTCATGTCTTCGAAAACATTACCAGCATATTCACAAAAATACCCAGTCCCAGAGTTGGTTCCAAGTTTAGAGATTATATATAAAATAACGTCTTTTGGAAGCACTCCTTTTTTGAGCTTTCCATTAACAGTTACTCGCAAACTTTTTGGTTTCTTTAAAAGCAAACATTGGCTTGCAAATACTTGAGCAACTTGGCTAGTTCCAATTCCAAAAGCGATGGCGCCAAAAGCTCCATGAGTGGAGGTATGGCTATCTCCACAAACCATTGTCATGCCCGGTTGAGTTATTCCAAGTTCTGGAGCCATTACATGGACTATTCCATTGTATTTGTGTCCTAATTCATACAGCGTAATATTATTGTCTGAACAGTTTTTTGATAGCTGTTCTAACTGATTTTTAGACAACTTATCTTTTATGGGCAAGTGCTGATTTATTGTTGGGGTATTATGGTCTGCAGTAGCAACAATTTGATTGGGTCTAAAAATAGGTATAGATCTTTCCTTTAGTTCATTGAAAGCCTGCGGGCTAGTTACCTCATGAATAAGATGTTTATCTATATAAAGTACTTGTGGGCCTTCTTTGATTGTATCTACAACATGTTGGTCCCATATTTTATCAAAAAGTGTTTTACTCATCGTATCTTTCTAGTGAGGTCTGTGATTAAACTTTTAATATTTGATTAGAAATGCTAGTTGATTCTATGATTTGATGAATATCTTCATCATTAACTTCTTTCTTTTTATCAGCGAAACTTAAAAAATTAGAGTATACAATGTCTAATTGTAATTTTGTTAATTCATAACCTGCAATTTTTGCTCTGTAAGCCAATGCAGCCCTTCCACTTCTGGCAGTTAAAACAATGGCAGACTCTGTAACTCCAACATCTTTGGGATCAATTATTTCGTAGGTCTCACGATTTTTGATCACGCCATCTTGATGAATTCCAGAACTATGTGCAAAGGCATTGGCTCCAACTATTGCTTTATTAGGTTGCGTGTAAACACCCATACTTTCACTAACCAGTTGACTTAAACTATACAAATGCTTGGTATTAATATTGGTGTCTAAATTTAAATAGGGGTGTTGTTTTAAAATCATTACAACCTCTTCTAAAGCAGTATTACCTGCGCGTTCACCAATACCGTTAATGGTACATTCTATTTGTCTAGCTCCATTGATAATACCCTCTATAGAATTAGCAGTTGCTAAACCAAGATCATTATGACAATGACAAGAAATAATAGCGTTTTCAATACCTTTAACATGCTCCTTTAAGTATTTTATTTTAGCCCCGTATTCGCTAGGTAGGCAATATCCAGTTGTATCTGGTATATTTAAAACTGTAGCTCCAGCTCTAATAGCTTGTTCACAAACTCTGGCAAGAAATTCATTATCTGTTCTACCGGCATCTTCAGCATAAAACTCAACATCTTCAACAAATGTCTTCGCATATTTTACTGCTTCATAAGCTCTGTCTAAAATATCATTTTTATTTGAGTTGAATTTGTACTTTATATGGGAGTCTGAGGTACCAATACCTGTATGAATTCTTGGCCTTTTGGCATGTTTTAGAGCTTCAGCTGCAACTTCAATATCTTTTTTTACTGCTCTAGTTAGTCCACAAACAGAGGCATTTTTAACAATTTTTGAAATTTCTTCTACAGATTTAAAGTCACCTGGACTAGAAACTGGAAATCCCGCTTCAATTACATCAACACCTAAAATATCAAGGCGCTCCGCGATAATTATTTTTTGGTTTGTATCTAACTTACAGCCAGGTACTTGTTCTCCGTCTCGTAGTGTTGTGTCAAAAATTTGGATGGTGGTATCTGACATTTATTAAAATATATTTTTGTATTGCCTTACGAATTTATATTTTGGATAGCTCTTAGACTTGTTTTAATTTTATATTATTACGATGTTCAACAAGATAATTAATGTTTAAACAGCTAATAAACAATAACTTAGTAAGTTATTTTAAATATGACTAAATCTCAAAAAGATAATTTATTTCAACTCATTAAATCGCTTTCAAAATCTGAAAAAAGGCAATTTAAATTATACGTTGGAAGGTTGGGTGTTAATGCAGACTCAAAATTTCTAAACTTATTTAATTTTTTAGACAAAGCAACAACATATAATGAAACTTCTATCTTAAACAAAGGGGGGATTAAAAAACAACAATTAGCTAATGTTAAAGCGCATTTATACAAGCAGATTTTAATTAGTTTAAAATTAAGTCCGTCTCATCAAAATGTTCGATCTCAAATTAGAGAGCAACTAGATTTTGCCTCAATTTTATATCACAAAGGGTTGTATAAACAGAGCCTTAAAATTCTTGAAAAGGCTAAGGAATTTGCTATTTTAAACGAAGAAAAAAACCTTGCATATGAAGTTGTTGAATTAGAGAAAGTAATTGAATCTCAATACATTACAAGAAGTATAAGTAGTAGAGCTGATGAGTTAACTATACAAGCCAAAGAGT
>JADFAM010000014.1 GCA_015665265.1 Flavobacterium sp.
TTTTGTGCAATAGTGACGTTTGATAGACCAAAAATATAGCCACACAACACAATTAAACAGATTCTTTTGTAGTTAATTAACATGATATTTATTTAGTTATTTTTTATTTTTATACCCTGGTCCTTTAATAAATTTACCAGGAAAATTTCCAGTATGGTTACCTTTTTCTATCACTGGAATACCATTTACAAAAACATACTCCATACCATCGGCAAATTTTAAAGGTGTGTCAAAAGTTGCATTATCTTTCACGGTTTTTTCATCAAAAATTACAATATCGGCAAAGTACCCTTGTCTTAAAAAACCTCTATCTTTAAGATGTAAGTTAGTTGCTGGAAATCCACTTAGTTTTCTTATTGCTTCCTGCATGGTTATTAAACCTTCGTCTCTTGAGAACTTTCCAAGAACTCGAATAAAACTACCAAAAGCTCTTGGGTGTGTTTTAAAATCTTTTGAAATATCTGAGTAAGATCCAGCATCAGAGCAAAATGAAAGCCATGGAATTTTAATTTTTTTTCTAATATTCTCCTCAGACATACTAAAGTAAATACATTGAATTCTACTATCATCTTCTATAATCATGTCTATGATGGTTTCTTCTGGAGATTGATTTCTCATTATTGCAGCTTCAGCAACAGTTTTTCCTAAGTAAAGTTTTGCCATAGCATCATTCTTAAAACCTACCATTAAAATACCGCTAGGTGGTTGTTGTGCTAACTCATTTCGAATATCATTTAATAAGCGTTTTCTCGGTACGGGTTGTTTCATTCTATTTATCCAAGCTTTATGACCTCCCTCTTGAACCCAAGTTGGAATTACGCCAGTTAAGCCTGTAGAACTTGCATTGTATGTATACATGTCTGCAGTAATTTGAAGACCGTTATCTCTTGCTTTTTCAACTCTTTTTATAATGCTATCCAATAAGTACCAATTTGGTTTTCTTGAAGCTTTTAAGTGATAAATTTCGGCAGGGATAGCAGCTTCTTTTGCGATAGTAATTAACTCTTCAAGCGCTTCCAATACCTTGTTATCTTCATTTCGCATATGTGAAATGTACATACCTCCATAAGAAGATGCTACTTTATTTAAATGTATTAATTCTTCTGTGTCTGCATAGTCTCCAGGTGCATAAATCAAAGAAGAACCTATTCCCATTGCTCCTTCTTCCATTGCTTCACTAACTATTTTTTGCATGATTGCATATTCTTTTTCTGAAGCTCTTCTGTTTTCATAGCCTATTACTTGTTTTCTTACAGTTGTAGCTCCTAAAAAAGAGGCAATATTTGTAGAAATTCCATTTGTTTGAAGTGAGTCCATAGCTTGTCCAAAAGACAGGTAGTTGTCACTATTTCTTTTGCCAATAGGACCAGGAGAAGTACCCTCTCCAAATACTTCAAGAGTAACTCCTTGCATTAAATCGCTGAGTCCTCGACCGTCTTTCATCAAAGAATTATATCCCCAGCTAAGCATGTTAATGAACCCAGGAGCTATAGATTTCCCTGAGGCATCTATTGTTTTTTTTGCGTTGAATTGTTTATGTTTTCCTACATACAAGATACTATCATCTTTAATAGCTATAGTGCCAAGTAATGGTTTTTCACCAGTTCCATCATATAATAGCCCATTTTGAATAACTATATCAGCTTTTTGTAAATCAGAAGAACATGAGCTTACAATAATGCATATTAAAAGTATCAGGTTTAAATTAAGTTTTCTCATGGTTGAATATCAAAGTAGGGTATTATAAAAATAAATATACAAATTTTACAGAAATTATTTTCTATTTAGTTTGGTAATCAGTATTTTAAAAGATGGACTACTCGTATTTTAAAATAGTATTTATTTGAGGTAAATATTTATCTTAGTATTTTATAATAAACAGGTATGAAATTTCAAAGAAAATTTGGACGTAGAAGAGCATCTAAACCCAAAAAAGGGATCTTACTAGTTATGCTATTGATATTGGTATTGTTTTTATGGAGTCAGGCAGAAAATATTTTGGCTAGTATTTTTGATTAATCTAACGTTTAAATACTCTTTCTTTCCATGTATATGAGCTGGTAAAAGACTTGAAAAAAACATAGCTGCTAAAGAAAGGATACAGTAGACTCCCTAAAAAGTAGGCTTTTATTCTCTTAGAGTCATACCTAGGATTATTGTGATGGCTAATTGATAAAAATTTCCAGCAAAATTTAATAAAAGAATTTGCTTTCTTTTATTATTTGGGTAATACAATACTTTGGTTCCATATTCACCAATCCTATTTGGTGTAATTATAGAGAATGTTAAGGAGGCCAAACTTTGTTCCGTAGCTTCAAACCATGAGTTTTTTTTCACACTTTTAGTTAAAGTTTTCCTTTTTTTAATTTCTAAAAAATGGTTAATTATTGTAAAAAAAAGCACAAAAATGATGTTTTTTGATGAAAAAACACCAAAATTGATCATTTTTGTGTAAAAATCAATAAATTTCAATTCTTCGTTAAATGCAATATTTGCAAAGATAAAATAACAACAAAGAATAACTGTAAGCAGTTTTAAGACAAGCCACAATAATTGATTAGATTTGTAAGAGGATGTTATATTCACAATTACAAATAACGTAAAATTTGAACACTGAAAAAATCATTTTAGGAATTGATCCCGGAACAACCATCATGGGTTTTGGTATTATAAAGATTGTAGGTAAAAAAATAGAGTTTATTCAGATGAATGAGTTGCTATTAAAAAAGTATGATGATCACTACATAAAACTGAAACTAATTTTTGAAAGAACACTCGAATTAATTGATACTTTTAAGCCAGATGAAATTGCTATTGAAGCTCCTTTTTTTGGTAAAAATGTACAATCTATGTTGAAGTTAGGTCGTGCTCAAGGGGTTGCTATGGCAGCAGGATTATCTCGAGAAATTCCTATTACTGAATATTTGCCGAAAAAAATTAAAATGGCAATTACGGGTAATGGAAACGCTACAAAAGAACAGGTAGCTCTTATGTTAAAGTCGTTATTAAATTTAAAAACATTACCAAAAAATTTAGACGCCACAGATGGTCTAGCAGCAGCTGTCTGTCACTTTTATAACGCTGGAAAAATCACTCAAGGGAAAAATTATTCTGGTTGGGGTGCTTTTGTAAAGCAAAATCCAAAAAAAATTAACTAATAATTTCAATAATTCACTTTGAGCGGTATTTACATACATATTCCTTTTTGTAAACAAGCTTGCTTTTATTGTGATTTTCATTTTTCTACCTCTTTAAAGAAAAAAGATGAACTTATTAACTGTCTTATCAGTGAAATTAAACTAAGAAAGAATGAGTTGAATACTGATGTTATACAAACAATTTACTTTGGTGGAGGCACTCCAAGTTTGTTGCAACTTTCAGAAATTAATCAAATTATTGATGCTGTTTATGACAATTATGAGGTTATTTCTAATCCCGAAATTACATTGGAGGCTAACCCAGATGATTTAACAAGCTCTAAAATAGTTGAATTAGCTACCAGTAAAATAAATAGATTGAGTATTGGAATTCAATCTTTTTTTGAAGATGATTTAAAATTAATGAACAGAGCACACAATGCTCAAGAAGCTATAAATTGTTTAACCGAAGCCAAACATTATTTTAAAAATATTTCTGTTGATTTAATTTATGGTATTCCGGGTTTATCAAATAAACAATGGAAAAAAAATATTGACAAAGTTCTTTCCTCCGGAATTACACATATTTCAAGCTATGCTTTAACTGTAGAGCCAAAAACTGCTCTAGAATCATTTATAAAAAAAGGAATGATTGAAGATGTTAGTGATATGCAGGCACAGGAACAGTTTTACATATTAATAGAAGAACTTTCAAAACACAATTTTATTCATTATGAACTTTCAAACTTTGCAAAAGATGGAGCTTTTAGCATAAATAATTCATCCTATTGGCAAGGAAAATCTTACCTTGGTGTCGGCCCCTCAGCTCACTCTTTTAACGGTAAACAACGAAGTTGGAATGTGAAAAATAATTCAAAATATATTTCAGCTATTCAGCAAAAAAAATTACCCATAGAGAGAGAATTACTATCAATTACTGATCAATACAATGAATATGTAATGACTGGTCTTCGAACTATTTGGGGAGTATCTTTAGAAAAAGTAACCAGAGAATTTGGAAAAGAATACCATACGTATTTACTGTTGCAATCAGAAAAATATATAGCTGAAGAATTATTGTATATTGAAGACGAAAAAATAAAAACAACTCAAAAAGGAAAATTTTTATCAGACGGTATTTCGGCTGATTTATTTAAACTCGACGTGTCTTGATCACAGAAATAAAATACAACTCAAAAAAATATACTATTGATTTATCTAAACCCTTAGATATTTCTATTCCATTAAGAGATGGCAAAAATAATGTGAATGCATGGTATATAGAACCACCTAAAATATTTCCAGTAGTTTCTGATGATTGGGTAGGTTCGGTTAAAGAAGGAGCCGATGTAAATTTCAATACCATTCATTTTAATCCTCATTCACATTGTACCCATACAGAAACAGCAGGGCACATTACAAAAAAAGTACATTCTATTCATCAAAATTTACAACAATTTTTCTTTTTAGCTGAGGTTGTCACTATCCCACCAGAAAAAATTAATGATGATTTTGTAATTACAAAAAAACAATTACAATATGCATTGGGTAATAAGAAGAGAGATGCTATTGTGATTAGAACACTGCCAAATTTATCAGATAAAAAAACAATGCAATATTCACACACAAATCCAACATATCTGATGGAGGAGGGGGCTGTATTCCTTCGTGAAAAGGGTATTAATCATTTGTTAATAGACTTACCCTCTGTAGACAAAGAGAAAGACGAAGGTAAACTACTCTCTCACAATGCTTTTTGGAATACAATGGGAAAATTACGTTTAGATGCTACCATTACTGAATTTATATATGTACCCAACACAATTAATGATGGTACCTATTTTTTAAATTTAATGGTTGCTCCTATAGAAAATGATGCAAGCCCAAGTAAACCCGTCTTATATAAAATTAATAATTAAAATATGCAGAAAAAAATAAAGTACTTTATTTACTCGTTAATTATTCTACTAACCTTTGCTATTGGAAATAGTATTTATGCCGATATCTCTGTTGAAGACCTAAAAAAAGAATATACAAATGAACAATCTCAGTTCATTGAAGTAGATGAAATCAATGTACATTTCAGAGATGAAGGTGAAGGCTTTCCAATTGTCTTAATTCATGGAACAGCAGCATCCTTGCATACCTGGGATGCATGGACAGATGAGTTAAAAAAAACCAACAGAGTTATTCGAATGGATTTGCCAGCTTTTGGTATTACAGGACCTAATAAAAATGCAGATTATTCTATAGAGGCTTACACCACTTTTTTACATTCCTTCCTGGAAAAATTAAAGCTTGAAAAATTTCATTTAGCTGGAAACTCACTGGGGGGTAATATTGCTTGGAATTATACCGCAGATTATCCAAGTAAAGTTGAGAAACTTATTTTAGTAGATGCCAGTGGATTGCCAACAAATAAGAGTCAACCAGCCATCTTTAAAATGGCAAAAACACCAATATTAAATTCACTTTTTTTATATATTACCCCAAGATTTTTAATTAAAAAAAATATCGAGGAAGTATATGAAGATGATTCAAAAATTACAGATGAATTAATAAATCGATATCATAAAATGGCCTTGAGAGTTGGAAACAGAAAAGCATTTATTGATAGAGCAAAAACAGATTTTAAATTAGATACTCAGGTAAATTTAGAGAAGCTTAAAAGTATTCAAACCCCAACATTGTTAATATGGGGGGCAAAAGATTTATGGATTCCAATAGCTAATGGTATTCGAATGAATGAAATTTTGGTTAATTCTAAATTAGAGGTTCTTGAAAATTCTGGACATGTACCTATGGAGGAAAATCCAAAAGAAAGTTTAAAGTTAATGAACGATTTTTTGTTCACTTCAGAAATAAATAAGAAATAATAGACATACAAAATTACAAGAATGAGTATCAAATGGGAAGGTGTAATGCCGGCAGTATTTACATGGTTTAAAGAGTCAAAATACAGCTCTCTTGAAATTGACTTTGAAGCAACACAAAAACAAGCTGCAGGAATTTTAAAAGCTCAAGGAAAGGGTGGAAGCAGAATGAGCGGACTTGTCGGTTCTGGAACTCTCGGTGAGAATAGCTACCTGAACAGCAATCAACGTCTTTCCTTACTCAAATCTCTTTCTGAAGTTGCTAAAGAATACAATGTCCCTTTGATTAGCGGAGCAGCGGCAGAAACTAAGGAAGAACTTGCCAAAATTATTGAAGGCCTTGCAACAGTTGGAGTTGATACTGTCATGGTGATGCCACCCAAAACTAAGGCGATTCCTTCTGATAAAGAGATGTTCGAGTACTATGCTCTTTCTGAAGCAACTGCAAAAAATGTAGGCATAACCATTATGCCTTATAACAATCCTGATGCAGCTGGTTATCATGCACTTTCAACTAAGCTTCTTTTAAAGCTAGCTAATCTTCCAAATGTAACTGCACTAAAAATATCAACTATTGATGTTTCAATTATTGAAACAATGATGTTAGCGAACAAAGATTTAAAGATCTTGGCAGGAGTAGATACAGTCACTGTAAATGCAGGACTCGCTGGAGCAATTGGTGGAATTACAGGTGTAGGTTGTATCTTTCCAAAAGCTAGTGTTACTATGCAAGAATACGTTACAAAAGGAGAATGGGCTAACGCTAACAAAATTTCTCAGGCTTTAAATTCATTATCGTATCTGGATGCTCAGCCATTGCTTATGGAATATCTTAAGCTTGCTATGGGAATTCATCATAATGATGTTGCTGGAGGACTTCGTACTCTTGGTAAAAAATTAACTCAACAGGAAATTGATGATGTTCAAGCAAGATATATTCTGGCAAAAGAAAGGCTTGAAGTACTGGACTTAATAAGTTAAACCCATCAATTTGAAAAAAAACAAAAAATAAATAAGGATGATTACAGGAAAAAATCACATTGGAAATCAATTGTCTGCGGAAGGAAGTAAAACCTTCAAAACGTTTGATCCTATTTCTAATATTGAAAATTCATCAATTCACTATGAAGCTTCTCAAAAAGAAATAAATGAAGCAGTTTCTTTAGCGTCTGATGCTTTTAAAGAATTCAGAACTATTTCTGGACAGAGAAAAGCAGCTTTTTTACATGCCATTGCTGATGAGATTTTGGCTTTAGATGATGAGTTGATTCAAACGTATTGTTCCGAAACTGGATTGCCAGAAGGACGAGCAAAAGGAGAAAGAGGAAGAACAGTTTTTCAACTCCGTTCTTTTGCAGATTTGGTCGCAGAAGGTTCTTGGGTAGATGCTACAATTGATACTTCAATTACAGATAGAACTCCTGCTCCAAAACCAGATTTACGAAAAATAAATATTCCTTTAGGTCCAGTAGTAGTTTTTGGAGCAAGTAATTTTCCATTAGCATATTCTACTGCTGGTGGAGATACAGCAGCTGCTTTAGCAGCAGGTTGCCCAGTCATTGTAAAATCGCACCCAATGCATGCAGGGACAGGAGAATTAGTAGCATCAGCGATTATAAAAGCTGCCGAAAAAACAAATATGCCAAATGGAGTTTTTTCTAATTTAAATTCAAGCGGAATAGAAGTTGGTGTTCAGCTAGTTGAACATCCAGCAGTAAAAGCTGTTGGTTTTACAGGAAGTATTCGTGGAGGTAGAGCGTTACTAGATTTAGCAGCAAAAAGAGAAGAACCAATTCCGGTTTTCGCAGAAATGGGAAGTGTAAACCCTGTGGTAATTCTGCCAAAAGCACTTACTGAAGATGGTAATAATTGGGCAAAAACATATGCAGGTTCAATTACTTTAGGAACCGGACAATTTTGTACCAATCCAGGATTGATTCTCGGAATTAAAAGCAAAGAGTTCTCACAGTTTATTGCCCAAGTAAGTGATGCTATTTTAAAGATTAAACCTTCTGTAATGTTGCATCCTAATATTGCTGGAGCATACGAAACAAATAAACAAAAAGCGATTTCACAATCGGACGTTGTTGTTACGGCTTCTTTTAAAGATAACACGCAAACCAATTTTGCTAGTCAAATGATTGCAACTGTTGAAGGAAAAGAGTTTTTAGAAAATTCAACATTACATCAAGAAGTTTTTGGACCATTTTCTATGGTTGTTCAATGCGAAGATGAAAATCAATTAGAAGAGATTATTTTGCAATTAGAAGGACAATTAACTGGAACCGTAATTTCAGATGAAAATGAAGTAGCAAATTACCCAAAAGTAATTGCTGCATTACAGAATAGAGTTGGAAGAATCATTTTTAATGGAGTACCAACTGGTGTAGAGGTTTGTCCGTCTATGGTCCATGGAGGCCCATATCCCTCGTCAACAGATAGTCGATTTACAGCGGTCGGAATTCACTCTATCAAACGTTGGGTTCGTCCTTTTAGTTACCAAGATTGGCCGAATAATCTGTTGCCAGACGAATTAAAAAATGAAAATCCATTAGGTATCTCTCGTCACGAAGATGGAGTTTATAAATCTTAAAAAGAGATAAGTATGAAGTTTGTTAAAAGAATAATTACCGTTGCTTTTATAGTAACTATTTGCGGTTGTATTTCAAATAAAGAAAATTCTTCACAGCTATTAACTTCTATAGTCAATAAATATCAAGATCATAAAGGGTATGATGAACAAGAATTTCCCCTAGGACTTTTTACTAAAAAATTCTACCAATCTGAAGCAGATTTTGCAAAAACTATATTGATGAAACTTTCTGAAGTTTCAGAGATAGCACTTTCGGAAACAGAAGTAATTTCATTAAAATTATTAAAGTTTAAGCTTAAAGATCAGATAGATTATTTTACCTATGAAAGGTTTTTAAACCCACTCCTTTCAGATGCTGGGTTTCACAGTAATCTAAATTACATCGTAAGACCTTTATCTAGTTATAAAGCTGCCAAAAATTATTTAAACAAACTAAACGCCATTCCTGTTTTTGTAAACCAACACTTTGTGAATTTAAGGGAAGGGTTAGAAAAAGGAGTGTCACAACCCAAGGTGATTTTTAACGGATATGAATCTACTTATGAAGATCATATTATAGCTGATTTTTCAGATAGCTATTTTTACAAACCGTTTAAAAGTTTACCTGAAAATATTACCCAAGATCAGAATGATTCTATTTTAAGTGCTGCTAAGATTGCGATAGAAAATAGCGTTATTCCTCAATTTAAAAGAATTAAAACTTTTTTTGAAGACGAATACCTTCCAAAAGCAAGAACTTCCATTGGAGTTTCAGAAACACCAGGTGGAGAAGAATACTATCAAAATAGAATTAATTTCTACACAACAAGTACTCTTTATTCTGCTGAAGATATTCATCAAATTGGTTTAAAAGAAGTAGCACGTATTAAGGCAGAGATGCTAAAAATTATAAAAAAACTGAAATTTAAAGGAAACTTTTCAGCTTTTTTAAAATTCTTAAGAACAGATAAACAGTTTTATGCAAAAACATCAAAAGAACTACTAATGTTTGCAAGAGATATTGCAAAAAGAGCAGACGAACAACTACCACGGTTTTTTAAAACACTACCAAGAAAACCCTATGGTGTTGCCCCTGTTCCGGACGCTATAGCGCCAAAATATACAGGTGGTCGCTATGTGGGAACCTCAAAAAACAGTACAAACCCTGGATATTATTGGGTAAATACCTATGATCTTCCTAGCAGAACACTCTATACTATTCCCTCATTAACAGTTCATGAAGCTGTACCAGGACATCATTTACAGGGAGCCTTAAATAATGAGTTAGGAGATACTATTCCTCAATTTAGACGTAATTTATATTTATCTGCCTATGGAGAAGGTTGGGGTTTATACTCAGAGTTTTTAGCTGAAGAAATGGGAATGTATACTACTCTTTATGAGCATTTTGGTAAATTTACTTATGAAATGTGGAGGGCTTGTAGACTAGTAGTAGATACAGGAATTCATGCCAAAGGTTGGACAAGAGATGAGGTAGTTGTTTTTATGAGTGCTAATACCGCACTATCAATACATGAAATTAATACCGAAACAGATCGATATATTTCATGGCCAGGCCAAGCTTTGTCCTATAAAATTGGAGAAATAAAGATTAGAGAACTTCGAGAAAAAGCGGAAACTCAGTTGCAAACTAAATTTGATATTAGAGCGTTTCATGAGGTAATTTTAGAGCAAGGTACCGTAACATTGGAAATTTTGGAAACAAGGATTAATAATTATATAGAAAAAGTACTTCATGAGTAGCACAACTTTTGTTTGTATAGATGGTCATACCTGTGGCAATCCTGTAAGAGTCGTTAAAAGTGGTCACCCGCCTTTAGTAGGGGATAACATGAGTGAAAAGCGTCAGCATTTTATCAAAGAATATGATTGGATAAGAACAGGACTGATGTTTGAACCACGTGGGCATGATATCATGAGTGGATCTTTTTTGTACCCACCTCACAATCCTGCAAATGATTTTGCAATTTTATTCATAGAAACTTCTGGAGCCTTACCCATGTGCGGTCATGGAACTATTGGAACCATCACCATAGCTATAGAGGAGGGGCTAATAACACCAAAAGTTCCAGGTAAAATAAGAATGGAAGCTCCTGCTGGTTTGGTAGAGATTGATTATAAACAAACCAACGGAAAAGTAGAATGGGTAAAACTAACCAATGTAAAAAGTTATTTAGCTGCTGAAAATTTAACAGTACATTGTCCAGATCTTGGAGACATTATTTTTGATGTTGCTTACGGAGGTAATTTTTATGCAATTATAGATCCTCAACAAAACTTTTCAGGTATTCAAGATTTCACAGCCAGTCAAATTGTCCAATATTCACAAAAAGTTAGAGAACAAATTAATATAAGGTATCCAAATAAATTCATTCATCCTGACGATTCTAGTATTAAAAATGTGACACACTTACTATGGTCAGGAACTCCAATACATCAGGGTTCTGATGGAAGGAATGCAGTTTTTTATGGAGATAAAGCTATCGACAGATCTCCCTGTGGAACAGGAACATCTGCTCGTTTGGCTCAATTGTATGCCAAAGGAAAATTAAAAAAGGGAGTTGAATTTATTCATGAAAGTTTTATTGGAAGCACTTTTGTAGGTTGTATAGAAGAAGAAACTACTGTAGGTGATTTTCCAGCAATCATTCCAAGTATTAAAGGGTGGGCTAAGATTTATGGATACAATACCATTATCATAGATGATAAAGATGACCCATACGCACATGGGTTCTCTGTGATTTAAATACGAATACAAATGTCAAAAAAAGTAGTTATTATTGGTGGAGGGATTATGGGAGTATGCTCGGCGTATTTCCTTCACAAAGAAGGTCATGAAGTTACTGTAATAGATAAATCTAATTTTTCTAAAGGAGCTTCTTTTGTAAATGCAGGATACATTACCCCAAGTCATATTATATCACTTGCAGCTCCAGGAATTATAACCAAAGGACTCAAGTGGATGTTTAATCCTGCAAGTCCGTTTTATGTAAAACCAAGGTTAGATCTTGATTTTTTAAAATGGGGTTTGGCTTTTAAACGTTCTGCAACTAAACAAAAAGTTGCACAATCTATACCTGTAATTAAAGACATCAATATCTTGAGTAGAGCCCTATACACTGAAATAAAAACATCAAAAGATTTTAACTTTCATTACGAGCATAAAGGATTGTTAATGGCTTATAAACATGAGAAGGCTGGCGAACAAGAGTGGGAGGTAGGACAAAAAGCAATAAAACTTGGCCTAAAAGTTGAAAACTTATCTGCTAAAGAAGTTGAAGCAATAGAACCCAAGGCAAATCTAAATATTAAAGGAGCTGTTTATTATCATTCAGATGCTCATATGACGCCTGGTGTTTTTATGAAAAATATGTTGATTTATCTCAAAAATAACGGAGTAGAAATTTTATCTGAAGAAGAGGTAAAAGACATTGTTATTTCTGACAAAAAAATCACAAAACTGATTACCGACAAACGTGAAATTAAAGCTGATGAATTTGTAATGGCAGCGGGAAGTTGGTCTCCAATTATTAGTAAAAAACTAGGTATTAAAATGTTGTTACAACCTGGTAAGGGGTATCGAATTAATGTAGCCCAAGAAACCAATATTACCATCCCTGCAGTCCTGTTAGAGGCTAAAGTTGCTGTAACACCTATGGATGGATTTACTAGATTTTCAGGAACTATGGAGATTAATAAAATAAATCATAAAATCAATCCTATTAGAGTGAATGCAATTGCAAACTCTGCCTCTAAATATTATCACGGATTACAAATTAGCACCCAAGATAAGGAGGCTGCTCAGTGTGGTTTAAGACCTGTAACTCCAGATGGGTTACCCTATATCGGAAAAACATCTCAGTATAACAATTTAACCTTTGCTACAGGTCATGCCATGATGGGATGGAGTTTAGGACCCGCCACTGGAAAATTAGTTTCTGAAATTATTTCAGATCAAAAACCATCATTAGACTTAAATCCATTTCATGTAGAACGAACCTTTTAATTACTCATGACAACTACAAGTTGGAGTTGTAAAGCTGTTGGTATCAAAATTAAAAGGTACTCCTTGATTGTATTTTCCGTTTTCCCAATAAAATTTAGTTCTTGATTTGTCGTAATTACCTATTTCATTCATAGTTGTAATATCATACAATCTTCCATTAATCATGGTGTGAGTTACCGTATTTGTATGTCTAATATTTTCTAATGGGTTTTCACTTAAAACAATTAAATCAGCCAGTTTTCCTACTTCTAAAGAACCTAATTCATCTCCAACACCAATATACTCAGCTCCATTAATGGTAGCAGCTTTTAGTGCCTCTAAATTAGACATACCACCTTGTTGTAACATCCATAATTCCCAATGAGCCCCCAATCCTTGTAATTGACCATGTGCTCCTAAATTTACTTTTACACCTACCTTAGATAAATCTGTCACTGTTTTAGAGGTTAGAATATGACCATTTTCGTATTCCTTTGCTGGAATTTTTATTCTATGCCTAGATCTAGTATCGATTACATATCTTGGAGTATACTTTAACAGCGTTTCATTTTCCCATACATTACTTTCTTCATAGAAGAACATTTCACCATTCATACCACCATAATTTACAATTAAAGTTGGTGTATAACCAGTTTTGCTATTTCCCCAAAGAGATAGCACGTCTTTATAAACTGGGTTTACTGGTATATTGTGCTCAATACCTGTATGACCGTCAAAAATCATACTCATATTTGAGTAGAAGTTTGAGCCCCCTTCAGGTACTACATTTACGCCCAATTCTTTGGCGGCCTGCATAATTTGCTGACGTTGTTCTCTTCTGGGTTGGTTGTAGCTTTTTACAGATTTTGCTCCAAATGCTTTGGTTCTCTCAATGGCAAATCTTGCATCCTCTAAATTGTTTACAACTGCTTTAAAATCTCCTTCGGCACCATACAAGATAAAACCTGTAGAAAATAATCTTGGACCTACTGTCTGTCCACTTTTTTGTAATTCTTCTAAGGTAAAAGCGGCTTTTGTATGCACAGAAGGGTCATGAGAGGTGGTAACTCCAAAAGCTAAATTTGCATAAAATTGCCAATGTTTTTGAGTACTTAATCCGTTTCTAAAAGCCCCAACATGCGCATGAACATCTACAATACCAGGCATAATCGTTTTTCCTCTCATGTCATAGACTTTAGCACCTTCTGGAATTACAATTTTTTCTGATGTGCCTATGGTATCTATCTTGTTCTGATTGATAATAATAGTCCCTTCTTCAATCACCTTATCCCCATTCATGGTTATTAAGCGAGCATTTGTAAAAGCTATGATACCTTCGGGAACATCTGATTTAACCTCTAAATTAATTTTTATTGGTGCTGCTTTTGAGCTGTCTAAATTTGTTTTAGCAAAGGGATCTTTGGTGTTATCAATGAGATTTTTTGTAAAGTATTCATCTCCTAATATCCAATGAACTTTTTTGTTAGATGATCCCCAGTGAATATCTATGCCTGCTTCCTCAGATAAACTTTCTACATGAAAAGATTTGGTCTTTATATCTAAGTTAATCTCTTGACCATTTTGAATAAATGGTGCAATATATACTTTATGTAAATGAATAATAGCAACCCATTTATTGTCTGGACTAGGAACAATTCTATTAGCAAGTTTTGAGGTGAAATGACTTTTTTCATCATTCCCTGATAAGTCTACACTTTTTAATTTTTTAGTTAAATTTCCAAAGAAAGCGCCACCAGTTTGAAAAAACACTCTTTTGTTGTCTTCAGAGAATTGAGGAAATTCACCAGATTCTGAGATTCTTTTTGGATAAGAACCTGTATAATTCATTGTGTAAATACCAGTCATTTTAGTAAAATCAAATCCTTGATCTCCATTTCCACTTTCTTTTCTGTAGGCAATTTTACTTCCAGATCCGTCATAGACTGGTGTTCTGTAGATACCTTTTTGTTTAGTCAATTTTTTTAATCCAGAACCATCTAGTTTTATAGAGTATATTGCTCCTAAGTTTTCATCATTCCAAGTAACAAATAAGACAGATTTTCCATCAGGAGAAAAACTTGGATCAGCTTCAAAATCTGATAAATTTGAAATTCTAGCAGGTATTCCGTTTGGTAGTGTTTTTTTGTAAATATGCCCTAGTGAAGTAAAAATAATAGTATTTCCGTTGGGAGATGTTTTTACATCTTTGATCATTTTTGATGAAAAATTTTCAGTAAAAGCTTTTCTTTTTACTTGGTGTGTTTCAGTTAATTTAATAGAAGTGTCAATTTCAAAAGGGATATTCTTAATTACTTTAGAATCTATATTTATACTATGAATTTTACCTGCACTCCAAAAAACAAGATCTCTATTGTTTGGCATCCAACTAAAATAGGGATAGACACCAAAAACTGCCCAAGCCTCTTGTTGGTCTTTATCTAGATCAAAGTAAATTGGTTTTTCTTCTCCGGTTGCTAAATCATGGATATACAATACAGTTTGTTCTCTAATTCTTTTTACAAAAGCTAGATTTTTTCCATCTCTTGAAATTATTGGCCTAGCTGCGCCGCCAGGACCACCAGTTATTGTTTTTGTTTTTCCTGTGGTGAAATCATATTGTTTAATTACATATATCTGGCTATTAGGGTCTTTGTTGTATTGAAAAAATCCACCAGGATACATGTCCTCTGCATAATAAAGATATCTTCCGTCTGGAGATATAGAAGGATCATTAACATCCTGTTGATCATTTTTCCGTTTTGTGATTTGTAGGCCTGCTGAACCAACTAATGGATATTGCCACATTTCTCCGGCACCTACAGAACGTTCAGAAGTATAATGTTTTCTTGCAACTAAAGACTTTCCGTCAGGTGTCCAAACAGCGTTGTTTAGTAATCTATATTTTTCTTTGGTAATAGCTTTTGCGTTTTGTCCATCAGCTGTCATTACCCAAATATTATTCCCGCCTTCTACATCACTGGTAAACGAAATATAGGTTCCGTCTGGGCTATATCTAGGCTGTACCTCAAAAGCCAAACCTGTTCTCAAAGCCTTAGCTCTACCACCAGTAACTGGCATGGTGTAAATATCTCCTAACATATCAAAAACAATTGTTTTTCCATCTGGGCTTATATCTAAATTCATCCAGGTCCCTTCATCAGTATTAAGATTGAAAGTTTTATAACTCCAATCTTTGTGAGGGTTGTTTACATCCCAATTTTTTGATTTTGTGATTTTTTCTTTTTGAGAAAAAGTTGAAACTGAAAAAGAAATAAGGGCGAATATTATAAAAAATTTACGCATGATTAATTAGTGTTTGTGAATTCTAAAATTAAGTTTTTAAAGCGAATGGTCCAAGTTGTGGTTTAGGATAAAAGTAAGTTATTGTAGTGTTAGTTAAAATTGTATGTTTTCATCACATCTTCTGCCAATATTTTTCTAAGATACCACAACAGTTGTTGTGCATTTTCTTTTGAAAAAACAAGTGGTGGTTTTATTTTTATTACGTTATGATCTAGACCATCAGAACTCATTAAAATGCCATGTGCTTTCATTCTGTTTACAAGATAATCGGTTTGTATAGGTAATGGTTTTTTTTGAGCATCTACCAATTCTATTCCTAAGAAAAATCCTTGGCCTCTTACATCACCAATAATAGGAAAATCTTTGGCTAAGTTGAAAAGTTGTTGCTTTAAATAAGCACCAACTTCTAAAGCGTTTTCTTGTAATTTCTCTTTTTTTACGGTTTGCAAAACAGCAGTTCCTATAGCACAAGAAACAGGGTTTCCTCCAAAGGTGTTAAAAAACTCCATACCGTTTGCAAAACTATTAGCTACTGCTTCTGTACAAACTACAGCAGCCACAGGATGTCCATTTCCAATGGGTTTTCCAATGGTAATAATATCTGGAATTACATTGTGTAATTGAAAGCCCCAATAAGATATTCCTAGTCTTCCACACCCTACCTGAACTTCATCAGAAATACATACTCCACCTGCTTTTCTAATAGCTGTATAGGCCATGGATAAAAACCCTTCAGGCAATTCTATCTGGCCACCACAAGAAATAATAGGTTCTACAATTAGTGCGCTTACACCATCTCCTCTTTTATGAATCCTATCAATGCATTTTTGTACTTCTTCTGCATAATGCAGGCTTGCGTTTTCACCACTGTATTTGCCCCTAAAAGTGTCTGGTAACGGGAAAATATTGGTGTGTGCTGGAGCACCTTTACCACCTTTACCATCAAATTTATAAGAAGAAATAGCTACACAGGTATTGGTGTTTCCGTGATAACCAACTTCTGAAGCAATAACATCTTGTTTACCTGTTACTGTTTTTGCCATTCTAATAGCCAATTCATTAGCTTCACTTCCAGAATTTACAAAATGAACAACACTTAGTTCAGGTGGTAAGGTGTCTAAAATTTCTTGTGCAAGTAAGTTGATGTTTTCATGAAGATATCTAGAATTTGTATTTAAAATAGCAGCCTGTTGTTGAGACGCTTTAACTACTGTTGGATGCTCATGTCCAACATGAGCAACATTATTAACGGTGTCTAAATACTTTTTCCCTAATTGATCTAAAAGAAATACACCCTCTCCTCGAACCATTTTTATGGGTTCTTTATAGTGTAAACTCAATCCTTTTCCAAGATGTTTTTTTCTGTAAGTAATTAATTCTTCGTTTGAAGTATTCTTTTTCGTACAAAGATTTTTAATACGAAACAATATGTTTGGGTCTATGCAAATACTTTTCCAAATAGTTATTTGATTTGCATAGGCAACTCCAGGAAAATCAGTTGTATAGTCTAATAAAGAAAGCATTATCTGAAAATGCAAATGAGGTGCCCAATTACCATTTACGGTTCGATCACCTAACTCACCTATTTTTTGCCCTTTTTGTATGAGGTCTCCTTTAAGATAGTGTAAAATACCTTTCGGATCTAAATGACCATATAACGTGTAGAAGTCTAGTTCATTTTCTGTGTGTTTTAAAACAACCAACCCACCATATTCTTTGTTTCCGTGATCATTTACAGCTATTACTATTTCTCCATCAAATAGAGCATGTATTGGAGTTTTAGTAGGTAGCCAGAAATCGATTCCTAAATGAATAGTTCTGCTTTCTGGACCATAATTACCTATTTTATCGTAGGTATTTGAGGTGTACAATGGTCTAGGCTCTAAATATCCACCTGAAATAATTTTTGTTGGATACTCTTTTTGAAGTTGGTCTAGTTTGTATTGAAAAAAATCAATATTGTTAAAATCAGCTAGATGGCCAATCCAAGAACTAGATACACTAAGATCTAATAGTTCTATATCTTTTCTATGAACCGATGGGAATAATTCTGTTAAAGAACATTGTGTAGTTGCTGCCCATTTTTTAAATTTTTCTTCATTTGGATGTGCAGAAAAACCACAAGCATCTCTAAAAGAATAATTTGCAAAATCTGGGCTTAAAAGGACCCATTTATGCAAAACTTCCCATGCTGGCTTTTCACTAATTAGCAAATACCTATTGTTGGGTTCTTTATCTTTATTAATGGCAGATTTAGTTACAGAGATTACCAATCTCATCGCAATACAAGCATACAAATGACTGATTTCTTTTTCTTGTAAAGTAAAAGTGCTGTGGTATCCTTTTACTAGTTCTAGCGAAGCCTCTAATGGATCATTATGATGCATGATAGCATAAGAACAAGCAATAGCTAAATCATTAATTGTTTGTGTATGAATTGCGTCACCATAATCAATGGCGCCAATAACTTTAGGATCTTTTATATCTTCAGAAACTACAATGTTATTATCATTAACATCATTATGAACAATACTTTTTCTAAGTGATTGATAGCTTTTAAATTGCTTTCTAAATAGAGACTGAAAATGGCTGATGACTTTTTTTTCTTTAGCACTAAAAAGATGTAAGAAATTAGAGGTCCATAAAGATTGTGCAATATCCCATTCAAAATTTCTGTAAGCTTCCGTGTGTTTAAAAAAACGAAGAGTTTTTGTGAGTTTTCCACATTGTTGACCCAAATTAAACCTTAAAAAGTTTGATTGAGGATTAACACTACTCCACAGACGTCCTGGAATCCAGGTTAGTAAACGAACACTTCTAACATTTTTTGAGCTATCTATATATTCTGATGTAGCTTTTCTTTTCTTATCTAAAATTATTTTTGGAGAAACAATTGTTGTTTTATCCTCTAGATATTGTAACAGTTTTTCTTGAAAATCGCTGTATTTTTTACTCTGATTAGGTCTAGATATTTTTAAAATATAACAATCTTTTGAATCGATGGATATTTTGAAATTAAAATCTGTTTCTCCGGGAAGTTTAAAAGCAGTCCCTTTTATATGATAGAAATCTAACAAGATTTTTTCTGCTTGTTTGTTAGATATTTTTATATTGTTATAATTCATATATTCTCCAAAATAATTACAAAATAATATAATTAGAAAAATTCAATAAAAGAATAAAGGTAAATAATAACAATTAAAAAAACAGGATTGTTTAATTTTGAGTTATGATTATAAGAGGAAACATTGTAGATATATTAAAACGTTCTATTTTTAAAGGTGAAGTTGAGGTATCTGATGGGAAAATTATTGATATTCGCCCTAGTGAACATGATGTAAAAAATTTCATTCTACCAGGTTTTATCGATGCCCATATTCACATAGAAAGTTCGATGGTAGTTCCGTCTGAATTTGCAAAAATTGCACTTATTCATGGTACAGTTGCCACAGTGTCTGATCCACACGAAATCGCCAATGTTTTGGGTGTTAAAGGTGTTCATTTTATGATTAATAACGGAAAGAAAGTTCCGTTGAAATTTAATTTTGGTGCACCCTCTTGTGTTCCTGCTACTTCGTTTGAAAGTGCCGGTGCTGAAATAGATTCTCACGAAATCAAAGAATTAATGGCAAGTCCAGACATTAAGTATTTGGCCGAAATGATGAATTATCCTGGGGTGTTATTAGATGATGAAGAGGTGCTAAAAAAAATTGAATATTCAAAAAATAATAACAAACCTATAGATGGTCATGCACCGGGTTTAAGAGGTGATGATGTAAGCAAATATATTGCTGCAGGAATTTCTACAGATCATGAATGCTTTACCTATGAGGAAGCTCTAGAAAAACTACAGAAAGGGATGAAAATTCTTATCAGGGAGGGAAGTGCTGCGAAGAATTTTGAGGCTTTGATAGATTTATTACCTGAACATTATAATAATATGATGTTTTGTTCAGACGATAAACATCCAGATGATTTGTTGTTAGGGCATATCAATCAATTATGTGAACGAGCAGTTGCTAAGGGGGTGGATATTTTTAAAGTACTACAAATAGCCTGTATAAATCCTGTACAGCACTATAATTTAGAGGTTGGTTTATTACAAGTTGGTGATACTGCAGATTTTATTTTAGTAGATAATCTTCAGAAATTTAAAGTGTTGGAAACTTATATAGATGGTGAGTTGGTTGCAAAAAATGGAAAAAGTTTTGTAACCACTGTCCCATTTGAAATCTTAAATAATTTTGAAACAGAAAAAAAGAATGTAGCTGATTTTGAGATACTGTCATCTACAGATAAAATTCGTGTTATTGAAGTGCTTGACGGTGAATTAGTAACTAATGAAATAGAGGCTAACGCTTTGGTAGTTGATGGAAAAATCATTTCAAATGTAGACAATGATATTTTGAAAATGACAGTCGTAAATCGCTATCAAAACACGAATCCATCCATTGCTTTTATTAAAAATTTTGGAATAAAACATGGAGCTATAGCTAGTTCTGTTGGTCACGATTCACATAACATTATAGCAGTTGGAACCTCTGATGAGTTTATTTGTAAAGCTGTAAATCTGTTGATACAACATAAGGGTGGTATATGTGCAATAGACGGTACAATAGAAAAAGTAGTTGCCTTACCCGTGGCTGGAATTATGAGTGATCAATCAGCAGAAGTTATTGGGAAGTTCTATGGGGAGTTAGATTCGATGGCAAAAGAAATGGGAAGTAACTTAAGGGCTCCTTTTATGTCTTTGTCATTTATGGCTCTACTTGTTATTCCTTCACTTAAATTAAGTGATCAAGGGCTTTTTGATGGAAATATATTCAAATTTACTTCATTAGAGATTTCATAAGTAGCTTTTTAAAAAAGCTTTTTCTTCCAAATGCTAAATTCATATTAAAGTTTATGTTTTTTACTTTATTATAGCAAGCGATTTAATATTTTTAGCATTCATTTTTTAAATAATTATATGAACTACCCAAAGAAAGTTACTATAGGAGATATTACAGTTCGTGATGGCTACCAGCATGAGGAAAAATTTATTCCTACTGAGTCCAAATTATGGATGCTAGAACAGCTGCTGTTGGCTGGGTTTAAAAATATTGAAGTTACCAATTTTGGAAACCCAAGAGGCATGCCTCAGTTTGCTGATGCCGATAATTTGTTTAAAAAAATACGTACTTCAAAAAAAGTATCTCATTTGTTATCAGATACTTCTCTAACAGCTATTACTATCAGAGAGAAAGCAGTAGAAAGAGCTATACAGGCAAAGTTAGAAGGTTATGGTCCTGACAGAATTTTATTAATGGTTTCTACCAGTGAATCTCATCATCTAAAAAATTCTGGTTTGTCATTAAAAGAGTATTGGAAGATGGCAGAAATTCAAATTAAAAAAGCGCATAACGCGGGAATCAAAGTAAATGGTACAGTAAGCACTATATGGGGATGTCCTATAGAAGGGCCTACAGACCTTAATAAAGCTATAGATTTTACGAAACGTTGGTTTGATATTGGTGCAGATGATGTAGAACATGCTGATCATGATGGTTCTGCATCGCCAGATAGAGTGTACAGGTATTATTCTATGTTGCAGGAAAAGGTAGGGATGACTGAGAAACAAATTGTTCATTTTCATACAACTAGAGGATGGGGGTTGGCCAATGTTCTAGCCGCCCTTCAAGCTGGGATGACACATTACGAATCTACTATGGGAGGTATAGGAGGTCAGCCTGCAAATTTTGTAGACGGAGTTCCAGTAGCAGGAACGGGGTCTTATTATTACAAAGATCCAAATTTAGTGGGTTTGGTTTCTACTGAAGATTTAGTGGTTATGCTCGATGAGATGGGGATTGAGACAAATTTAGATATTGATAAAGTGCTAGAAATTGGTGCTATGAATGAACGTATTGTTGGAAGACGCTTACGTTCAGAAGCTATCAAAAACGGAAGAATACCTAAATCATTAACCGGAAGGTAATTTGTAGTGTTCTTAGAATAACTGTATCATTGTACAATTAAAAAAGTTCCGATGTCTATATTACAAGACTTACAGAGTAGAAGTGGAAATGTTTGTGAATTGTGTACATCAGATACTTCACTAGAAATATATGAAGTTCCACCTGTATTAACAAGAGGTGTAGATGGGAGTATATTAGCTTGTGATTTATGTATAAGACAAATTGAAAATCCAGAAACTACAGATGTAAATCATTGGCGTTGTTTAAACGACAGCATGTGGTCAGAATTTAGAGCTGTAAAAGTGATCGCTTGGAGAATATTATCTCGTTTAAGAAAAGAGGGCTGGCCTCAAGATTTACTAGACATGCTTTATTTAGAAGATGATGATTTACGATTTGCCAAAGAAACAGGAGAACATTTAGAAGAGGCAGATAAGATTATACACAGAGATGCCAACGGTGCTATTCTTCAAGCAGGAGATTCTGTTGTTTTAATTAAAGATTTAAAAGTAAAAGGGTCTAGTATGGTGGCTAAACAAGGAACAGCAGTTCGAAGAATTTCTTTAGATCATGAAAATCCAAAATATATAGAGGGAAAAGTTGGGCCTACACAGATTGTGATTATTACAGATTATGTGAAGAAAATGTCAGAAAAGGAGTAATTATAAATAATAGTATTGGCTTAAATATGAAAAAAATAATAGCACTTGTAATTTTAATTTCTTTTTTATCATGTAGTCCAAAACTCTTCAAGGAAAAATGGATCAAAGAAGAAGCGCCAGCATATTTTAAAGCAAGGTTTGAAACTACCCAGGGGAATTTTGATATTGAGGCAAAAAGACAGTGGTCTCCTAAAGGTATAGACAGATTATATCAATTAATTAAAAATGAATTTTATACAGATATTGCTGTTTTTAGAGTGGTACCAGGTTTTGTAGCTCAGTTTGGTATTCACAATGATAGTTTGATAAATGCCAGTTGGAGAAAATTTAAAATTGATGATGAAAAGGTTATTGAAAGCAATAATCTCATGACAATCTCCTTTGCTAGAGGAGGTGTAAAGACAAGAACTACACAGATATTTATTAATTTAAAAAATAACAAACGGCTAGATGCCCTGTCATATTCTGGAGTAAAAGGTTTTCCGGTTATTGCAAAAGTAATTGCTGGAAAAGACAATATTTTAAATTTTTATGATGGGTATGGAGACAGATTAGGTATGCGACAAGATTCTTTAAATAGATACGGTAATAAATTTATTAGAACTAACTATCCTGAAATAGACTTTATAAAAAAAGCATATATACTCAAATAATAAAAAAAGCCGCTATAGCGGCTTTTTTTATTCGAATAGTTCAGTAAAATATTTATAAAAATAAGGAATGGTTTCAATTCCTTTTAAATAATTAAAAATACCAAAGTGCTCATTTGGGGAATGGATAGCATCACTATCTAGGCCAAAGCCCATTAGAATTGTTTTGCTTTTTAATTCATCTTCAAAAAGAGAAACTATTGGAATACTTCCACCACTTCTTTGTGGTATGGGAGTTTTTCCAAAAGTTGTCTGGTAAGCTTTACTGGCAGCTTTATAACCAATGGTATTTATAGGAGTTACATAGCCTTGACCACCATGATGAGGAGTTACTTTAACAGTAACAGCTTCTGGAGCTATACTTTCAAAATGCTTGGTGAATAACTCAGTAATTTCGTGCCATTCTTGATTAGGTACTAAACGCATAGATATTTTTGCATAAGCTTTAGAGGCTATTACCGTTTTGGCACCTTCACCTGTGTATCCACCCCAAATTCCATTAACATCTAAAGTTGGGCGTATAGAGTTTCTTTCATTTGTTGTATATCCTTCTTCTCCATATACAGCAGAAATATCTAAAGCTTTTTTGTAACTATCTAAAGAAAAAGGGGCTTTTGCCATTTCATCTCTTTCTGCTCTTGATAATTCTTCTACTTTATCATAAAAACCAGGAATGGTAATATGGTTATTTTCATCATGCAATGAAGCAATCATCTTTGATAAAATATTTATAGGATTGGCAACTGCACCTCCATATAATCCAGAGTGTAAATCTCTGTTAGGTCCAGTAATTTCTACTTCAACATAACTTAAACCTCTTAATCCAGTAGTGATAGAAGGAATGTCATTGGCTATCATTCCCGTATCAGAAATTAAAATAATATCATTGGCTAATTTTTCGTGGTGGTTTTTTACAAACCATCCCAAACTTTCAGAACCAACTTCTTCTTCACCCTCAATCATAAACTTCACATTACATGGAAGATTTCCAGTAGTAGTCATGTATTCCATGGCTTTTACATGCATATACATTTGACCTTTATCATCACAAGCACCACGAGCAAAAATGGCACCTTCTGGATGAAGTTCTGTTTTTTTTATAATTGGTTCAAATGCTGGAGAATCCCATAAATCTAATGGATCTGCAGGCTGAACATCATAATGTCCATACACTAAAACAGTTGGTAGTTTCTTATCAATAATTTTTTCTCCATAAACAATTGGATATCCTGGAGTTTCACATATTTCAACAAAATCACAGCCTGCTTTTTCTAACTTATCTTTCACACTATCAGCGGTATTTAAAACATCTTGTTGAAATGCTGGATCTGCACTTACAGAAGGGATTTTTAAGAGTTCTATTAGTTCGTTGATAAAACGATCTTTGTTCGCTTCAATGTAGTTTTTGAGATCTAACATATTTTATATTTATGAGCCAGTAAAAATACTAAAATTCCTCCGATTCCGCTTTGCGAATTCAGACGAATGCGTATATTTGCAAACCAAAACTGAAAGTATTTTAGTTTTTTAAACTTGCAGGCGTGGTGGAATTGGTAGACACGCTAGACTTAGGATCTAGTGCCGCAAGGTGTGAGAGTTCGAGTCTCTCCGCCTGTACATAATTATAAGCCTCTTGATTTTCAAGAGGCTTATTTTATTGTGTGAGTTTAATAATAATAAATACAGCTTTTAATTAATAAGTTTTCTTAATTAATCTTCATAAACGATTACTTCATCGTCAAAAAAATAAGTTTTAATAAATATATTTATACACATACTAATTTTGAATAAAAGTATCGTCAATTTCTTTAATTGATATTTCTTAATATTTTTGGTAGGAATCATTATTGAATATCTACTTTAAATTTTTACATCCAAAGCATCACGTAAAGTATTTCCTATGATCATAAAAGCCATAACCAAACTCATAATAGCTAATCCAGGAATGATTGCTAGATATGGTTTTCCAAGAATGATGTAATTGTAATGATTTTTAATAATAGCACCCCAAGATGGAGTAGGTGGTTGGGCACCAATTCCTAGAAAACTTAGTCCGCTTTCTATCAATATTGCTGCTGCAAAATTTGCTGCAGAGATAACAATAATTGGGGCCATGATATTAGGTAATATATGTTTAAAAATTATTCTAAAATTTGAATACCCTAGTGCTTTAGCAGCTTCAACATACTGTTGTTGTTTGGTTGTTAGTACTTGTCCTCTTACCACTCTAGCTACCTCTACCCACATAGTTAATCCAACAGCAATAAATACTTGCCAATATCCCTTACCTAAAGCTAACGTAATAGCAATTACAAGTAGCAATGTTGGAATAGACCATGTAATATTTATGAGCCACATTATTATCACATCTATTTTACCACCATAGTAACCGGCTATCGCACCTATACTGATTCCTATTAGTAATGATATGAAAACTGCAATAAACCCTATAAAAAAAGAAATTCGAGTACCAATGATTAATCTACTTAGTAGGTCTCTTCCATATTTATCTGTACCAAAATAGAAAGTCTTTTTCTTAATATATCTCTCTGGATTGTTTACAATAGCTTTAGAACTTATCGATTTAGTTAATCCTTCGCCCAAACTTTCATATTCTAAAAAATTGTTTTTTTTACGATATGATTTTATGGGTATTTCTGTATTATTTTGAGTATGACCAAAAAATAAGTTGTTAAAAAATGACTGTGATTTGTTTTCATCTAAAGGAAGTGTTAACATTAGAACCGAAAACCCGGGCTCTTTTGAATGAATTTCCAAATGCATCTGATTTGCATTTTGACTATTGTCTGGAGCAAGTAGATAACCAAACACAGCCACAAAGCCACAAAAAATAACAAACCAAAAACTAAATAAGCCAGTTTTATTTTGCTTAAATTTTTTGATTGCTATTTGTAAAAGTGATTTAGATTCTAAAGACATTATTGCAAAAATAAAAAACCTGATAGGTTATACAAACTTATCAGGTTTTAAGAAACGAGGTTTTAATAAGTTAATTTTTTACAATTTCTTGTTTAACACCTATTTTAAGTTGACTCAGAACATTTAGTGCTTCTGAAATATAAATGTCTTTAGATAAGTTTTTATGCCAAGCCATTCTTTTTTCTTCTAAATCTTTATTGTCTTTAAAAAGAGGCAATTCATAATTCGGAGAATTAAAAGTAAGATTAGATTTGTATTTAAAAACTGAGTTGAATTTTTTTGAAAACACTTCTCTTTCCTTAAGTTCTTTTTTGTATTGTTTGTAATTTAATGAATAAGTAGAATCTTCTTGTTCATTTTTTAGCCATTTAGCGTATTCATCAATTAGCTGAAATTTAGGATCGTTGTTTATTCTTTCAATACTAGTAGTAACAACGTCTGAAAAATTTATGTAAGAATTAATAGGCTTGTAGTTAGCTTGAGGTACTTTGTCCCATTTGAGAGCACCCTCTAAATCTCGTTCTCCGTAACTCATATAACTAAAGCGAGTAGGCATAGCTATATCTGAATAAACTCCCTCTACTTGAGTTGAACCTCCATTAATTCTATAAAATTTTTGAATGGTCATTTTTAGAAAACCTAGTTTTTTGTCATAGTTAGGATAAAATTTATTTATAGGTATAATATTTTGAACTGTTCCTTTTCCGTAGGTTTGATTTCCTCCTAAAATAATTGCTCTGTTATAGTCTTGCATGGCAGCTGCAAATATTTCTGATGCAGAAGCTGATAATTCATTTACTAGAACAACAAGTGAACCACTCCATTGAGTATTTTTATCTATATCCTCTCTTACAACAGGATCTTCATTTCTATATTTCACTTGAACTACAGGACCCTTATCTACAAATAAACCTGCTATTTTTACGGCTGTGTCTAATGAACCTCCTCCATTATTTCTTAGATCAATTAATAACCCTTCTACATTTTCATCTTTTAACCGTTCAATTTCTTTCTCCATATCTTTTGCAGAATCTCTAAAATTTCTATCATCGAAATTTATATAGAATTTAGGTAAATCAATAATACCAAACTTTTTACCGTCTTTTAATACTACAGAAGATTTAACGAAAGTCTCGTCTAATTGAACAATATCTCTAATAATTGTGATATCCTTAGTAGAACCATCTATCTTTTTTTTAACGGTTAAGGTTACTTTGGTATCTTTAGGTCCCTTTATAAATTTAATGGCATCATCCAATCGCATCCCCACAATATCTATTGGGTCTTCATTCTCCTGAGCTACCTTTATAAGGATATCTCCCTCTTCTAATTCGCCTTGTTTCCAAGCAGGTCCACCAGAAACTAATTCAACTACATGGGTGTAAATACCTTTTTTTTGAAGTCTAGCTCCAATTCCTTCAAGTTTACCAGACATATCTTGATCAAAAGTTTCTTTAATGTTTGGTGCCATGTATGTTGTGTGGGGTCCAAAAGCACTAACAACACTGTTTAAAAAGGTAGAAAACCAATCTTTATGTTCTAATTCGTCTATTCGTATGTATAAATTTTCCATAGAGGTCATTACTTTTTCTCTTGCTATTTTTTCTATGGAAGAAAAAGATCTTTTTTTGTAAGTAGGATCTTTTTCAAATTTTTCTTCATCTAGGTTTTCCTGTTCTTGAATTCTATCTATAGTTTGTAATTTTAATTGTTTTCTCCAGTAATTTACAAGTTCTTTTTCAGAATCAGCATACTCCATTTTTTTGTAGTCTAAATCAATGACTTCATTTTTTTTGTAGTTAAATGGTTTTTTTAATAAAGCGCCATAATATTTTTTTGCATTTTTAATTTTAGATAAAAATCTGTTGTAAACTAAATTATAAAAAGCAATATCAGATTCTTTTAATTGGTTATCTATTTGGTATTTATACTTAGAAAACTCTTTGATGTCATCTTTTGTGAAATATCTTTTAGATGGGTCTAATCCATCAATAAAATTAGTAAATACATGCTTAGAAAATTCGTCATTTAAATCTTTTTGAACATAATGACCTCGAGTGAGCATATAGTTAAGTACAGAAATTAAAACTTTATCTTTTTCTGGATCTTGATCACTAGTCGAATTTTCACCTTTTAGATTTGTATGGCTTAACAATAGAAATAAAGAAAAAAATAGGAGAATAAATTTTGTTTTCATAAAGATTTTTAGCTTTTTTAGGGCAATTGTTTATAAATATATGTTTATTAAACTTAACAAAACACTATACAATATTAATTAAAAAACTGATGTAATCTTCTTTAGAAAATGTTAAATTAATATTCACACTAAATGACTTACATTTGTGTGTAATTTATACAACTATGACAAAAAAAAGACCTTTAATTTTAGTTACAAATGATGATGGAATTACAGCTCCAGGTATTAGAGCATTAATTAAAATAATGAACGAAATTGGAGATGTAGTTGTCGTTGCTCCAGATAGGCCTCAGAGTGGAATGGGTCACGCTATTACAGTTGATAATGTATTGCATTGTAATCCAATTAATATAGATGAGGGGCCTCAAATAGAATATAGTTGTTCAGGTACTCCAGCTGATTGTGTTAAAATGGCAATCAATGAGATTTTGAACACCAAACCAGATTTATGTGTTTCTGGTATTAATCATGGGTCAAATTCATCTATTAATGTTATCTATTCAGGAACTATGAGTGCTGCTGTTGAAGCAGGAATTGAAGGAGTTCCAGCTATTGGATTTTCGCTATTAGACTTTAATTATAAAGCAGATTTTAAACAAGGGAAAGACTTTGTTAAAAGAATTACACTAAGTGCTTTAAAAAATGGTATTCCAGAAGCAACTGTTTTAAACGTTAATATTCCAAAATTAAAAGAGGAGCATATAAAAGGAATAAAAATTTGTAGACAAGCCAATGGATATTGGCGTGAAGATTTTGACAAACGAAAGAGTCCTTTTGGAAAGGAATATTACTGGTTGTCTGGTGAATTTGTAAACAAAGATAAAGGAGAGGATACAGACATATGGGCTTTAGAAAACGGATTTATATCAATTGTACCAGTTCAATTTGATTTAACAGCTCACCATATGATACAAAAATTAAATTCATGGGATATTTAAAAAAAGAGGTATCTATTGGATTTTTAATTTCTATCATTGCAACTGGTTGTGGGGTGTTTTTGTATGTACAATATTTTTCTAAATATGGATTTGAAGAAACAATTCAAATGATACGAAAAGGTAATTTATATGCTCAAGTACTCTCGTTAGCAGCCCTACCCAACTTATTTGTTTTTT